>JAGRAO010000194.1 GCA_020434565.1 Bdellovibrionales bacterium
GCTCGACGAGCACCTCGGGTCTATAAATTGCTCCATCTCTCGAAACCTTGGGTAATACGACTGAAAATGCTCCCTCCTCATAAGAGCATCTTTTGCAGGATACAATCGGCCACCAAATGAATGAACAAGTGTATCGAGAGTCTCAAAGAGCGTCCGAGTTTTCTGCCCTTCAAAAGGAAAATCCAGGCAGAGAGTCATTCCAGGTTGAGGAAAGGAGAGTATGCCGGGAGAATCCACGTTTCCAAATTCTTTGAGAACGGCCAAAAAGGAGGCTCGCCCCGATATCACCACCTCTCGGAAAATTTCGCGCAATGCTCTATTGTCATCTGCCTTCGGTACAACGCACTGAAACTGCAAAAACCCACGCCGACCATAAATCCTATTCCAGTGAAGAACCCGATCAAGAGGATAAAAGAATGGATCAAAGTGAACCGTGGCTCGCTTCTCTCGAGGACCCTGCCTATGAAAATAGGCCCAATTGAATGCACTTACTGAAAACTTGTTGAGCGCAAAGGATGGGGCATCAAACGGCACAACACAAAAAGGTGAGAGAGGGAGGTTTTCTCGAGAACGCGAAACTTTTTTAGATGAATGATTACCCCGCATAAAATGGCCACGGCCCTGTTGCGCTCCGGTACGAACACAATCAAGCCACGCTACGGTGTATTCGAAGTTGGTATCGGATATCGCCGACAACTCAAAAAATTCATCGAGAGAGCGAAACTTAATGGTTTCAACGTCGATATAGGGGCCTTCGATCTTTTTCAGCTGTATTTCAGCCCAAGAGATTATTCCCGTAAGCCCCAGCCCACCAATCGTTGCTCTGAACATCTCAGGATGGTTTTCTGGAGAGCATTCGAGCCTGCTCCCATCAGAACGCAGCAGTTCAAAACTCCGGACATGGCGACCAAAAGTACCCGCTCTATGGTGATTCTTTCCATGGATATCATTTGCAATTGCCCCGCCGAGAGAGACAAATTTTGTTCCTGGAGATACAGGGAGAAACCACCCGGCTGGAACCACGACTCTCAGGATATTCTCAAGCGTAACACCAGCCTCTGCCCGAAGAACGCCGGTAGAACGATCAAATGAAATAAAATGATCGAGCCTTGAGGTTTCGACGACCGCTCCACCTTCGTTCAGGCAGCAATCTCCATAGCTCCTCCCCTGCCCGTAAGGAAGGACACTGAGTCCATCAGCCGACGGAAAAGCATCATGACGACTCCGGAGAGAAAGAATGACCTGTGATACCGAGGGGAAGCGCCCCCAGGATTCAAATTTTCGCATGCCATTTCCCCGGTACTGATTTTCGTGGGTCTCGATATCCCTAAATCGCTAAGAGTACAATGATAAGGCACAAGAAGCCGACGAAATAACTGACCCGATCATGCAACGCAAAGACAATTGGATCATCGTGGACATCTCCCCGGTGCGCAAGGATCCAAACTCGACTAATCCAATAGAGAAGAACAGGACAAATGAGCCAGAGGAGTTCGGGATAGCGGTATAAAATTCGAACATCCTCACTTGTCACGTAAAGAGCCATAACAAGCACCGACATATATCCACTCGAGGCCCCGAGCGTTGCTACCTGCTGGAGGTCTCCAAGGTGATACCCCCTGCCCTTCGCCTCAACCTCGCCCGCGGCTCTCATCATCAACAGCTCAGAGAGCCTTTTAACACAGGCAAGACTCATAAAGAGGAACATGGAGAACGCAAGAAGCCATTGCGAAACCACAACATCAGCAGCCGCTCCGCCAGCCAAGACTCTAACCGAGTAGAGCATCGCGAGGATGACAATATCAAGCACAACCAAGCTCTTGAGGAACAAAGAGTAGGCTGTCGTCGTCACAAGATAGACCGCTAAAATACCGAGAAACTCGCGCGGCAAGAAGAGTGAGAGAACGAGAGAAGAACACAAACACGCACAAGAGAGGAGTATCCCTGTCTGAGGGAGGAGCTTTCCTGCCGCCATCGGACGAAAGCGCTTGCGCGGATGCTTTCGATCAGCAGAGAGATCGAACAGATCGTTTAACACGTACACTGACGACGAGCACAAACAAAAGGCAAGAAAAGCCACGAGAACGCTCACACATTTGCTGAACTCGTGTATCTGATGCGCCATGATGATCGGCACAAAGAGGAGCAAATTCTTTACCCACTGATGCACACGAATTGCTTTGGGAATCACTCCAAGATCTTGGACTTGAGAAAATTCTCTTACAAAGGACTCATACTTCTTCGCTCTGCTTCCAACCGAATACGACGAGGCAGCCTCTCGCCAGACATATTCGTCTGCCCCGCTGTCACCAATGTAGTCGAACCCACCCTTCCCAAAAAGCTCGACGAGCTTATCGGCCTTTACCTGACCCTTCAGATTCTCCCCATTCTCAGTAGCGACAACTTGCGAAAAGAATCCTAGGTGGCTTGCGACACTGTCTGCATAAGCCCTTTCGGAAGCAGTGGCCAGAACAATCTCTCGGCCTCTCTCATGTTCCTCGCGAAGGAACGCAATGACTTCTTTGTTATACGGAAGAAGTGAGGGATCAAACTCTACGGATCCAGCCACTGCTTCTTTAAACGATGCTCTTCCAGAACGGAGCTGTAGCAGCGCCATAAGAAACGCCGCTGGTTTCTTTCGTATCAACGAAAAGACGGATTCATAGAGGAGATCAGTTGCAACGAGAGTGCCATCTAGGTCAACACAAAGCGGCCTCGAATGGACCTCTACTCCAACTCCTACCTCTTCCATAGGTTATACTTTACAATCGCGTAAATAGCTCGAAAGCCATCTCGCCATCCGATCTTCTTTCCTTCCTCGTAAGTTCGACCGTAATAGGAAATCCCCACTTCGAATATTCGCCAGCCACCGCGAGCAACTTTTGCGGTTATTTCAGGCTCAAATCCAAAACGGTTCTCTTCGATCGAGATCCCTTGGATTATCTCTCTCCGAAAAACTTTGTAGCAGGTCTCCATGTCAGTGAGATTAATGTTCGTAAACATATTTGACAGCAGAGTGAGAAATTTATTCCCGACCATATGCCAAAAATATACGACTCGATGCGGCCCCCCACCGAGAAACCGTGACCCGAAAACCACGTCAGCCTTGTCGTCTGCAATAGGAGCAATCAATCGAGAGTACTCTTGCGGGTCATATTCGAGATCTGCATCTTGAACAATCACCACATCGCCCGTGGCTTCGGCAAATCCAGTTCGAAGAGCGGCACCTTTCCCTTGATTGAAGGAGTGATACACCACCTTTGCTACCTTCGGCGAAATCTTCTCTTTGAGGATTTCCCTCGTTCCATCTGTGGAATAATCATCAACAACAATAATTTCCTTATCTGGAACAGAGGAACTCAATACTGCTTCAACGATTGATTCGATCGTTTCCTTTTCGTTGTAGCACGGGATAACAACAGAGAGTTTCATGAGAATGTGACCATCAACTTGAGCCCCGACCACCCCTTCGCAAGGAAGGATGGCGAGCAATTTTTCGGCAAAGCCCACCGAGTTAAACTCAGCGGAGAGTAACAGCCAAGAACGGAGGTGTCCACCGCGAGAGGAGTATTTTTAATAACTTACCTATGATTCCACCACAATCCTAGGGACGGGACGCCCGTCTTCTCCGCTTCTTGAGAGAGCAACACTCCGAGGGAATCGCCCCGTCATCGGAGTTCTCTCAATTTTTCAAGCACGGAAGACGGTATGAGGCTACGAGTAAGAGCCTCAACTGGAGCCCTCAGCCCAGTTCTCGCCAATGCATAAAAGAAAAGATCGAGTGAATCAGAGACCCGCTCCCGCACTTTCTTTGAGAGCCCACTGCGTGCTCGCAAAGAATCATCAGTCACAATATCGAAAACCTCAGAGACGGCTTTCGTATCACTTCTTCTTTCGTAGTGTTCTCCATAAAAACGCACGACCTCATTCCACGGCTTGGGCTGATACGCACAAGCATTTGAACGAAACTTCTGCCAGTAAGTACTGTTTTTCGAAATTCGATCAAGAGATTCGACGACCGCCGCAAGGGAAAGCTCACGCAACACCTCACCCACTTCGAACTCCTCGACCCGTTCTTTGAGTGCTCCGTAAGGAGAAACAATTACGGGGATACCAAAGAAGAGTGCTTCTTCAAGGGTAAGTGAGAAAGTCTCAGGACAGCGGCTAACAAAGAGCGCACAATGAGGGGAAAACTCCTCTAGGAGTTCCCGAAGCTCAGAGAGGCCGTCATACCTTCCACTTTTCTCGAAAGAAGTCGGACGCGGAGAATCTCCAAAGAGCTTTATTTTCAGATTTTTTCCGGATGGCAATGCTTGAACCGCATCGAGCTGCTCCACGAGCGTAAGCCCTTTGTGTTCCGGAAGTGTTCCAAGTAAGGCTACACGAACTTCAGGCTCGTTTTCGGGACAAGACAATCGCAAAGGAAGCCGTTCCTGAAAGGAAAGTCCATGGGAGCAATATTTCAGGTTAAAATTCTGTGAAGACACGGACTCGAGCACCCTCTGAGAGTCCCTTGAGTACGCGACAATTGGGGAACTCTTCCGTAAGAGAACAAGGTGAGCATCCCTATACTTCTCTATGAATTTTGATTCATACCCGCACGAGCGCTCACACTCGTGGAGATTACAAACCCTTCCCTGGGGAGTTAAAAGATGAAATCGAGGACAAACCGCAACAAAATCATGAAGACTTGTGACGACATGTGGATGCTCTCGGAGAATTGAGCACAGCTCTTCACGCGGGAATCCCCGGGTATGATGCACATGTATCACGTCAAAGACACCCGGCTGCAAGAGAGCCCTCAGAGATTCACTCGCTCGCTTCAGAGCAAAAGTAAGTTCAATTCCCTTCCCGTGATATCGACAGAGGTACTCAGCCTTTGAGGGAACAAGTGAAAAGTGATGACAAGAGTCAATCCCGGAGATAAGCTGCTGCACTACCCTTTCGGTACCACCGAGCTCGTGAAAGATGGGGTCGTATGGCCCATTGTGAACGACGTGGAGAATTCTCGGTTTTCCGTCCTTAAGGGCCCTGAGAAACAAGTCGTACTGAATTCGCTCTTGAATCCGTCGCAAAGGATTTCTTCGGCAAAAGCGCGTCACGGAAGGAAGATATCCTGGGTGAAGTTTGGCGAGAGTCTTTAGGTTTTCTTCCTGAAGGAGACTCGTCTGTTCTCTAAATGACCGACCCCCCTCGTGGAACACAAAAGTCTGATCGTCTACAATATCGAGAAACCCTGCTTTTTGACTTCGACAAGAGAGGTCATTTTCCTCTCCGTAGCCTTTTCCAAAGAGATCTTCTCGAAAGAGGCCGACTCTCTTGAGCATATCGCGCTTGAAAAAGACACAAAACCCTATGCAAGTCGGAAGGACAATCCGCTCTTTCCTCGAAACCGATTCGACCACCGAGTTCATATCATCAACCGAAATCCCATCGGGGAGGTCGTTTGAGACAAGGAAACGTGGCACCGAGCAGATCGTTCCGTTGTTGGTGAGCGGAGTCACCGTGCCAATGTGAGGAGAGGAATACGCCGCTTCCTGAAGTTTTGCGACCCACCTGAAAGTAACCACGGTATCGCTATTGAGAAGAATGATATCGTCCTCAGGAAAAAGAGACATGCCGAGATTACAGCTCCTCACGAAACCGAGATTCTCTTCAACACGCCGAATCTCTAGATTCTTTGCCTGCGATAATTCATTCCCTATAAAATCCGAAAATTTCCCGCAGGGACTCGCGTCGTCAATGACAACAATTCGCGCATCCCCGGTGAACCGAACAACGCTTAAGAGGCACCGCTTTGCCTCTTCAAATGCCTCAAAGACCGGGATTATGACAGTCACCGAACGCTTCATGATTGAAATCCAAAACGTTTCTGCAACGGAGGATGATAGGAATCCAAGGCTCGAAAACTCGGAAAGAGTTCTAAGAGCTTGTGATAGTCCGCCTCTGGCGAGAAGCATTCAATACCCGGGAGATCCCCCCCAGACCACTTTGCACGAGCAAGGCCTGAGCATGCCGCGGAGTATCCCAGCTTTCGGACCTGTAACGAAATAGCCAATTCTATGGCCCTCTCACTCTCGAGAGCTACTGAACACTCCAATGCCTCCTTGAGCAATCTCGTTGAAAAAGCAGTGGCTTTGCCCGAGGTAGCAAGAACATCGTAGCCAGACCAGAGGCGCATTCCCTTTCCTGCCTCATAGATCGAAGTGTTTGAAAAATTACGAAATATTTCGTTTCCTCTTACTGAGTAACCAGCCTCAAGTACTTTTTTCGAAACGGCCGAATAAAGGACACAAGAAACAATACCAACCCGTGGTAAGGAGATATCTGCTCCCAATCTTCGAAGAGCAAACGGATCAAAGACAATCTGTTCATGTTGGAGAATCACAAAGGGCGCAGACGATTCTGAAGCGAGTCGCAGAGTATGCGCGAACTCTCCCTCCTGAAAACGAAAGATCTCATATTCGAGAGTCTTTTTGGGGACGTATCGATACACTCCGGGATAAACACTCTCGGAGACCGAGATCGCTCGCGAGGCGACTATCGTTTGAAGTGACCTCTTCGCTGCCTCAAGAGCATATCCTTTCTGGGCAGGATGGGAGGCCGCAGACCCACCATGTGCTCGCCAACAGTAAAGAGGCTTCGGTATATGAAAAATAGCTGCTCCCGCTTGAGCCATTCGAAGGAGGAGATCGTAATCTTGGCTTCCAACTGCTATTGAGCTCAAGCCACCGACTTTATCAAAAATCTCACGTCGAAACGCCACAAGATGCCCGATATACATATAATGATAAAAGTAAAACGGAGACCATGCAGGCTTTCTCGCAAGCTCTCGAACTTTTTCTTGCGAGTTAATGATGTACTCATCTGAATAAACGACATCAAGAGAGGGCTGTTGAGAAAGTTCTCGAGCAACTTCAAACAGGGCGTTTTCGATCAGAAGATCATCGTGATCGAAAAGGCACAAAACCTGGCCACTCGAGAGTTGTATTGCACTCCGAGTTGCCTCTACGATATGCCCTCTCTCTCCTCTAAAAATGCACCGTACTCGCTTATTCGTCCGTTCATATTTTTCGAGAATTTCACGGATTCGAGGGTTCGCAGACGAATCATCTGCAACACACAACTCGAAATGCGCATA
>JAGRAO010000195.1 GCA_020434565.1 Bdellovibrionales bacterium
GTTTTTTCTACGGGAGAGGGATCCTCTACTGTCTTTACAATTGTCTCGTTGACGGTGCTTTCGTTTGAAGTATAGGGAGCCTCAGATTCCGGGATGCGTTCCACTTGAACAGCAGAATGGATAGACCGTGCTTGCTCTGGCGCGGAAGGAGCAGCCTGGGCAGCAGCAGCTTTTTGAGATTGTTCGCGCTGTGAAGCGGCGATAGCTTCAGGCGATCGATACACCTTCACTGCGTGAAGTCCTTTCGGCCCTTCGCTCAGTTCATAATCCACAGCTTCTCCGTCTTTCAACGTTTTGAAGCCTTCACTTTGGATCACAGAATAATGGACGAAAACATCTTTCCCTGTTTCGTGTTCCAAAAACCCAAACCCTTTTGCATCATTAAACCACTTAACGACACCTTTTTGTGTATCGCTCATACCTCAAACTCCCTCGGTCACAGATTGTAAAAGTACAAACTTGAGCCTCGCCCTCTCATCTTTCGCTCGGCCTGAAGTGCCCCTACAAATAAAACATAGGAATGCACGCCAGGACTATACCGGACTTCGGACTACGGCTAACTGTTCAGATTCAAAATCCGAGGAAAAGGATCCAATTCCTCAAAAGAATTCTCTGAACAGCCTGAGATACAGTGCAATTCATGAGCGATTGAAGAGATTTACCTACTTTCCTGTTCCGATCGAATGAGGTGTTGCTTTTTTTCTGACCAACACTGTCAATCGACGCTCACACGAAAGATAAGAAAACTTCAAAAATCACAGATGAGCCCACTGTGTAGTCCCTATCCGGACTCTCCGCTCGGGAGAGAGAATACCAAATAGCAGTCCGGAGGACCCTGATTTTTTTGCGTTTAGGAGTGATCAGTTTCTAACCTATTGAAATAAAATAATTTCGAAAGGGTGGGGTCGGGAAATTCGGCTAGTCTCTGTATCCAAAGAAAAGTACCGTATCGCGTTTTTCCCGATTTTTCGATAGGTTAGAGACCGGCCTGGATTCCCTCAAATGCCATTTCGAGAAAGTGTTCGGGTGTCTTCAGAGTTTCCGAAGACAACCGAAGGCCCTTGGCACATCTCAAGGTGAGAGCATTTGTACCGATTGGGAGGGGTACGAGAAGGGAAGACCTCGTCTTATTTGGGCTGCCGATGGCAGGGTCGTGCTGGGCAGAGAATACCTGACCGCCCGTAACGCGATTACGGTTCGCGTGTCACTGATTCCCTTCTTAGAAATAGAGAAATCGGGTGAGTGTGCAGTCTCGTTTCGTGAAAGGGAGTCCTTCGGATCGATTTTAGTCGAGGGCCATAATTTTCGATGGGTTGCGGAGCTACTATAAGGTGATGGTTGAGGAATATGTCGAACTCCTCATGAAACTCCCAGTTCCGGCGTGTCTCGTCTCGTCGGACAGGGACTTTGTCGTATCAAATGATAATCTCCGAGCTTTGCTCCGATTTGTGCCGTCCGGCCCAGACTCTGTAAGGGGGCTGGAAGATCTCCTGTTAAAAAAAGTTTTTCCTCAACTGCCCCAGGAAGTTTGGCTTGGAGGAAAACGCTCAGCAGCATTCTCTGATTTCTTGGGGAAGAAACTAGAATTGCTTACACTCTCAACTCTTCTCTCAGATGGATCGGTTCTTGTTCAGTTCGTTTCGGCTTCAGAAGAGCAGAGTGGACCGAGTTTTCACCGTGAGCGTCTTCAGACCCTTGGGATGCTCGCTGGGGGAGTGGCGCATGACTTTAACAATGTGCTCGCGGGGATTCTTGGTCATATAACGTATTTGCGAGCAGTGCTTCCTCCCGAAGGGAATCACGCCGAGTCGCTTCAGGCTATTCAGGATGGTGCCCTCAAAGCGTCATCGATGACGCAGCAGATTCTCAATTTTTCAAAGCTCGACAGTTCGGAGCAACCAGTCCAGGTTGATCTCTGTGGTGTTGTTCGAGATACAACTCGGCTCTTGAAGGGGGCAACTCCGCCGAAGTGCGTCATCTCTGCTTCAGTCCCTGATGTTCCGCTCATAACGCTTGGTGTAGAGAGTCGGCTTGCGCAGATCTTGGTAAATCTCGTCATTAATGCACGCGACGCGATAGGCGAGCGTGGGGCGATTATAATCCGTCTTGATCGTTGTAATGATGCGGAAGTGTTGCGGAGAGCGTTTCAGGCTGAAGAGTTTTCCGCTGCAGAATATCTTCATCTCTCGGTAGCCGATGATGGTCACGGTATGGATGCGCAAGTTGTGCGAAAAGCGTTTGAACCGTATTTTTCGACGAAAGCCGAAAAAGGTACGGGCGTTGGCCTGTGGACGGTGAAAGCGATTGTTGAGGAAGTCGGTGGAGCTATCTGGATCGATTCAGAATTGGGAGTTGGAACCACCGTTCACGCTTTGTTTCCAGCGGTGTGCGCTCTCGATACTGATCTCTCAGCTGAAGATACGAAAGATTCTTCCTCACCTCTTCCTCAGGGAACAGAAAGCATTCTTATTGTAGATGATGAGTATCCTGTTCGGAATGTCTTGGCGATGAGCCTTGAACATCTTGGGTATAGTGTTACTACTGTTGGTGGAGGGCGCGAAGCTCTCGAATTGTTCACTGAAGACCCGCGGGCGTATGATCTCGTCATTCTCGACATGCTCATGCCGGAGTATTCGGGAGAAGAGGTTTTTCGACGAATGAAACAGATAGATCCTCAGGTCGCTGTTCTCGTGATCAGTGGATATACCTCTGAAGATGCCGTTGAAGAGATTCTGAGAAATGGCGGAAGAGGATTTATTCAGAAGCCGTTTACGATTGAGGAACTCTCAATTAAAGTGCGGAACTGTCTTCCTGGCGATTCCGGCGGAAGTGCTCATGAAAAGAGCCCGCCTGGAAGATAAAGCAGCAAAAAGGCTTCTGGGAAGATCAGGTGAAAGGCATTGCTCTATGACGGTAACGAATCCCGTTTGTGTACAAGAAATTTATCATCAATTTGGAAGGCGTCCTGTTCTTAACGGTGTGAGCTTTGAGCTTCAGGGTGGAGTTCTCGCTGGTTTAATTGGGCCGAGCGGAGGGGGAAAATCTGTATTGTTGAAAATTATCGGAGGGGTTCTTTGTCCCCAGTCTGGAGAAGTTCGGCACCAATTTGCCGACGAGGAAGTAAGCCTCATGTTTCAGGAGGGGGCGCTGTTTGACTCGCTTACTGTGCTTGACAATGTTGCGTTTCCCTTAGTTGATGGATTTGTTCCAGTGAGTTCTCTTGCTCGCTCTCAACGCCAGTCGGTGACTGAGAAGGTCGAGCAGATTCTTCTCCGAGTTGGTCTGGAGCATGCCGCTCATAAGATGCCCGCTCAGCTGAGCGGTGGGATGCGGAGGAGAGTATCGCTCGCTCGGGCGTTGGTGGATTGCCCCAAACTCGTTTTGCTCGATGATCCGACATGTGGCCTCGATCCGGTAGCAAGTAGCGTTATCATGGAACTAATCGTTCAACTCCACGAGGAACTCGGAGCAACGATGCTCCTTGTCAGTCACGATTTAAGACGACTGTTGCCGATCGTTTCTCAGCTCCTCGTTCTGCAGGACGGTACAATCCAGTTTAATGGGCCTCCGTCGGAGCTCGTCGAGAAGGCGAGCGAGCCGATTAAGCGATTTATTGCTTGCCGCTACGACTTATACGGGTCGCAATCGCTCACGAGGGAGGGCCACTGACAGAATGAGTCGGCCAACCTTTCTGCGTGAAGCCCGGAGAAAATTTCTCTCTGGAATCGGAAAACCCGAGCAACAAGCGTTTGTCGTTGATGCCTTCCAGACGCGCGCTATCGAATCGGTGGTTTCAGGAAAGGACACGCTTGTCGTTGCTCCGACCGGTGCGGGAAAGACCTATATCGCCATCGAGGCGATTCGAGCATACCTCGATCTCTCTTTGCGAGCGGTTTACACAACTCCGCTCAAGGCTCTCTCAAACACGAAGTTCAACGAACTTCGGTCTATTTTCGAACCAAAGAGGAGCGTAGGGCTTCTTACTGGGGACAGGAAGATCGAAACGCAGTCTGATGTCGTTATTGCGACCACTGAAATTTATCGAAATGAGCTCTACAGTGGGAGCGCGAAATACGCACTTGTTGTGCTCGATGAGGTGCATTTTATCGCGGACCCGCAACGGGGAGCAGTCTGGGAAGAGAGTATCATTCTCACTCCAAAAGATTCTTCACTTCTCATGCTTTCTGCCTCGATCTCGAACCCCTTTGAGATCGCTGATTGGCTTGAAGAGGTTCGAGGAAAGAAATGTGAGGTTATTATTGAGAAACATCGTCCGGTAGAGCTTCGTCTTGGGTTTCTCCATCCTCGATACGGAGTATTGCCGCTCGTTGATGATAAGGGGAGAATTCTTCAAGAAATTCGTGAGTTTTATGGTGGTGACGACAATCGGAGAGGAAATCGTTCTCACCAGTCATCGCGAAATTTTCGCGGAAGAGGGCGAGGCGGCCGTAACCGACGTTAGAGAAATGAGAGCGCATGTTTCGTGAATTTCCTGTGACAAAATTGCTCGTTGAATTGGAGGCCGATGATCTCCTGCCTGGTATTCTCTTTCGCACATCGCGACGGCAGTGTGACGAAGACGTCGAGAGGCTCAACGAAGCAAAGATCGGTTCGATCAACCGCGAGCGTCGTGATGTCCTACTCGCACAGATCGATGCAATCCTTGCAAAATATCAAATTGAACCTGATATCGTTCGGGGACACCCACAATATCCTGCGCTGACACGGACTGCGTCAGGGGCACATCACGCGGGTCAACTCTTGCAGTGGCGGCTTCTTCTCGAAGAGCTCATGAGCCGGGGCTGCTTAAGGTTGATGATAGCCACTGGCACGGTTGCAGCTGGAGTGGATTTCCCGGCGAGAAGTGTCGTCGTAACGGCGCATAGTAAGCGCGGGGCTGAAGGGTTTAACGAATTGTCTCCTTCAGAGTTTCAGCAGATGTCAGGGAGAGCCGGAAGAAGAGGGAAGGACTCGGTCGGAGTTTGTCTTGTCGCACCAGGCCAATTTAGCGATGCGAGAGTGATCCATCAGATATCTCAGAGATCAGCGGAGCCACTTCGCTCCGCTTACTTTGCAGCTCCAGCAACAGTACTCAACCTTTTGAAATTTCGAAGCGTCGAAGATCTTCGTTTTACGGTTGAACGAAGTTTGGCTGCCTTTATCGATAGGCGGCACGGAAAAGCCTTGCGTGAAGAGGCGCATGAACTTGAGGGGAATCGGCACGAAGAGAGTGACATCGAACGTCCTGAACAGGATCAGCACTCGTCCGTTCAGAATGGTGGTGAGGAGTCTCTCGCTACAAAGAGTGTTTCTGCAGCAGCCAAAAAACAACTTAAGCGAGCGAGGCGAAAGGTTCGCGAAGCTGAGGAACTCGAGCAACGACAAATCCGCCAGCTTGAGCTATCACTCTCTGGTCTTCGGGCACTCGGCTATCTTGATGATCGAGGGCTCACTGATAAAGGAGTTTGGTCTGCAGAATTGTGTACGAGCCTCGTGCTCCATCTTGCGGAAGCGATAGAGGACGGAGTCTTTTTTGAGTTGCCCGAGGATCAGCTCGCTGCGCTTGTTGGCTCTATTGCTGGTGACTCTCACCGAATGTATTTTTCTCTAGCGCAAAATCCGTTCGACGATGAGCGGTATCAACCGCTCCGCGAAATTGTAAGTCGAGTTCGTGAGAAGTATAAGGGTCCATCCACAGCAACGGAAACTGAAGTTCTCCCTGATGGTTCTTTGACGGTGTTTACCTGGTATCACGCAAGCGATTGGGCATCATTTGCTGCGCTTTTGCGGTTGGCCGGAGTTGCCGAAGGGGATGCCGCGAGGCTTATTACGCAAACTGCCGACCACCTCCATCAGATATCCCGACTGTTTGAGTCTCATCCAGACTTGGCGAGAACTGCTCACAATGCTCGAGAGCAACTCCTTCGTCCGCCTCTGACTGAATCTCTCGTGGTGCAGCGGAGCCTTGGGTAATCCTTGCTATGCTCCTTGTCCTTGTCCTTGTCCTTGTTCGCCTTTCCATCCAGTCTTAGGAACAGATATTACTTTTTCATACGTATCGGGTCTTTATCACAATCTGATGAAGGCTCCTGAACCGAGCAAAGGAGATGCAGTGGGGTGTCGACTTCGCTTGCACACAGGAGCGTATCTCGACGATGCAAAAGCTTTGAAAACGGCTCAAGCTCGTTCTGAAATTGCTCAGAGAGCGATGGGATGCGGTCTTCTCCAGCCAGGCCGCCCAACACGAATGAAGGTTTGAAACTCTCCAGAGGAACGCGCGGAAGATATGCCGTTTCGCCATTACTTGTCTGGACTGAAAGGAGGACCTCTCGTTCAGTGAGGTTTTGAAGAATCCCCTCAAGCAAAGGTTCTGGAAGCCGGGTGAGCTGAGCAAGCCGGTGAAGTGTCTGCGGTCTTTCACTGCGATGAAATCGGGTCGCAATCCGGGCACAAGCGAGGAGAGAATAGAGTTCCTGGTCTCGAGAGGAGAGTAGGGAAAAAGCAGATGAATTGAGAGAGTATCTACTTTCGTGCAAGAGATAACCAAAATGAGCACCGATGAGAACGACCATCCAGGTGCAGTAGAGCCAGAGGAGGAAGAGAGGGAGAACAGAAAAGCTTCCATATACGGCTCCAAACTGGGCAAAAAATATCTGGGAACGCACGAAGACAGCTTGAATCATGATCACTCCAAGAGTTGCAAAAACAGCACTTCCAATTGCCGAACTCAGGGGAACCGATCGATTAGGGAAAAAGGAGTAGAGAAACGTAAAGGCACCAAAGAGCAGGAAGACAGGAGTAATATGAGGAACCGACGCAAGCGCTATCGAGAAGGGCCGTAACAACTGATGCCCTTCGAAAAAAGCGAGCCCCTCAGTTTGCAGGGCTAAAGCGAGACTTGTCGAAACGAGTAAGAGAAATGGGCACACAATCAAAACGGCGAGGTAGTCTGAAAATTTGCGAAAAAATGTCCTGCCGCTATTGGCTGACCAAACAAAGTTCAAAGAACGTTCAATATGTGAGAGGAGCTTAATACTGCTCCAGAGCAAAACGAGAATGCCGATGCCCGCGATTATTCCTCCCCTCGCTTG
>JAGRAO010000196.1 GCA_020434565.1 Bdellovibrionales bacterium
GGGGTGGTCGAGCTCGGCGAGCGTGGGCTGCGTGGGGTCGAGCTGCAGCGGCATGCCCCTCGGCCTCGACGGCTGGCCCGAGCGCTTCCGTCGCTGGCCCGGTGGAACGGAAAACGCCCTCGTTCCGTGCGCTCGCGTTTTGCTTTACCTGCTGGTAGAGCGTCATGAACAACAAAATAAGGATGACCCAAAAGACTGCGTTTCGTGAAAACTGGCTCAATTCAGAAGTCCCCAAAAAAACTCAAACGACAATTCAGGAGGGATGCTAACGAAAGATCACAACCCCTTATCTCACTCTATCAGAAAAGAGGCACGGGGCAGAACCACGAGAGACTCATTTTCGGAATTCGGTGGAACTCTCGCTGCTCCTCAACTCTATTAAGAAGCAGCCTGAGAGAGAAAATACTCAAAAAAGAGGGAGAGAAAAGCGCGCGGAGCAAACGCGGTTCTGGGATGACTAGCTTCGAGAAAACTCCCTTGATTCACCCCTTACAAGAGAAAAACTACCCCCCGACCGTGAAAAGCGCCAGTGTCCGGGAAGCTCTACCCCAACCGTTTGGTGGGTCAGAACGTCTAGGACTCGCAACGCGTGTGCTCTTCCGATTCTTCTTTTGAGATAAGGAAAGAGGAGCTCTTCCATCACTCTCCAGTGAAGAGCTGGGAGACTGGATTCGAGGCTCTCTCGAAGACTCTTTGCCCATTCGCGGCTGCCAAACTCAAGCTCCCGAGCTTCACCGAGAATTATCTGGACCAAATGATCTGAGACCTCGATGAGCTCTCCCACAAGGTCAACTTGGCGTGCGAGAACTTCTCTCTGCGATCCAGGAAAGTGATTTTCCAAAAAGGGAATCAGTTCGTGTCGAACACGATTGCGAAGCCTTGTGGTGTCGCGGTTCGTTGAATCTTCCCGAAAGGGAATGTTGTGATATGCAACGTATTCTTCAATCGTTCTTCGAGAGGTGTGGAGCAGCGGTCTGAGGCACCTCCGCCTCTCGTCTTTCTCGAGAATCCCACGTAAATCCTTGCCGGAAACGAGTCTCATGAACAGCGTTTCGATAGCGTCATCTTGGGTATGAGCCGTGCAAATCCACTCCAGATCTCGCTCGACCAACAGTCGCTGAAAATGTTCGTAGCGAAGAGTGCGAGCGTACGCCTCAACATTTTCGCCTGGTGGGAAAGGTTCGAGTGTCACTCCATGAAGTGGAATCCCAAGCTGAGTTGCAAAAGAAGCTACGCATTGTACGTCGAGCGAACTATCCGATCGCAAACCGTGGTCTATGTGGCAGACTTCAACCTTTGCGGCGTGGGAAGGAACAAACTGAGCGAGAGCATGGAGGAGAGCCATGCTGTCTTGGCCCCCCGAAACAGCGGCGAGAATCCGTGAGTTTTTGGGGAGAGTCTGGATAAGTTTGTTCATCAGGGCCAAAGCTCCCTCCGACGGGAACACATCAGAGCTCCTTACCGAGAATCTCGTTTGGAGTGTCGAGAAGGATTACCCCTGCTTTCGAAAGCGATCAACACTAAAAGCCCCGGCTCCACTATACATGATGGAGAGCCCAGCGGCGAAAAGGATGACATCCTTGTTAAAGAGATGGCCTCTGTTCGGAAAAATTCCAAAAACGTAAATAAAAGCGCCAAGCAAAATGCAGGCAATGATGGCTCCAAGGGTTGTCCACATCCCAAGTATCAACATGGTTCCGGAGACTATTTCAAGGTACGGAAGGAGAATTCCAACGACTGTTGCGATATGCTTCGGGAGAACCCCAAGTTGCTGAACCTGAACGACAAAACCATCGAGAGAATCGAGTTTGAGAAGACCCGCCAAAAGAAGGTAAGCCCCCAAGGCGCACCGAATAAAAAACGGCGCGTACAGTGTGTTTCCAACCGGTTCAGTAAGTTTCATATCCTCAAACTTCGAGAGATCAAGAAAAGCTATTTCATAAAACTTTGCTCACCGTTCTCCGGTTTTCGTTGCGGAGACTTTATGAGATGACCTCCGCTGAAATGATAGCTCTCTCAGGGCCACCGA
Organism: Bdellovibrionales bacterium; assembly: GCA_020434565.1. GTDB lineage: Bacteria > Bdellovibrionota_C > UBA2361 > UBA2361 > RFPC01 > JAGRAO01. Next base: position 2,030 of record JAGRAO010000196.1, read on the forward strand.
AAAACCCCCTATTTGCCCTGGTGGCGAGCGGCAAGGAGAGTGTTTGTTAGGGTCGTGTTGGCTACCCTTTCATTTATTTGAGTACCTCTTGTATAAGCGTTTGAAACAATGAATATTTTTTATGGTATGACGTCTATCCCGGGAGATGAGTGAGCTCAGGCGATACTTTTAATTCTTGGTAGACATTACAGTCCTTCGGGGGAAATGACCCCAGCGGCAGCATTTCACGAATCCGATTGTGCCGGCGGAAGGTCGGCGCAGCATATTGTTTGAGATGGGATAGAACATGAACGATCAGCACGCAGGTGGCGGTCCATTTGATGAACTTCGAGAGATGATCCGAAAGCGGGTCGTTGGGCAAGATGTTTTAGTGGAGCGGCTGCTCGTCTCACTTCTGGCGCACGGCCACCTCCTCCTTGAAGGAGTTCCCGGCCTTGCGAAGACGAGACTTCTCACCACCTTTGCGACGTGCATCTCGGCTCACATGTCTCGGATTCAGTTCACACCCGATCTGCTCCCTTCGGATCTTGTTGGGACAGAAGTTTACCGACCGCAAACAGCTGATTTTGAAGTTCGTAAAGGTCCTATCTTTGCGAATATCCTCCTTGCCGACGAGATAAACCGAGCCCCGGCGAAAGTGCAGTCAGCACTCCTTCAAGCGATGCAGGAAAGAGAGGTTACTATCGGACAGGAAACGTTCCCCCTTCCTTCCCCTTTTCTTGTGCTTGCGACGCAAAATCCAATTGAACAGGAAGGAACGTATCCACTCCCTGAAGCTCAGGTTGACCGTTTCCTTATGAAAGTTGTGGTGGATTATCCGACTTTTGATGAAGAAATACGGGTGGTGGAGATGCTAACGAACGCTCCTGAGGAAGAGCCTTTGCGGGCGATACTTTCGTTGGAACGGCTGAAAGCGTTACGTGCGGGATGCTATCAGGTGTTTGTTGATCCCAAAATCGATCGGTATGTTGTCTCGATAGTACAAGCGTCTCGAGACAGATCCGCGAAGGAGTACGGTCATCTGATTGACTGGGGCGCCTCTCCACGAGCGAGTATCGCGCTTAAAGAATGCGCTCGAGCTCTCGCTTTTGTCCGTGGTAAGGACTTCGTTACTCCAAGCGATGTGCAAGAGATAGCACCGGATGTTTTACGACATCGGATACTTCCGAGCTTTGAGGCCGAATCTCGAGGAGTGAAGGCAGACGATATTGTCCAGCTGATTCTTTCGCGCGTGGATGTGCCCTAAAGGAGGTCGGCGTTGCGAACCACTTCGGAGCAACTGAACGAACATGAACTCGCCGAGCTTACCTCTGAGCTGAGGAGAATTCGTGTTTTTTCAAAGCGCTTTGTTGAATCCGAACTACAAGGAAATTATCGCACCAAATTCAAGGGATCGGGGCTGATTTTCTCTGATCTTCGAGAATACCAGCCAGGCGATGATGTAAAACATATTCACTGGAAGGTCACGGCTCGCACGAAGCGACCATTTGTGAAGACTTACGAGGAAGAGCGACAGCTCTCTGTGCTGTTAGCAATAGATGAAAGCTCTTCCATGTCGTCCGGAATCTCTGCCTCGCGAAACAAGCGCCTGAGGCTGTTTAGCGGTCTCGTTGCCACGCTTGCCCGCAAGAATGGGGACCTGCTCGGTTTCCTCACCTTTGGAAAGATTATCCACGATTTCGTAAAGCCGTCTGGAGCGAGGTCTTCGTATCAGCGGATATGGAAGCTTCTCCTTGAGAGCAGACCATTTCATGAAGCGACCGATCTGAATGCGCCTCTCCAGTTCATGAGCAAACAGTTGCGCAAGCATTCAGTCGTCTTTCTCTGCTCAGATTTTGTCTCTCCCGTCTTTGAGGAGTCGCTGAAACGACTGAGTGTTTCTCACGATGTTGTGTGTGTGTACCTCAAGGAGGACTGGAGTGCGGCTCTCCCACGAGGAGGACTCGTGGAATTTGAAGATCCAGAGAGCGGAAGACGACGGATTCTGGATACTTCGAGTCGGAAAGTTCGAAGATCACTTGAGGACCGAGAGGAATGGAAGGCAGATTCCCTTCGGAAATTGTGTCGTTCGGTGAGAGCAGAGGCACTCATTCTCTCATCAAATTTAGCCCAGGATTTTCGAAACTTCATGCGAGCTCGAGAGAGGAGGTCCAGGTGAACGAAAGTCTTGCCTCCGAAACTCCGCATCCGATTACTTCTTTGCCGCTCTTTGAATTTCCGATCCCGGTTTGGGCTTGGTTTCTGCTCGCATTTCTTCTTGTGTTGATTTTCGCATGTTATCGGCTACTGCAACGCGGCCGGTTGTCAGAAGTTTCGGAAGAGGCACTCAAACAAGAATTGCTCTCAAGACTCCATGATATTGAGCGTTCTCCAGCCCGGCGAGAGGCGCTCGATCACTTTAGTCTTGCGCTTCGTCGCTATCTCTCGTTTCGGATCTATGGCTCTTCGTTTGCGCGGGATTTTGTTTCGCTTCAACGGGCGTGTCGCGATGACGGACTCGCTCTGCTTCTTCAGATTTGTCGAGATATCGATGGCATTCGATTTGCACCGACAACTATCTCGGATCAGGACCTCTCACCGAAAAGCCTCTGTGAGCGTGCAAGGAGGGCTCTCCAATGACTCTTCTGAAGAGCTTTTCTGACGTGACATTTGCCTATCCGTACCTTCTCTTCTTTCCCCTGCTCTATCTCCTCGTTTTTCTTCGGAGGAAGAGGAGAGCGCTTTGCCCTTCGTATCCTGATGGTGAAGAACTCGCGAACATTCCGCTCTCGATGCGACAGCTCTTGAGAATTCCAATCGTATACGGACTCGTTCTCGCGGGAATCGCGTTGCTGACTGTAGCGGCTGCGCGTCCCCAGCGGGTTCAAGCGACAATCGATAATCGCGAGCGCAGGAATCTCATGTTAGCACTCGATATCTCTCGAAGTATGACAACGATTGATTTTCGCTCTGGATTTCGCCTCACTCCGCGAATAGAGGCCGTCAAAAGTGTCGTAGCCCAATTTGTCGATGCCAGGCGTGGCGATCGAATTGGCCTGGTCGTCTTTGGTTCTAACGCATATCTGCAGAGTCCCCTTACTCCAGATACAAATCTCGTTCACCAGTTAGTACGAACGCTACAGGTGGGAGTTGCTGGTGATGGCACGGCTATTGGTGATGGCCTCGGGGTTGCCTTGAAGGCAATTCGGGACCTAAAGAAGGGGTCGCGAGCTATTATTCTTTTAACCGATGGGGTGAATAATTCCGGAAAAGTCGATCCAATTAAGGCCGCAGAAGTAGCTCGAGACATTGGCGTAAAGATCCACACTATCGGAATTGGTGGGGTCGCCTCTGGCACTGGTTTAGGTCTTCCTGGATTTCCCTTTGGCGGGGGCCAGCGAAGTCACTTTGATGAGGCGACTCTTCGCTTGATAGCAGAAACGACCGGGGGAGTTTATTTCCACGCGCACGATATCGAAGGTCTTCAAGATGTTTACAACGAGATAAATCAACTCGAGAGTTCTGAGAAAGAAGAGCCGGATTTTCAGCAACACGAAGAGCTCTTTGTCTTTCCACTTGCGCTCGGAGCTCTCTGCCTCTGTTTGGTGTGTCTCCTTGAAAGAAGTGTTTTCCGAATTTTACCGGGTTAGGCATGGCTGGATTTCTCTCTCCTCATTGGTATTTGACCGTTCTTGGCCTGCTGGTCTTTGGATTGGTTCTTGTTTTCTTGTTTCAGCAGAAGCGCCGTCTTCTCTCAATTTGGTCTTTTGAACTGCCTTCATGGATTGTGACCCGCGAAGTTCTCGCTCTGTTTTTCTTTTCGCTTCTTGCCCTGGCGTACGCACGACCTTATATAGGATACGAAGATATCTCACTCCCTGACCACGGGGACGATGTGGTGATTGTCTTTGACGTCAGCAGAAGCATGGCTGCCGAGGATGTCAAGCCAAATCGGCTGGTTTTTGCGAAGCGAAAACTCCTTGATCTTATCGATCTCTTTCAATCTCGGGGTCAGGGCGACAAGGTCTCGTTGGTTCTCTTTGCTGGAACGAGTTACACTTTCTGCCCGCTGACCTCTGACTATGGGGTACTGAAGACGTTTGTTGAAGCAATCGAACTGAGCCTTATCTCAAGCGAGGGGTCAAACCTGAACATTGCTCTCGGCCAGGCACTCAAGGTCCTCCAAGAAGTCGAATCTCGGTATGGAAGAATCGTTGTCATCACGGATGGAGAGGACAACGATTTTAGTCTTCAGAATGTGCTCGAGTCTCTTGGCAAAGGTGAAGTGCCGATCTCTGTCTTGGCTGTCGGTACTGAATCGGGAGCGCCAATACCTGCTGGCGGGGGCCGTTTTGTAAAAGATGACGAGGGCGAGATTGTTATTTCGAGGCTCCAGAGTGGAGCTTTGCAAGAACTCGCTCGGGAGACGGGAGGTACTTTTCAGATTGCACAGCTTGGAGATGGAGACCTCGAGAGACTCGCCCGGAGCGTGAACCCTCTCCGTGCTACGGGGCTACTCTCCTCTGAAGCAGAGAGCACCACCGTCCGAAGTTATAAAGAGATCGGACCACTTCTCGTGGCCTTGGCTCTCTTTGTTCACTTCATTTCAATCTTTCTCAGGAGCGGTCGAGGGTTCGTGATTTTTGTGGCTTGTGCTTTCTTTGGATCGCTCGGGAATGCGCGAGCCGAACTCCCATCGATTTCATCACTCTCGCCCTATGAGGCGAAGCAGTTGTATGAAAATGGAAATTTTGATGAGGCCGAAGCAGTCTTTTCAAGAGAGATCCGGGAGCATCCCGATGATGTGAGGAGTCTGCAAGCTTACGCGAGTACCCTCTTTCAGAAAAAAGACTATAAAAATGCTCGAAAGTACTTCGAACAAGCTGCCCAAGCGGCAAAACTCTCAAAAGATCGATTTGAAAATCTCTATAATGCCGGAACCAGTGCACTCTTCGGCCAGGAACCAGAGGAGGCAGTCCCTCTCCTTGAAGAGTCACTAAAAGTGAAATCGAATGACCTCGCTGCTCAAGAAAACTTGAACCTCGCTCGAAAGCTTCTTGAACAGAAACAGGAGCAA
>JAGRAO010000197.1:0-262 GCA_020434565.1 Bdellovibrionales bacterium
AACGGTTTCAAGCGAAACGGGATCTATCTCTCGAACAATTGAATGCTTTCGGAGCTTGTAGGCCCCGTTATCGAAAATAAGAATATTTCCAGCTCCGGGGTAACCCGGCTCGATCATATTTGCTTCGTGACCTCGGAGCAGTCCCTGGGCGGGATCGGTTCCATTTTTGTGATCCCCTTCATACGTCCAAACAATATCTCCAGTAGCTCGATCGACGATAAAACTCGACCAAAAATTTCGCGCCAGCACTAAGAGATTACCA
>JAGRAO010000197.1:286-7042 GCA_020434565.1 Bdellovibrionales bacterium
CGAAAACGGGTATCTCCAGCAGTGAACCAGTGATTCTCAGGAAGGGGGCTTACCGTGTTTGCGTGAGTCCAGTCGATGAATTCGTCACGAACTCTATGCTCCTCATACTTTTCCCCGCAATCTCTCCACCCACAAGAAGCTGTATCGAGGTGCTTATGTGCATCCCAACTCCATACTACTTCGCCTAGAGGATTCACCTCGAGAACTCTATCGGTCCGAAGCCTTCTCGGATGTTGAGCGACCGGATCTTCTGCGTCCTCTTCGCCAGGAATTTCAACAGCAATCTTTGCAAGAACAAGGGTGTTGCCGTTCTCAAGACGCGCGAGGTCGTGGTGTAGTTCCATGGGGGCCTCGAATTCCCAGACAACATTGCCATCCCAGTCGTACTCACGAATGAGGTTGAGCATCTTTTTCCAAGGCTTTTTGGTCTTTCCCCAATTACTTCCATGCAGCACAAGAAGGTTGCAATTTGGAAGGAGCCGCGCGCGAGCCACATCGAAATCCCAAGAATGAACTACTTGGCCCTCTGTACTGAGGAGGATCACCTGTTCGGAACCAGCGATTGGAACGAGAGTGAGCCCGGGTTGCACCTTTGCTCGATCTCCTATCGTGAGAGTAAAATCTTTACTCGAAGAGATCTTTGTAGTCGGGAGAGTGAGAGAGGCCTTCGCGTCTTCTTCGTCGTCCTCTCCGTCTTTGGTCGAAACGAGCGACTGGTCCGATCCCCCTCTGGCTAACAAAACAACGAAGGCCATTGCCAAGAGAATCACTATGTGAACGAGAGGGTTCTTGATCAATTTTAGGAGACGAGATTGGGAATGACTGTTTTGCATAAGTTTTTCTCTCTGAGAAGAACGGTGCGAAGTCTTCAGGAGGAAAAAGCTCCCTCTCACATTTGCATTCTTCACAAAGCTCAAAGCGATGCTTGAGGAGCAAAAGACGCTTGAGGATATCCAAGGGCTAGATTCCGGTCAAACGTGACAGAGAGGAGTATGCTGGAGGGCTAACTCGAAGAAGCTCTTTGAGAGAGTGAGAGAACCCGCAAAATGGTTTTTTCGGCCCCGCTTGCTTCGTACTCTGAGATAAGAGAATCGATGGCTTTGCCACTCCGCGGATCTCTAAAATCCGAGAAGACCTCTTTCAGTGGATAGAGGACAAAATCTCGCTGGTAGAAGCGGGGATGAGGGAGGCAAAGCGAAGGTGAGCTGTCGGAAACCTCATTCCCGAACGCGATGAGATCAAGATCGATCGTTCGAGGTCCCCACTTCACTGTCTCCTTCCGATTCCTTCCAAGCTCGCTCTCAATTGAAAGGAGAGTGGAGAGTGCCTTTGGTGCCGTAAGCTGAGTTTCGACAAGAGCTACGCAGTTTAAAAAATTGAGCTGCTTTAGGTCGGGTTGACCTGGCACCGAAAGTGGGAGTGTTTCGTAGAGTGATGAGACGTTAAGGATCGGTCCAAGTTCACTCGCTATTCGAGTGAGGGCAGAGGTAATGCTTTCTGCCGGATCTCCAAGATTTGAGCCAAGGGCGATAACGATACGGTTTCGAGTCATTAGAATTCTACTAGCGGGCCTGGAAAATGCCCCAAAAGTTGCCCGTCTTCCTCTGCAAGGACGGCTTGACGAGAGAACGATCTGGCAGCCACAAAAACGGTCAAGGCCGATCAGGCCTCAACCACTCAGTTGGACATTTCCATTGGCGGCTCGAATATAAACTTTCAGCACATAAAAGAGCTGTTTCTTTCCCATCAATCACTTCTATAGTAGTCAGCAAAGAGAAGGGAGTGGCGATGAGAACTCCTTGAGGGTATTCCCTTATGTCTGGAAAGGCAAAAGAACTCATAGCGCAAGAGATCGCAGGTCGCGTTCAAAACGGACAGTGTATCGGAGTAGGGACCGGAACAACTGTTGCGGCTGCGCTTGAAGCGATTCGACATCGAATTCAAAAGGAGGCGCTTCAGCTGACTGTCGTTCCGACTTCGCTCCAGTCAGCCTGGACTGCCGAGGACATTGGGTTAACGGTGCTCGCGCCAACGTTTACCGGTCGAATCGACTGGAGTTTCGATGGGGCTGATGAGGTAGATTCTCAAATGCGTCTGATAAAGGGGCGTGGCGGAGCGATGTTTCACGAAAAGATAGTTGCAGAAAAGAGTCTCCATTTCGTTGTTATCGCAGACAGCTCCAAATGCGTGAATCGGCTCGGAGAGCTTCACCCGGTACCGATCGAGTTTGAGCCAGCGGCAAGAGGTATCGTGGAGCGTGGTCTTTTGGCGCTCGGCGGGTTTGATATCACTCTTCGCGAGTGTCAGTTTGTTGGGCGTAGCGGCCCGTATTATACGCAGTGCGGGAATCTCGTCTTTGATGTGAGGTTCTCTCAGGTACCGGAAAGTCTTGAGTCTGAGATCAATGCCATTCCCGGGGTGATAGAAAACGGACTCTTTCTGTCTCAAGCTGATGAGCTGCTTATGGCGGATGATTCGGGGATTACAAGTCGAATGCGATAGTGATAGAGGGAGCAGGAGAATTGCTTCCAAGGAAATTAGGTCTTCTCAGTCAACCTCGAAGATTACGGTATTGCCCTTTCGGCGTTCATCCCAGAGCAGTGAGAGGGCAAGTGATTCAGCCTCTCCCATATTTCGAGCCGGTTGGATCGCGATAAACTCGAGTTCCCCTTCACCAGAAGATACAAGTACAAGCCGGTCCGTTGCCTTGACTCTTTGCACGGTACCGTCCCGGTTAAAGGTGCCAATACTTCGGGCTTGGGTCAGGAGACCCTCGAGGAACTCAAAATCGAGATCGTCTTTCCCTATGAGGTGCATCGCCACTACCTTTGTCAGGTTCCTCTTTGGTTTATCGGAGGATTTCGCAGTGCGCTTAAGGCTTAGAACTGGAAAAGAGGCGGAAATTCAATAACTTCGTCAGAAAATACGGAGTTTGTTTCTGTTCGAAACATGGCGGAAAGGGCTCAAATTGGCCGAGATTCAAGGGGAGTCCATCATCCCCAGCGCCAACATAGACCCGAAGAGACTCAGCACCGATAACGTAGGGAGCGCAGAGCTTCTCAAACATGCCTTGGATTTTAGAGGTTTCGGAAGCAGCAGCGTCTCTCAGCAAGATGCCGAGTACGAGCCGCTCTGCAGTGCCTTCTGCGCGGTGGTGCAAGAGCCAGATCTTTTGAATCTCTCGGTGCTCCGCTCCGGCTCCTTCAAGTGCCTGACGGAGCTTTTGATGGTGACTCTCGCTAGGAATCTCGAGCGAAAGCGGTTCAAGGATAGCCTGGTCGTCAATCTCGCCTTCAAAGCACTCTCTCACAACTTCGTCGATCGCGTTCTCCCCAAGAAGGAGCTGTGAGATCTCCCAAGAGGAAAACTCCTTTCCCCAATCACTCCCCGGATTAAACGTGATCCACCATCCTTCAGGGATCAGTTTGAGGAGTTCAGCTCCTACAATCGTTCGCACGAGGAGATCGTTTCCAGCCCACTCCGGAACGAGCCGAGCAGAAGAGAAGACTGGGACTGTGGTCACTCCATCTTCTGACGCGACCCCGAGAACGTCGAGGAATTCACTGGGATACTGGGGGGCATTGCTGAGCGGGTAGGTTTGATGTCGGCGTGGGACAGTCAACTGCTCTCGCAGGAAAGCCTCATAAAAAGCGCGAGCCGCTGCCGTGTCGCCATCCGAGGCCTTCTGGAGAAGCGGTTCGAAGAGATCCGTAGGCCCGTTCACAGAGTTTTCTTCCTGAGCAGTCCTTTCTTAACACTTCCTCCTGAATAACCCAGACCTATGAGTTGAGCTCACCGATGATATCATCAGTAATATCCACACTCGGTGTGCCAAACAGCACCGGTCCGCGGGTTTTGAGGCTCTTATCCAGAACAAGATCGATCTGATTTTTTTGAGCATAGCTCTCTATGATCTTGAGAGTCTTATCGGTGAGGGTCTTGTTCGATTTCATGAACTCACGCTTGAGATCTTCCTCGGTATCTTTAACCGCCCTTGAAAACTCTCGTGCCATCTTTTGATATTTCTCGGCATCAGCATTTGACGGGGTGCCATCTTTCGCTTGAATCTTTTTCTGGAAATCCTCGAGCTTCTTTTTCTCGACATCGATTTCTTGTTTCGCCTTCATGGACAACTGATCAAGCTTTGTTTTCATAGCTTTGGAATCGCCTGAATCATTCATGATTCGATTAATATCGACGGTTGCGATTCGATATTCTGCTTGGGCCTTGTCGACTATCACATGAAAGGAAAAAAAGAGAAGTGCGAGCAGAGCTGCTACAAAAGTTCGACGTTGAATCATCGGTCGTAATCCTCAAAAAGTGGAGTGGGGGAGTAGTATTCTTGACTCCCGAAACGTCCGAGAGAATAGGACGATTGAGGAAAACCTTCAAGATAAGCTCAAAAAACGATCTTCTAACGGCTCGAGCTTCTCACATTAGGGCGCAGTTTGTTGGAGTTCTACTGGAATTCCGCCAGGAATACTTGGGAGCTTTTGGTTGAGTATCTCAACGACGGTCCGGAATATCCTTCGAGCTTCAAAGGTTAACGCTCCCTTGTCTCCACAATCTGCGTAGAGCGCTACAGGCGTGTCATGATCGGCATCTATCGGAGAGAGCGCAAAAGATTTACAGCCAAAAGGCGATGCTTCATTGGCTCGTGTGGCAAAAGACTGAACTTTTGAAAAGCACTGAGCGAGGGGTGAAAGCGGGTCATTGAGCTCAATTCGCTGTCCGTTTCCGATCGGTCCCCGCGCGGCAACAACAATCGCGTATTTCCTGTCGTGCGATACCACGATCAGGGCGGCCTTTTCGAAAGGGCCGTCAACGAGCTTCTGCAGAATATTGCTCAAGAGCTCTTCGCTCGATTGTGCATCTTCCATGAGAGAAGCGACGTCGTTTACAAATTTTGTTCCCTTGTTGGTGCGAAGTTTTGGCGGCTCAACAAAGGAAACTTTCTCTGAATGACGAGGAGCTGCTTTTACGCGCTGGCGAGAAGATGAGAGGCCAAACTGCTGGTCCACTTCACCGAGGGACTCAGGGAGTTCTTGAATAACAGTCGTGCCCTGCCTCTGCTTTGGAACTTCTTCGAGTGCCGCTTCAGGCGCAACGTGTTGCTCTTCAGGGGCTGCCTCTGGACTTGACTCTGGCTCGGTGAGTGCGTCATCAAGAATACTCTGAATCTCTTTTTCGAGGTCAAGAGTTTCTTCGTCTTCGATGACGTGAGGTGCGGGCTCTGCTTCTCTCGATTCTTGAATCTTTTTCTCTTCGAGCATCCTCGCCGAGAAGAGGTACTCTGAGGTCCGTTCGTAGATTCGGAGGTACTGGGTGTCGGTCATTTGCAGCATGCGGAGAGCGCTCTTTGGTGGAAGACGCTTTCCTGGTGCGAGCTTTTCCCATCGGTTGAGGTCGAATGCGTCAACCAGTTCTGCGGCTGCCATGCAGAGCGGCTTCATGATAGCGCGGTCAGCCGAGCGTGGTCGGGCTTCTCTGTCAATTGCAAAGAGGAGAGCTTCTGGGATGCCATTTCGACGGAGATAGGAGACCCCCATTTTGTCGACATCAAACTTGTGATTCTGAACGAGCCGATAGTTCACTCCACTCCGCTGATGTTCATCGGCGAGCTCCACATAGGTGGCACCGAAATGCGCTACCGCCAACATGTCTCCAATTGAGGCGAGAGAACCGATCGCTTGGCAATCTTCACTAAACCCCCGTGCCAGTGCCTCGGCAAAAATCCTGCTCACAATGCCGATTCGTTTCGAGCGACTGCGATACTTTTCAAACCAACGAAATTGATCGGGGTCGGTGATAACCTGGCGTTCATTGAGTTTCTCAAAGAGCTCAAGCACAACATCTGATCCGAGTCGAACGATTGCAGTCTTTGGAGATGTGATAGGAGCTCGCCCACCGGCAAAGAAGAGCGCGTTAGATTTCTTGAGCAGTTCAATGATGATAACGGGATCTTGAAGACAAACCGTTGCGAGGTTGTCGACCCGAGAGTTTCCGTCACCGATAATGCGTCGAGCTTCGCGGAGCGCATTGGCTTCCGCAGGAAGCGAGAGACCGAGTGGACCCGAGAGTCCTTTTCCCCCGTCTTCAGATTGGCCCTCTTCGCCTTCGATTACATTCCCCTCGTCGTGGTCTTCTGACATAAGAACCCCAAAACACTCGCGCGCCTGACAGTGAGTGCCACCTAACTGCTCGTTGATACTCGATATAAATGAAGGTCGTCAGTTTTCGTTGAGAACTTTACTCTTTCTCTTGAAAGGTTCCTTTGAGTAAGGTGCTGATTTCTTGATGAAACTCGCTCGAACGGAGTAGCCGTTCCACTCGGACGGGCGGCGTGCTATAGCGAATGCTCCTGCGGCTACCAAATAGAGGGAATGATATGAGAATTGAGAAAGATTCAATGGGGCAGATGGAGGTACCCGATGAGGCGCTCTATGGAGCCTCGACCCAGCGTGCAGTACTGAATTTCCCTGTGAGTTCCCTCCGTTTTCCGAGAGTTTTTATCCGCTCTATCGGACATATTAAGAAAGCCGCAGCTCTCACGAACATGAAGCTCGGGGTGCTCGATGAGAAGAAGGCCCAGGCGATAGTTCAGGCAGCCCAGGAAGTGATCGACGGAAAGCTCGACACGCATTTCGTTGTGGATATTTTCCAGACAGGCTCTGGAACTTCAACCAACATGAATGCAAACGAAGTCATTGCCAATCGTGCTGTGCAAATTCTGGGTGGAAAGCTTGGAGACAAAGG
>JAGRAO010000198.1 GCA_020434565.1 Bdellovibrionales bacterium
CTGAAATAACGGTCTTAGAGAGTTCGTAATTCTCTGCTTTTATTTCATGTTTTGTGAGGAATTCCCCCATGAGAAGGTTCTATCGCACTTTCCTTTTTTCGTTTTGTGCAATCTCGCTTTTGAGTATCTCTCTTCAGTCAGCCAAAGCTGAATCAGACGACGAGATCATCGAACGAATGATTTCCCGAGTCCTCGCCGAATTTCATGAGCGACGCCGGGGGATTGAATACTGCTGCAGCCTTGTTGGAGGCACTCTCTTAGGGGGGGCCTTCTGTTACCCAGGGAGTATCGATGCCTATCTTGCGCTTCAAGAATGCTGCCGCCAAGAGGATGTCGATTGTCGAGTGGTTGTGGCTGGGTCTTCAGCAGGGGAGAGCGCTCAGGCAGAATAGGTCGTCAGGACGCTTTTCCGAGTTTCACCTGAAAAAGATCCTGAATATCCTGCTTCGTGAGTCGTAGCGGAGAAGCGCTTCCGTCGGAAAGGAGTGCATCGACAATCTTTGTCTTTTTCTCTTTGAGCTTCATGATCTTTTGCTCAATTGAGTTCTCTGTTACGAGCCGATAAACCGTGACAGCCTTTGTCTGTCCGATCCGGTGTGCTCGATCGACTGCTTGCGATTCAACGGCAGGATTCCACCAAGGGTCATAGATGATCACTGTATCTGCAGCAGTAAGATTCAACCCGGTGCCGCCCGCCTTGAGACTGATGAGGAACAGCCGAACGCTTTCGTCGCTATTAAACTGATCAATCAGCGGTTGTCGATTCTTCGTACTGCCATCGAGGTAGAGATAATTTACCGAGGTCTCCTCGAGATGTTTTCGGAGGAGCGAGAGCATCTCTCGAAATTGGCTGAACACGAGGATCTTTCGATTTGATTCAAGAGCTTCCCCAACGAGTTCTTTGAACAACGTATACTTCCCCGAGTCAAAGCCGGGGAGATTCTTGAGCGCCTCAATTGAATTTGGATGGTTACATACCTGCCGCAGCCTCAAGAGAGCAGCGAGGATCGAGACACTTGCGCCGCGGATACCGCGTTCCCGAATCGCTTCGACAACCTGGGGTCTTACCTCCTCAAGGACCTGTGCATAGACAGAAGCCTGACTTTCAGTCATCTCCACATGCAATTCTGATTCGATTTTCTCTGGAAGTTCCTTCTCTACTTCAGATTTTAACCTCCGAAGAATGAATGGCGCTGTACGCTTTCGGAGCGCTTCGGATTGAATCGGACCCTCCTCGCTCCCTTCCAGAATCGGCTTTTCAACATTCCGACGGAAAAAGTCGATCGGACCAAGATACGAGGGCATGAGGAAATCAAAAATCGACCAGAGCTCAAGAGGTCGGTTCTCTGTGGGAGTTCCTGTTAACGCAATCCGTTGCCGAGCAACGAGTGATTTTGCAGCTCTCGTCGTTGTCGCCGACGGGTTCTTGATGAACTGAGCCTCATCAAGCAAGACCGTATCGTACTCAACCTGTTGGAGCTCAGCCCGATCAATCCTGAGGAGAGCGTATGAAGTAATAACGATATCGTGTTGATCTATCTGATCAAAGAGCTTCCGTCGCTCTGGACCATGCAAAAGAAGTACTTTCAGTTTGGGACAAAAACGTTTGGCCTCATACATCCAGTTGGTAATAACCGAAGTCGGGGCAATAACGAGAACTGGTCCCTGGAGTTTGTGCTCTTGAACCCGAGACTCCCTGAGGTGCTGTATAAAAGAAAGCGCCTGGACAGTTTTTCCCAGTCCCATTTCATCCGCAAGAATCCCTCCAAGACTGAATTCTCGTAGGAAATTGAGCCAACTTAATCCTTCTTCCTGGTAGGTTCGGAGTTTTCCCTGGAAGTTCTTGGAAGCGGTGAGGTGAGAGATCTTTTGAAAACGGTGGAGTTTGTCCCGGAGCCCCGCCAACTTGCGGTCCATGCGAACCAGGACCGACTCGTCATCAAGACCACTGAACGCAAATGCTTGGGCAGTGTTGACACGGGTTTTAATCGTATTCGAGAGGCGAAAATTCTGATCAACGACTCCGAGAGTATTCTTCAGTCGCGTGAGTCCACCGCCGGGTACCTGCGCAAAAGCCCCGTTATCGAGTCGGATCCAACGATCTCCCCCCTTTCCAGCACGCTTAAAAAGGGTGCTAATCGGAATGTGAGCTTTGTTCTGGAGGAGCGAAATCTGCGTATCAAACCAATCGATCCGACCTGGAATCTTTCCCTCAGTTTCATCTCCCTGTGTAACATCGACATGCAGCTGGAGTTGTGCAAATCGAAACGAATTCCTCGCAGCGGACACTCCGTCTACTTCCCACGGAGGTAACAGTGACTGCGATTTCTCATAAAGAAAGTCGAGCGCGTCATCTCCACTAATAAAGTATCTCTGGCGTTCCGGCTGAAGTCGAAAACCGAGACCCTTGAGTTGATTTCGATAGGCCTGTTCCGTCTCGTGATCAGGCAGGTAGACAACATTTTTCTTTTTTGGTGGTTCAGGATACTGAAATTGGAGCTCTGCATAGAGCGTGACGCTGTCCTGAGAGGCAAAGTGTTCTCCAGAGGTGTCTTTTACTCGAACACTGAGCTTTGGGAGCGGTTTCTTCACTTCAGTATCAGGTTGAGCCGAAGGATTTCGAATGGAAACAAATCGAGCGTCTGGTTCTGATCTGAGAAATTCAAGAACCGGCCCGAGCTGAGATCTCGCAAAGGTCACCCGAGAGCTGTGAGGGAAAATAGTCGCAATTCGAGCAGCCGCTGGAGTAATCCGATAGATCGTATGGTCGATATGGACCCAGTAGGGACCAGTACCGATCAACTCTTCTTGTTTTTTACGCTGTTTCCCGTTGGGGAGTATCCAGTTCATCGAGAGCTTCGCGCCGGTGTCATGCCAGGCAATTTCGAGTACAGCATCAAGAGGCGCTTCTGCGAGAACAACGGGCTTGCCGGAGTGTAGCTCGAGCACTTCTTCATATTCTGAAAAAAGGCCAAGAATTCTCGCGATCGCAGGGCTTGAGCTGATGTACCAAAGACCAGCACTATCGTCCCAGTCTCCGGCGTCTTCTATGAGATCCATAAGCACGTGATCGAGTTGTCGACGGGTGGGGAGTTGTGTGCCCTCAAAGATGCTCGGCTCTTGCGTCTCACCGTTGACGAGGATTCGAACTCCAAAGCGATCTGAGTTCGTCGTCAACCGAAGAGAAACCTCTCCCTGCTCAACCCAGTCCGGGGGAGATGTCGTTTCAGCGATCGGTTGTCGATGGATGTCGAACAGGACCTCTGCTATTTCAACTGGAGAGGTTGTATTCAAGCGGTGGAGCGAATCGGATGCTGCAAATCCAACATGCGGATCAAAAAATCCGAGCGTGTTTGCTTGCCAGAGGAGAGCGAGCCCATGAAGACACCACTGTTCATCCATCTCCTCTTGTGTTGAACATCGACACGCAGCACTTACCTTCTTTGAAGAGACGATGTCGAGAGTCACTGGATATTCATTGGCATCCGGAGCCAAAACGACTCCGGTGATGCGCCCACCCGAACGGCTACACTCTTGAACGGCACCACTCTTTGCCAACTCTATACTCTTGTCGACGATAGAGTACGGAGCGAGGGTGCGGAGGTATTCGAGGATCTTTGTTCCGGGTGCAGATGTAGTAACAGACATCGAAACAGGATAACAGGTTTTCTCTGCTATCGGAACGGGTGGGATTGTGTTCGTGGAATATCCAACAGTTGACTGTGTGGTCAGATTTCGCAGGTGCGATTCAAGAGATGCGCTTGTCTGAATATGAACTGGAGTTTTTCTTGAGGGAGATCGTAATCACGCCACCGTCTCGTCAGGATCTTCTCGGTGTGACGCTCTCTGAGGAACAGCTCACCCAACCTCTGTCTCAGATAGGGTTTCGGCGGGGACAGGGGACGAACACGTGCTCTAGGAATGTTGGGCAGGTGTCATCGTGTTGAGCATCACGGTTGAGAGACTCAAGAATTCTCAGAAGTCATCAAAGAGAGATGAGTTGTTCAGAAAGCTGTGAAAGGACACAAACTGAGGTGATTGAAGGATAAAAAGGAGAAACGGAAAATAAAAAGGAGAAACGGAAAATTGGGTGAGGAACTAGGCAGCTATTTTGGCTGATTCAGCGGAAAGCCTTCGTTGGAGCTTAGCGATCACGGCAGATTCTTCAGCTTCCCCTGCTTGTCGATCTGCCTCTTCGAGAAAGTAGAGGCTCGCTTGAGGGACGAGAGAAGAGGTATCGAGCACCCCTCCAAGGCCACTGGCCGTAAAACTTGTCTCGGGAAGTGTCGCCAAATTCGGCCGTGCGAACGGAATTGGCTCTTCGTCAACTTCTGTAGAAGTTGCAAGCGCCGTCATCGCACGATTAATGCCAAGCTCTACTCCGTCAAAGGCCTGAGAGGCGATTGAGGCACCTGGTGGGTTAATACTAACTTGAACTTCACCAACTTCTTGCTGAGCAAGGGCGCGAAGGTCTGCTGAAATTGATTCTGAAGAGAGATCTTGTTGCGATATTCTCAGGAGGGTCGCCGCTTCGCTCGCAGCCTGCATTTGCTCGGCGATGTTGAGGCGTTGTCTTTCGATTGTTGCTAAAGCGACCATAAACCTGGAACTACTTTGGTACTACTCTGTAGACTCTAATCTCTTTTTCTGGGTTAATCAAAAATTAAATACATCTTTTTGAAACAGCCCAGAAAGCCCCGAAAATCTCTCCGGGACACAATTAGGACGCCGAAAGAGTGGTTTCGATGCTTTTAAAGTATGCCGAGAAAGAGATCTAAGCAAAAAAAAGATCGGCCCTAACAGAAAAATAATTTAACGTAGTATTTTCAGACAGATGGCTGAGCAACCACCTTCCAACTCCAAGCTGCAAACTTCGGCAATGGGCTTCTGAAATGGAACGAAATCGCTCCTTCGCGCGGTTCAAGATCAAGAAGCCCGATGGTTCGTTTGATCCTTAACGCTCCACGCTCGTAAATCAGCAGCGCTAATTCTACAGGGCCATTTCCCTTAACGCGCCCTTTCCATAAGCCTTGGTTATCGTTGGTTTTTTGAAACTTAAGCTCCGTAAGTGCCGGCGTTCGCTTGTTTTTGCCGGTCGAGCCTCCCTTCCCTTGAGCGTAGGAAACCGGCATTGGGATCTTCCCGTGAAAAACTGAGTAGGAGTGCTTCACAGCCAAATCGCTACTGCCGGGAGCACTATCAGCGGCGAGCGCTGGCAGGAAGGGGGCCATCACAAGCGCTAGGACGGCTAAGACTACGGACACCGCTGCGGTCGGAAGTCCTTCGGAGTCGGCCTTCTGAAAGCCCAAGAGTGGTCTCTGAGTCAAACTCGTCTCTCTAAGTCCCATGATCTCCCTGATTCATTAGCAGATGCGGACCTTCTCAAAACACTGAGAATCCCTCATTGAGATGCTCAATCCGCTCTCATCTTCTCAGTTTATCACCCCGGTTTACCGCCAGGAAGAGAGAGAACGGTCTTTGACCTGTTGAACGGAGCCTCGAGGAGCGGTAGAAACGCTCTTTCCCCGCAAACGCCCACTTTAAAGACCGAAAAGAGATGAACAGTTCACCTACCTCATTTCCGAGAGAAAAAGTTTCAATCCTGCTCCTTGAGGGGATCCATCAGAGCGCCATTGAGAATTTTGATCGTGCTGGCTATTCAGTAATCAACCGAAGCGGTGCGCTTTCCGAAGAGGACCTCCTTGAACTTATTCCAAACGTGCACATCTTGGGGATCCGATCAAAGACTCAGATTACTCCTCGTGTTGTGGAGGCCTCTCAGCATCTCCTTGCAATCGGCTGTTTCTGTATTGGGACGAACCAAGTTGCGCTTGAAGCTGCTGCGCGAAACGGAACGCCAGTCTTTAATGCCCCGTTTAGTAACACGCGAAGTGTTGCAGAATTAACGATTGCAGAAGTCGTGATGCTCTCTCGTCGAGCGGCGCATAAGAGTCAGTTAATGCACCAAGGTATTTGGGATAAGTCCGCTACGGGGAGTTATGAGGTGCGCGGAAAAACTATCGGCATCGTTGGGTACGGAAATATTGGACCTCAGGTCGGCATCCTCGCTGAGGCTCTTGGAATGCACGTTCTGTACTTTGATATCAAAAAGGTCCTTCCACTTGGCAATGCCCAACCTGTTTCCTCCCTCGAGGAACTCCTCAAGCGTTCCGACTTTGTCACTTTACACGTGCCGGAGACTCCTCAGACAAAGTCAATGATTGGGGCTGCCGAGATTGGAAAAATGAAAAAGGGCAGCATCCTCTTGAACCTCAGCCGGGGCACTGTAGTTGATCTCTCTGCACTTCAGCACGCACTCTCAAATGAGCATCTCGCCGGAGCTGCAATTGATGTGTTTCCTGAAGAGCCGATGACCAATGCTGAGGAGTTTGTGAGTGAATTGAGAGGAATCCCGAATGTTATCCTTACTCCTCATGTTGGAGGGAGCACCCTTGAGGCGCAACGGAGTATCGGTGTTGAAGTGAGTGACTCACTTATTGGATTCTTAGAGACGGGGGCTTCGGTTGGGGCGGTAAACTTTCCCGTTGTCGAGCTACCAGTCCTTGAAGATTCTCACCGAGTTCTCAATATCCATCGAAACATTCCGGGGGCGCTGAGTGAGATAAACCGGGTGATTGCCGAAACAGGAGCAAACATCTCTGCCCAGTATCTTTCGACCCATTCTGAGATAGGGTACTTAATAATGGATGTGGGACCGAAGCTGTCGAGAGAGGTGAAGCAACATCTCGATAAACTCCCTGCCAACATACGAACGAGGCTCCTTTTTTGAGAGTTTCGGTGAAGAGATCAGGGAGACGAGCTTTGGATGTGTCCATGCCGTTTCGAAAACAGGGAACCATCCAAGGTGACGCAGGCAGAAAAAATTGAAGGAGCGTTTTCTGACCGCGAAGAGCCTTCTCGGAGGAAGCGATCTCAGTGGATGAAGAGCCTCGGTGGACTGGTACTCAGTGCTCTTCTCATCGCTGGTATTGTTC
>JAGRAO010000019.1 GCA_020434565.1 Bdellovibrionales bacterium
CTGGGCCGCGACCTGGGCGATACCAGCTCCCATCTGACCTGCCCCGACAACTGCTACTGTATGCCTCTGACCCATTTTGACTCCTCTGGTTTATTTGAATCGTTTCTTTAAAGACCTTATCTTCTCGGCTCTCTGTGTCTCGTTTTTCTTCGCGGAAGGGCGCAGGGGTACTCTCTTCCCCAAATTCGAGAGAGAGCGCGAAGCAAGACCGGAAGTGAGCTTCGGTCCCCTAAACTGCTCACCTGAGCACGAGCTTTCACCCCGCTATCGACGTTCCATCTCCCGCGAAGAACTACTATCAGATCATTACCTGAAACGCCATTATAGAGATGCCGGGGCAAATATCCTTTCGACCGATGTTTTATCGCGCCGAAGAGGCAGTTCTCTACGTGGTGAGCCCTTGCAATACTTTGTCCGACTCCCTTATATGTAGGGTCCACTTTGCCTGAAGTGTTTCTTGTTGATCTCCAACTTTTGAAAAGTTGTTTGGCCGGATCGTTCTTAGCGGTTTTTCCGGTCCACCGTGAGAGAAAGACTTCGGAAGAAAGGAGCTTTGTGAATCGGTCGGGAGTTGGGCTCCATCCGATTCTACACTGTTTGATTTCTCTTGTGCGGCGGTGGCTGACTCGCAGCCACGTTAAACCGTTCGAGGGGTCTTTGCGATTGACCGGTATCTCTATGTTTAGATTTATTGCGCGTGATCTTGCTATCGACTTGGGAACCGCCAATACCCTCATGTACGAGAAAGGCAAGGGGATCGTTCTCAATGAACCTTCAATTGTTGCCTTAAAGTACGATGGTCGAAGAAAGGAAGCCGTGGCGTTTGGTGCCGAAGCAAAGGTCATGCTCGGACGAACCCCCGCAGGGGTAAAGGTTATTCGCCCGGTAAGGACAGGAGTTATCGCGGATTTCGATGTCGCAGCGATGATGCTCAAGCATTTCCTCTCTAAGGCCCGAGAGCGTTCAAAAGCGCTCTTGAAACCTCGAATTATCGTGGGGGTTCCGAGCGGAATAACTGAAGTAGAAAACAAAGCTATCCGGAGTTCGGTTGAACCAGAAGCGAGGGATGTAAAGCTCATCGATGAAGCGATGGCAGCAGCCATAGGGTGCGGCCTCCCTGTGACCGAAGCTGTTGCAAGTCTTATCGTAGATATCGGTGGTGGGACTACGGACATCGCGGTTATTAGCTTGCGAGATATCGTACATTCGGTTTCCGTCCGTCAAGGAGGGGATGCGATGGATGAAGCGATCATCAATCACATGCGACGGAGTCATCACCTCCTGGTTGGAGAAGCAACTGCAGAGCTGATTAAGAAAACAATAGGGTGTGCTCATCCCGACTACGATTCCCAGGAGATGGAGGTTCGTGGAAGGAGTCTTACGAGTGGAGCCCCGGCGTCTCTTCCGATCTCGGGAGGTGAAATTCGAGAAGCGATTTCAGAGGTAACGTCAGCTATTACCGCCGCTGTGAGGCAGGCTCTCGAAAATACACCCCCAGAGCTCTCAGGCGATATCATGTCCACCGGAATAGCGTTGGCAGGTGGGGGAGCTCTCTTGAAGGGGCTCGATCGTCACATCGCCGAAGAGCTCAAAGTCGGGGTTGCCGTAGCCGAAGATCCGCTGGCGGCGGTGGTCGAGGGAGCGGGGAAAGTCCTTGATAATACTGAACTTTATGAAGGAGTCTGTTTCTAACGATTCCTGTCGTCCTGAGTGTGGTTTGCGTTTTTAGAGCGCTCATTTAAGCCGCATCCAAGCCAAGAGAGATATTGAGCTTTACTTTTGTACCCCTCAACTGTACGTTTTGCCCTTACTTTGTTGGCGGCTTAACGGGGTTCTAACTCTCCTGATGCTTGCCCAGCGTTATTCCAGCGAGCGCGTTTTCAAAAGAGGTCTCTCACAAAATGTGATGGCCTGTGTTTGAAGAGGCACTAAGCTGCTCTGTGCCTCCGGGGCATTTCGGCCTTTGCTGAAAGCGTGCCGCTCCCGGGGGGTGAAATCCTAAATGGAATGGCGGCACTTAGTCGGAAGCTTACATGATTAAAGTAGGCGTGGTGGACGACGACGAACTCGTCCGGATAGGGATCTGTGACTGGCTCGCCTCTGTCGAGGATTTTAGCGTAGTCTGCCAGCAGAGCTGTGCTGAAGACATGTTTCGCAGCTTTGAGGAGCAACTCCCCGATGTTGTGATAGTGGACGTAGTGCTTCCGGGAGTGAGCGGGATTGAACTCGTTCGGATGGCCCGGGAGCGGTACCCCAAACTTAAATGTGTGCTCCTATCGGGATCTCGGGCGTCTGAGGTGCTTTTTGATGCCTTCGCGGTGGGTGCGTTCGGATTTCTTCCCAAGAAAATAGATGCACGAGAACTCGAGCAAGCTGTGCGTGTGGTGGCTGCTGGGCACCACTACCTCTCGCCGATGATGACGGAGCAGTTTATTGCCCAGGCGCTTGAGATGAAAAGCAAACTCTTTTCTCTCGGTGAAAATGGCAAGCTCTCGCATTTAAGTGATCGTGAGCGGGAGCTCTTAAAATTGGTTGCCGAGGGGCACACATTTTCCGAAATCGCCAAGCAGCTCTCAATTAACGCCCGCTCTGTTGAGCGTATAAAGTCCCGCGTTGAGACCAAGCTCAACGCCAAGAACCTCTCTGACCTTGTTCGCGAGGCCATCCGACTCGGCCTTGTCCGCGCCTAAACAAAAAGGCGCTTCGTTTTATCGCAGCGCTTGAAGAATTGTTGTCGTGAACCTGTGCCTGACAGTTTCCTTGTTCCGCGGCAATCGATACGTGTGCTTCACGGTTGAGAAGGGAGTAAGCCCCCTGTACCCTTCTCCAGCGCGTTTGTTCTGGGGAGATTCTATCTCTTACTTTCGAGCCTTCTTAAACACTCGATCCGTGCTTGTTGTGCTATCAGAAACGAGGACTTCTCCGCAGCACGCTTTCCTCGTGGTGAGAATTGCTTGAGTCGTTCCGGAAACGTCCGTCGTTGAGAAATCGTCATCCTCAAGCGCTTCACATTTCGATTTTTTCTTTACCTTACTGAATCGAAGAACGTAAGACAGTGCATCGCTCACCTCACTATCAGGTGCGTCCCATGTGAAAACACACTTCTTCTTTTTCGCCTTCTTCTTTCGCAATTTGACCTTAAAATTTGTAGGGACAGACTCTTCGAGTTCTTCGAGGACGTCGATAATAGTTCCGAATATCGAATAGTGATCAACTGAACCGCAGGCGAAGTAAGCTCCTGGACTCCCCACGATTGTGGTTTCAACTTCGATCCACCGCTGCTCTTCTTCGTCGTACCGTGCAAGCACGACATCGTTGATATCAGCATCGTAAAGAGTGAGGTCGTCTTCGTCGACCGGGATACAAAGTTCTGAGGAATCGTCAGGATCTGAGATCACGGTATCATTCATCGAGGGGCTGATATCCCAAGTCGTAAGTGGTATCGAGTCGATATCGGAACGCCATCCAAAGGCTGTTTTGATAGTGACGCTCGCTGTGCCACTTGATCCGAGGGCGTTGGAGGGGATATCGAGCGTCGTTTTCCCGTCCTGAAAGATCAACTCATTTGAATTGTCCACATCTATGTCCTCAGAGAGGGCAGCGTAGGCCGTGCCTGACTGGGTCATGGTGACTCCCGTAACGTCAGCTGACTGTCCTTTGGCGGTGGTATAGGTCTTTTCCCCGAGAAACTGGCGTGAGTCGTTCATCGAAGATTCAATCCCGTGACATCCAACACGCCAATTCTCAGCTTTGTTTAAGCTCGCAACGAGAAGAGGCAAAGTTACGATCCCGTTTGAAAAAGTTTGAGAGAAACTAAACTCTCGTCGTCCGTTGTATGCAAAACATGCAATTGAGCTAAAGCCCGAAGTAGATACGGAATCTCCCTGGGTCGTCTGTGCCGAGGGGGTGATGTTCAGAATGTAGTTCGGATCAGTGAGTTTTAAGTTCACTTCAGTCGTTTGACCACTCGAAGGGGTAACGACTACTGGATTCGGCTGAATCTTTTGTACGCCTTGGCCCTGGGTGACAAGCGCACCAGCGCTCACAGTGTACGAGAGCCCTCCAACAACGGGTAATATAAGCGAGTTTCCACTCATCGCTTGTCCGCTTACAACGATCGGGAACGGCAACGACTGGTTGCTCTCGTTTGTAGACTCAATGTTTACAAACGCTGCCACTGCCGAAGTTCCATCAGAGTCGAACAAGGTCACCTGAATAAAGCTATCGGCTTGGATAACGGTAATGTCTTTTTGAGTCGGAGGATTGCTCTGGTTCGGATTTAACGGAACATCAAGCGTTGCGGGAGAATCGGGTAAGAAAAAATAGTCTCCATTCGGAGTCCGAAGAGCACTTCGAGTTGCAGGACCTTGGGCGGGTACCCCTGAGCCGGGTGAACCCTGCTCTCCCGGAGGAAACGTTCCTGCTCCTGGCTGAATCTCTATCCGGTACCGTTCGTTTCCAACGAGATCAAAAGTGCCCATTCCCGAGTTGCCAGGGCCTACCGGCTTAATTGTTCTCAGATCAGGGCGCGCAGTTGTACCAAAAGGGTTTGGACTCCTCTTGTCCACCAAAAAAACCACATTCGTAGAGACCGAAGTAACAGGGGTACCGCTCTGGTTTATCAAATTAATGACAGCCTGCGTGTCTCGAGGGAAAAAGAACGTTTCCAAAGACGGGGGATTATCGGGATTGTCATCAAACACCCCAGTTTCGGCGGTAGAACCGGTGTAAGTCGGATCGCTGTACGTGACTTTGCACCGGTACGGGGAGAGGCTCGAGGCGACGTCAACAATCGCAATACTCTCCCCCATCGAAAATAACTGTTCGTACGTTCCCCCGGCCCCACTCCCTTGAAGACTTGTACACCGGATCAATCCACTGGAAGGGGGAATCGAGGGACTCGGAGGATCAAACGAACCATCCGAAAAGAAAACCGAGATTGAACTGTCGGGAGTGGTTTGGGCAAAAAGGAGAGGTGGCGTGAACAAAAGGACCCACAACAGGGAAAGAGCAACAGTCGGAAAATACTTGTTCACGTTCATAGTAGGGCATTTCCTCAAGCTAACGCATTCTGTGAAGGCAACGAGAGCCTCCTCGTGTAAAGCGAAATTTTTTTTGTAACAGTCGGTATAAAAACCTTCCGGGGGTCGGAATCGAATACAGCGGTCTTACCTCAGAACCTCTAAAAGGCGATTCGGAATTCAGGGAGACACTCCCTCTTGTCACTCCCGCACTCTAGACAGAAGAACTCGGTCCTTCAACAACCTCCTCAGATAATAGAGGAGCTCTTTGAAGAGTGAAAGTCGGAAAATCCCTCAAAAGACTCGGGAAATTCCCGAAATAGATAAACCTCAGGAGGTGTTTTTCTTCGGAATAGGTCGGGGCCTGTTCAGAGCTTCCCTAGACCTCTTTCGCGGCTCGCAAACGAAGAGTTGAGAGGTCCTTGGACGCAAACGCGACAAGCCCTCCCACGGCACTTGAAGTTGTCACTGCGAGAAGCCAAATAGCACCCATTACGAGCGCTTGCTCCTCGGTGAGATAGTGGAAAACTGAGCAGAAGAAAAATATGTATCCGCCCTCGCGAACTCCCAGCCCGTTCCAGCTCATCGGCAGACTACTCAAGATGTTCACAAACGGGATTGATACAAAGAGAACCCCCAACGGCAGCGAAACGCCGAGGCCCTGAGCAATCACCCAGTGAAGACCTATCTGAAGGAGATGAAAGGTCAAGGAGAGAAGGGAGATCGATGTCAAAGTTGGGAGATCCGTCGGGAGCGCTTCTTTGAGCTGATCAAGTTTACGCCACATAGAACTTTCTTTCGGCGCAAGCCTCATCGCTATCCGCGGGCCATAAAACCAACCGAGAATGAGTAGAGCACCGAGAACGACGAGGGTGAGAACGAGCCTCTCGTTTATGGCGCTTGAGGCAAAAAGAAGTGTGGCACATATTCCCATAAGGGAGAGAATAGCGAGTCCGTGAACTCGATCAGCAAAGACCGTGGCGACCCCAAGAGTTTTACTTTGACCGTGCTCAGTGAGGAGGATACCGCGGGCGACATCTCCGCCGATAATTCCGAGTCCAAAGGAATTAACGAACATCCCGATAAAGTACGCTTTAAGAATGTTCGCAAAGGACGAGTCGATCCCAGCGGAGCGGGCGATTATTTTCCACTTGAAAGCGCTAATTGACTGCCCAAGGACATACCCTACGACAGTAAAGAGTGCGCACCACAGCGGTATCTGAGAGATCGTATGGATCAGTTGATCGATCTCAACAAACTGAAACACGATGACCAGCATCACCGTGCTCAACCCAATTTTTAGCAGAGTTCCCAAGCTCATAAACCCCTAGAGACTACGTGAAGGCAGTTAGCGGAGCAACTGGCTGTAGAGGTTGCTTCGCCTGGTAAAATCGGTCAATTTAGGGCGCTTGCTTGTGTGGCCGGCGGAGAGAAACCTGAAGAAGTCAGGCTTGAGAAAGGGTGATTCCTGAATGACATCGGAACGAAGAAAGCCAAAAGTTCAGATCTTCACTCAAGGGTGTAGTGCAAATGTCGCTGATTCTGAGGCTATCGCTGGCCTCCTCTTCGAAGGCGGCTTTGAGATCTGTCAGAGCGAGCCTGATGTCGTCGTCTTGAATACGTGCACCGTCAAAGGCCCAACTGAGACTGCCTTCATACGCCAACTCCGTACACTTGAGGATTCGGGGACCCCAGTCGTTATCGCCGGGTGTCTTCCTCAGGCGGAGCCACGGCATTCGCTGTTAGCGAAACACTCTGTAGTCGGACCATTCGAAATAGCGCAGATTGCAAATGTTACAGGCCGCACGTTGAGGGGAGAAGTTGTTCACCTCCTGAGCCGAAAGAAGGCTCGGAATCTCTCTCTTCCCGTTCTTCCAGCCGATCCGACAGTTGCTATTATTCCTATCGCCCAAGGGTGTTTGAGCTCGTGCACGTTTTGTAAAACCAAGCAGGCTCGAGGGATTCTCCGTTCTGTCCCTCGCGGCGAGATCATGAGGGCGGTTCGGGATCGAGTTGCGCACGGTGCACGCGAGGTTTGGCTTACCTCCCAGGATAATTCTGCTTACGGTTTTGATCTGAGTTCGAATCTCGCAGAACTCCTCTCTGATCTCGTTGAGCTCGATGGGGACTTTCGAATCCGTGTCGGGATGGCTAACCCTGATCATTTTCGATCGTTTTGGGATGATTTCTGTCGGGTTATCGGCCACGAAAAGATCTTTCGTTTCGTTCACATTCCAGTTCAGTCGGGGAGCAATGCGGTCCTTGAGCAGATGAAAAGAGAGTATCGCGTCGAGGAGTTTGAAGATCAGATAGTACAGCTGAGGGAGCGCTATCCCGAGATGACTTTCGCGACCGACATGATCTGTGGTTTTCCGACAGAGAGTGTCTCAGACTTTGAGCAGACGCTTTCTCTCGTTTCGCGTTTACAGCTCGATGTGGTGAATATCTCCCGTTTCTGGCCTCGCCCGGGTACTCCTGCTGCGAAACTCAAGCCGATTTCTGGGGGAGAAGTAAAGCGCCGTTCTCGAGTTCTTACGGAGGTCTTTCGAGGTGTTGCCGCAGCGAACAACCGTCGGTGGCATGGCTGGAGTGGGCAAGTCTTCTTCCGTGAAAGGGGAAAGCAGGGGGAGTTCATCGGTAGAAATTTTGCGTACAAGCAGGTAGTTCTTTCCTCTAGTGAGTCGATTGAATATCCAGGGTCCTCCCCGGTTCAGATCGTGTCGAGCGGCACCTTTAGCCTGAGAGCAGAGAAACTCAATCCAAAAAAGTCCTCTCGTTCGGGCTGTTATCCATCCAGTACTTCTGACAACCCGGTTCAATCCCAGCAGTTCTAAAAATTACGGCACTTTAAGGCATGGTAGTTGCCTAACACAATGGGAGAAGCGGTTTTCGAGTCTCTCCTTATATCGCTTCGGCTGTTTTTCTACGGTTGCCTATGGGTTCTCTTGAGCGGTTCCGACTTGTTCTCAGTCTCTCGCTTCTCTTTGCGGGAGTGGGGCTGCTTCGTGATCTCAACGCAGAGAGTGATGTTGCACCAGATGTAGTGGCGCTTGAGGGCGGATATGCGTGCTCCTATCAAAGCGAAACTGAGCACTCGACACTTGGTGTTTTCGATCAAGAAGGTGAATTCATACGCGTTCAGAAACCAGGAAAGAAGCAGCGAGCTCTTAGGAAAAAAATACGCATACTCAATCGAAAGCAGCGTAAACTCAGAGTGCTCCTCTCTTCGGCTGCTGGGCTGAACAACATCCGAAAGACAACCCGATTTGAGCGGAAACTGGAACGCCTCCTTGCCAAGCTTGAACGAAAAGAGAGCGCGCTCCTGGATCTCAATAGGGCGATTGAAGAGTGCCAAGAATACGAGGGGCAAGACCCAGAAGCACCACATCTTCCCTCAGAGGAGTCGTCACCGACACCCAACCCCACTGCTTCGCCGTCTCCAACTCCAGAAGCGAGTCCCACGCCAACTTCTTCGCCAACTCCGGATGAGACACCAACCCCAACGCCAGATCTGCCGCCGGTCATCGAAGCATCGCAGGAGAATCTCATTCTCACTTTTACTCAAAACGAGGGAGCGGATCGCCGAATCATCATCCGACCACTTTCGGGAACGGTGGAGTTTTCCTCTCAGAGCATAGTTGGTGATTCGGAGCTGAGCTTGCTGACACCGAGCGAAGTGGTCGCACAAGGTGGAATCCCCTGTATTGGTGAAATAGAGAGGTTTTGTGAAATTATTTTAAGAACGAAAACTGACCAGACTGGAACCTTCGCAGCCGTCATGCAGATACAGGCTCGACCGACCTCTCACGGAGAACCGGGCGGAGAGATTCGGACAACGTCCCTCTCTGCTTCAGTTGTTGTACAATCAGAAACTCTCGACCGTGCAAACGAGTTCAGGGTGGTTCAAGTCGGTGCAAAAGCTGCCCAACTTGGCATGAGTGTAAAAAATCTCTTGCTGTCTGAGCTTGATAGCGTTCGCCCAAATAGTTATCTCGCAGACGATAGGCCGACGTTTCAGTCGTACAACCCAATTGGGTTTTCAGAGTGGAGTCAGAGCTGGTTCAACGGGGCTTTTGATTTCTCTGGCATCGCATGGGATGCCCACGAGGCCGGGACGGCCATCACGAGGTGTCATATCGTCATTGCGGACCATTTCGAGCGCAGTGGCGCTGTGCGATTTCACCGCAAAGACGGAACGGTTTTTCAAACGGCAACGGCAGAAAGGCGAGCGCTCGCGGATTTTGGGATCAATCGCGATGTTGTCGTGATGCGAATAGATCCGTGCCTCCCCTCAGATTTCACAGTGTATCCTCTTCTTGATGGAGCAGAGGGACTCTCCTCCCAACTTGTTGGGGCCCCGCTCATCAACACGCATTATCCCTTCGGGAATATCCGCGCAATCA
Source organism: Bdellovibrionales bacterium (assembly GCA_020434565.1). Lineage (GTDB taxonomy): Bacteria > Bdellovibrionota_C > UBA2361 > UBA2361 > RFPC01 > JAGRAO01. Next base: position 9,425 of record JAGRAO010000019.1, read on the forward strand.
GTGCACGAGTGGTGGGCTATGTTGGGACCTACCTCGGGGGGGGGCCCACTACGCTATTCCCGCCAGAGGTCCAAAGCGATGCTGTAGCCGGAGATAGTGGAAATCCGAGCTTTGTTTACCATGACGGACAGCTCATTCTCGTTTCAACTTTTACATATGGAGGGCCGGGAAATCCGGGAAGTGGTCCGTACTACGGAGACCTCTCTCTTCAAGAAGCTCTCCGCGCTGCCATAGCAGAGATTCCGGGAAGCGCGAGCGCGTCGTAAGTCGCTATCCTTCGATTCAAAAGAGATTGCAGTTCAATGGCTTCTCGAAAGGGCTAGAAAAGGGGTGCTCCGTCTGGCTGCTTCGGTCCCAAATCGTAAATGTGTTGGGGGGGGGGAAGTGTGTGCTGATTGGGGCATAATTCAGGACTCACAGCCAAACGGAGCACCTTGTAGGGTCCGGGGGTTAGGTTGTTTTTGGTGAATAGCGGAGATTGACTCTCCTCAACTCACTTGAAAACGTTATTCGACAGATTTTGAGGGGGTGCTATAATGGGGAAAAATTCCCCAAAAAAATAAAAGATAGGGAGCGCATTGTAACCTATTGTAAATATAGTAAATTATGAAAGGCTATCGGTGCTCTACTTGCGAATAAAGGAGGAATCTTCGATCGAGTCCTTCATATCTTAGTATGGTACAAGTTTTTTAAGGATTTGTATGGGGCAAAAACCCCCAGTAGTCCCATTTCGTTGGGCCATAAATCAGGACCTTCTCGAGCGTGGAATACGACTCCTCTGCCGCCCCGTAGCTCGACTATGTCTCACTCTCTCAGTCCCTATCCAGGAGCTTCACCGCATCTTTAAGGAGCTCTACCTCGAATGCGCAATAGAGGAACTCTCAGAGTCACTCGGGAAGGAGCCGAGTGTTAGGCAGTTAAGTCTCGCGACTGGGCTACACCGTAAAGAGTTGGCAAAGCTGACCGGGAAAGTTACTGAAGAAATAGAGCAACGTTCATACTGGATAACTCGACTCTTTGGACAATGGGAGGGTGATCCTCAGTTCCAAACCGGACGAGGAGAACCGAGAGCGCTCACGTATCGCGGGGAAGGGAACGAGTTCGCCGAGCTTGTAAAGAGTGTCAACGCCGACATGGAGCCGGGTTCTGCTTTGAACGAGTTGAATCGGATGAGACTCGTGAAAGTGGGTGATCAGAAGGTCTCACTGCAACGCCTTCATTTTTCGGTTTCAGCCGATTCGGACGCCTTCTTTCACCTTCTTTCTGACCAGATCGAAACCGTTATCGAATCTCTCGCAGAGAGTTCATACGGAGATATTGAGCCTCAACATCACCATCTTCGAACGGAATATGACAATATTTTCCTGGACGAGATACCGGCTGTTCGAGCGTGGATTGAGCGCGAGGGGAAAAAGCTCCACAAGCGCCTTCGACTCTTTCTCGCTGAAAGAGATGCCGATGTGTGCTACGAGCCTTCGAGAGGAGCAGGGGGGAAAGTTGTCTTTACGAGCCTTTCGCTTGCTTCCCCTATAGAAGACGAAGAAGAGAGCGCCACCTAAGCCCCGTTTTTCGGATCAGCAGACGAATCGGGAATTCTGTCCGGGTCCTTTGCAACTTTTGAAGTTTCTTTTTTTACCGGTCCCCTCGTACCGCCACCGAGATCAGAGCTTGCATGAACAGGAAAAACAATACACCTGTTTCCGACGCAGTTGATCTTCTGCCCGAGACTCTGAACGGCTACAAGAGTTCCAAGGACGAGAAGACTGATAACCATTAAGTTCTCAGCACAAGCCGCTCCCGTCATCTGGCGAGCCCGCGGTTTGGTTTTGGGCGCGAGTATTTGACAGCTTCTCTCCATATAGAGTTGATCCGGATTGGTCGGCCGCTTGCTTCCAAAGAAGTCCCCGATCTAAGAAAATTTCCTAGATGAAAAGGAGCGCTATCATATACTTAGGCAATTCAAGCTCGATTTTTGCTGGTTCTGGAGGCCACTACGGGAGCAGTGAGACGAATTTTGAGGAGAAACTACAAATAATTGAGCCCGACAGGATTCGAACCTGTGACCCAGTGATTAAAAATCACTTGCTCTACCAACTGAGCTACGGGCCCAAAAATCCGTTTCCTAGGAAACGGGACGCTTAGGGATAGCGTGATGGACCCGCGGTGTCAACAGCCTGCCGAAATCATTTCGAATTTCGAGAAAACCCGCTTCCCTTTCGGGGCTAAAGACTCTGGAAAAGTCCCCCGGAAGAGACCTTTCCAGACGAGCTTCTCTAGAACCCAAAAGCTTTCTTGATGCCCTTAAACCCTTTCGAGAGGAAGTCTCCACCTTTCTCGACGATCGATCCAACGACACCTAAGCCGCCATCAAACAGTCCACCACTAACCAGGCTACCAAGAGTACCAAGGAATGAATCCTGGCCACCAAAGATTCCCTTTCCGAAATCGAAGAGCTTATTCACAGATTCAAGGAGCGAGTCGACTACTCCACCGATGGTGGTTTCTCTCCCAGGAGCTCCTCCACTGATGAACGATGAGCCCACTTGGCACTGGGAGAGGTTTTTATCTTCACTGAGTGAGGATGGAGCTTTTTGAGAGTTATCGAGCGCTCCAGCCTGGCTTGAAGATTCGGGAAACAACTTGGTCATTATCCCCTCAACCACCCGAGAGACGATCTGCTCGATCGCTTGAACAAGGGAGTTCGATATCGATTGCACGAGATTCTCGATGCCCGGCCGAGGTTGACTCGATCCTTGAAGGAAAGAGAGAGCAGAATCTGAATTTCCTTGCGGCTGGCGAAGAAGGGTGCTCCCGGTTCGCGGTGAAAGGGATTGAGAGGAAAAGAGGTTTTCGGGTCGGATACTTAGTGACATGTTTTCGCTCCTTAATTTTTTGTCGTTACCGAAAAGCCACCCTCAGAGGGTGTGACTGTTGCGTGCTTTAAACGGTATCGGTGGAGCGAGAAAAAAGTTTCGTGAATCTCTGCGTGGGTAGGGCTGTAACTCTTACACATTAAATCGGAAATGGACGACATCGCCGTCTTGGACGAGATAATCCTTTCCTTCGACTCGGAGTTTCCCTGCGTCTCGACAGCCAGCTTCACCCTTGTACTGGAGGTAATCATCACAATGGATCACTTCAGCACGGATAAAGCCTTTCTCAAAATCCGTGTGGATCTTTCCTGCCGCTTGAGGGGCTGTGCTCCCTCGCTTGGCAGTCCAGGCATGAGCTTCCTTTGGTCCAACTGTAAAAAACGTCAAGAGCTCAAGCAGATTGTAGCCGGCGAGCGTGAGGCGATCGAGGCCTGAGAGTTCAATTCCGAGTTCGGTAAGATACTCTTGTCTCTCTTCACGCGGCAGCTCCGCGATTTCAGATTCTATTTTGCCACAGATTGCCAAGGTATCTGAGCCGACCGATTGGGCGTATTTCGCAAGCCGGTCGATCGGGCGAGTACCGTTTGGATCGGGTTCGAGGGCGGCCTCTTCTTCGTTTACGTTTCCAACAAAGAGGGTAGGTTTGCTCGTGAGCAGGGGCTCAAAGAGTTCTTTCCTGTCCGAAGCATCAAATTCATATGCAAAGAGTCTGGCCGGTTGTCCCTCCCCGAGGTGCGCTTCTAGAGCTTCAAGGAGCGTTTTTCTTCGAAGGGCTACTTTGTCTTGGCCCCTTGCGAGTTTCTGATACTTCTGATTCTGACGTTGCACAGTCTCAAGATCTGAGAGCGCGAGTTCTGTTTCAATCGTTTCAACATCTCGAATAGGATCAACACTTCCTTCGACGTGAATGACATTGTCGTCAGAAAAGCAACGGACAACCTGAATGACAGCGTCAACCGAGCGAATGTGTCCGAGGAATTGATTGCCGAGTCCCTCTCCTTTTGAAGCTCCACGGATTAACCCGGCGATATCAACAAATGTCATCTGGGTTGGAATGATCTTGGCTGACTTGGCGACATCCGCGAGTTTCTGGAGTCTCGGATCGGGTACAGGAACCGCTCCAGTGTTCGGCTCAATCGTGCAAAAGGGAAAATTCTCAGAGGCGGCCTTGCCCGAAGTGAGTGCATTAAAAATAGTTGATTTTCCAACGTTTGGAAGTCCGACTATCCCGCAACTAAATCCCATGAAATGCCTCTGTCAAAACGAAGTCTCTCGCGTTCCTCTCAAAGTAAGGCGAAATTGTTACCCCGGTGGACAACAAGAAACAAGAGCTTCTCTGGAAAGAAAGAACCCCAGGGGGAGAGAGGGATAATTTAGGCGGCCTTTTTCTGATCTAAACGAGAAAATCGGGCACGCTTCCCGGCATCGGGTTTGCGAAAACGGAATCAAGCCCCGAAGGATCGAAACCTCTCTCAAGAATTCGTCGGAGAATTCCGGTCCACGGAACTTGGGCAGAGAAAAAGTTTGCACTTTCGGCTTGGGCCACGCTTGGCTCGGGTCCAAAGACGCCCCGTCGAACGACAGCCGAGCCGCCAACGACGAGAAAGTGGCCCCCTTCGGCGTGGTCCGTTCCAACTGAGCCGTTTTGGGCGTTCGTTCTTCCGAACTCGCCACTCGCAAAGATGATGGTTGAATCGAGCAACCCATAGAGGTCAAGGTAGTACACCATTCCTGCGATTGCGTCTGAGAGTACTCGGATGTTGTTGGGGAGAGTTCCGTCTTGACCTTGGTTATAGGCTTGTCCGCCGTGAGTATCCCATCCTCCGTATTGTGTCGCAAATACCTTGGTGCCACTTCGAACCGACGAGGGAGAGGAGTCACTTAAATTTAAGTAGAGAAGGGAGCGAACAATATCTGCACTGCTTCTTGCCAAGGAATTCGCACTATTGTCGTTGTTCGTTGTTGAATCAAACACGGCATTTGAGACGCTAAATTGCGTTCTCATCTGGGTAGCGAGTGGGACCGCTCGGAACATACTCTCGTGCGTATTCGCCAAGACTTGTCCGAGGTGCGGCTGGTCAACGCTTGAGTCTTGAAGTCGGCGCATAGTGTCGCGCATAAAGGCTGAGTCATCGGAACTATCGGAAAATCTATCTGAAGTCCAACAAGGATGATGTTGATCTCCTTGGAAAATGTTTTGGCAATCAAAGGAGCCAAAATTCCGATCATTGAACGAAACGTCCGTAAGCGAGGTAACGACAAATGGTCGATCTTGCGAATCAACCGAGGAAAACTTTGGATCATTTACCCCAAAACTCCATACTGCCATCCCAGGAAGGCTATACGTGCTTGCGAGTCTCCCCATCCAACCGGCGGATACCTGTGCAGTATCGAGGGTTGAACCGTTTCGGAGCTGCGACTGCGCGATTTCGTGTGAGCGGCTGTGTCCTCCAGGATTTCCCGCTTCACAAATGAGAGCCACGTTCGCTCCCTTCGAGAGGTCATTTACCTGGGTCATAAGGGTCTGCCATCTCGGATGAAAACCAACAGTATTTTCTCTCGAACCTTGGTCGAAATTAGTTGGTACGAGGATACTAGAGGGGGTGAGTGCAAGGTTTGGTCTCCTCGCATAAAGCGCATCGTGCGCAGCTCCCTCGATTCCGTGATACACAAATCGACTATCGGGTCCACCTGGAAGATCAATGTAGATCAGGTTTTTTACAAAACTCGGTCCCCCTTGAGCAAAGGTAAAGGAGGGAAGAAGCATTTGTGACGCGACAGCACCGCCAAAGAGCGAAGCTGAATCTTTGAGAAATTTACGTCGTGAAGATCCCATGGTGTTACTCTCCCTAAAAATTCTTTCTTGTTACTGAAGAGTCGCTTGCGACAACGACCAAAAAAGTTGCAATAATCCCGGAGCTTTCAATTTCCAAAGCGCGGCAAACTTAGCATCTGTTAGACTCGGCTCGCTCCAATCGAGGTCAAAGATGAATTCTGGGTCAGGTACCGTCATCCCGTCTACTGTAATCCGCTTATTCGAGACCGAAGAGAGATATTCTACGAGAAGCTCTCGTTGAGAGTCGGTCAATTGGATGCCCAGCTTAAATGCGAAGTGATCAACCACCTGTTCTGCTGACGGTCGCTCCCCGTTTGGCCCCTGCGGAAGGAGATCTGACCAGCTAAACGTGATCCCATCTTGATCGATGGCATCATCGAGTTCGTTAAGGTAGTTAACAAAATATCGGTTTGCATCGAGATCTGCTTGAGTAGCTGCAAAAGTGAGCCCGTTTTTCACGTCTCCACCCACGATCTTTCCCGGTTCCTGAACACCAAAAACGGTTGGCATGCGAGTCATCGGAAACCCGGAGCGCCACACGAGCTCTTTGACTTGATTCAGGGTATCATTTGAACTTGAGAAGCGTTCAAGAGGGAGATCCATCAAACGGAAAAAGCTGATAATTCGAATGAGCGGATTTGATATTCCATCTGTTTGATTCTCAGCGGCAAAGAAGGCACTCGAGCTCAAAATGATCCGGAGAGCTTCGGTCGGATCCCAATCGTTTGCGATCAATGCTTCGGCCACCGGTTGAACGAGTGATTCTGTCAGTTCAAGGGAAGCAAAGGTAGCGATAAGCCGGCCGGCGAAATACCGCGCAACTCCAGGAACTGAGTTCATGAGATACGGAGTGAGGTTATCTTCCGCTGTGTCAAATTCAAGAGGTTGATGATTCACGAGCGCATCACCCTCAGGTCCGAGGATATTCGCCTTGAAGACATCGTATTGGCCAAACGGGGTGTCTTGGAAAAGAAAGGTTCCGGTTGGCTGGTTTGTTGCGTTCCACCGGTTTCGGAAAAACATCGGATTCGTTTCTTTTAGAGGGAATATCTGACATTGTTCATTCGCCGGAAGCGCCGCGCACGCGATACAAGTACTATTGCCGCAGCTTGGATTACAGCACGAGAGTTCCGTTTCACCAATCTCGATTGTATTTTCAGATTGCTCATCGTTGTAACCCATGAGGGCAAAACGCATGTCATAAATATGCTGCTCGGTGTAGTTCTGAGCACCAGTTACTGGATCAAAGAGACCGAGGGTAAAGAGCTCGAGCACCTCCCTGGCATAGTTTTCGTTTCCTCCGCCCAAGCCGTAGACATTTTGATAGTTTGAGAGCCAGCGAAGCATGATTCCATCTGCTCCGTGCATGATTGCAACGAGCTTGTTTATCGGAGTGAAGAGCTTTCCGTTTGCCTCAGGAGTTACCCCCCGTAGCCAATCCATATGTCGCTTCATGTAGTGAGTTCGGTAGCCAGTTCGATCTGAAATAATATTGAAGTTTACAGCGAAGTGATTGAGCCAAAGCATAGCCATCCGTTCGCGAAGCGGGTTGCAGCTCTCTCGAAGTTGGTAGAGCAGGTAGTACGTAGCGGCCGTTTCGGTCCACTGTCTTCTTGTCGATGAAGGTTCATCGAACACGGTCCCAAAAGCTCTCGTTCCCTGAACGGTCTTGACTGGGTACGACTCTTCGAGAGCTCGATCTTCTACAGCGTCACACGCTCCGCCAGAATGAACTGTTAAAAGCCAGTCTACAACAGCGTCAAGCCCACCTGGCTCTTGAGCACGTTGGCGGAGTTCGTCGGCATTCGCTCCGAGCCCAGCCCAACGAATAAGTGTCATCGCCTCCTCATCGGTCAAGCTGTCTTTATATCTTGCGAGTGAAAACTTATCGCCGATAAAAGAACCACTCTGGTCCCAGCTCACGCTAAGGATAGCAGGAGTGCTCTCGGCACCGTCGCTCTCTCGAACCGCCACAAACGGGAGATTCACCGTGCCAGTTCGGTGGGACAGTGGTTTTAAGAGAGCATTACAACCTTCGAGAAGTTCAACGGACACAAGGTCCGATTCGGTGGTGAAGCGACACTTTGGCGCCTCTCCCGGTGCGTTTGATTCGGCTGGCAACGTTACCGCCAAGGCCTCCAGCCCACTTCCGGAGCGGGTAATGTTTGAGGCCGTCGGTGGAGCGAGATCTGGAGCTGGTCCGTTCGCGCAGAGGTCCACAGCTTCACGATATGCCTTTCTGAGTCGGAAGAAGTTTTTTCTCTTTCTCTTGTATCTCTTCTCCTCTCCAACTACGTCTCTGAGTGATTTTACAGTTTCTTTGAGTCGCTTGAGAACTGCTTTGAGATTCTTAACCTTCGACCTTTTCTTGAGTTGTTTGACTGGAATATACGTTGCTGATTCGCTCTCTCGCGCACAGAGAACGCCTACAGTGCTTGTTTCGACAGAGAACATCTCTCCCTCAGGCGTAAACGTTGAACGCCCACCTGCTATGACCGTCAGGGGAAAGAGAATTGCAAAAACAATTCCTGGATATAACCTTCGTAAGTGATTCAACATCTTCACCATCGCACCTTCTACACATCAAGCCTATTAAGAAACGCCACAATATCTGCTAAGTCGTCGTCCGGGAGATCTTCAAGTGGTATCCCCATTGTATTGAGTGTCAGGTCACGAAGATCGAGAAAGTGATAGAACAGTCCCCGAGGCTCGTGGCAATCCTGACACAAGTGAGTATATTTGGTTTCTCCTTCGCCAATGTTCGCCTCAAGATCTGAAGGGATATCAAAGGCGAGCTTTCCCGCGGCAGTTACATTCCCGAACTCGTCGAAATGCGGATCTCCTGTGGGCGTTGGGCTGGGCGTCCCTGTAGGGGTCGGTGTTGGGGTGGAGTCGAGCTCATCTGTGGGAGTAGGAGTCGGCTGTGGAGAGACTTCGCAGATGGTGCTTTGAAGAATCGCTTTGAGCTTTGCTCTCTTGTTTTGAAGAGAGAGCGGCGCAGCTTTTACAGAGCCAAAACGTTGCTTCGCTTGCTTCTGCACCCGTTTCAGAATTGTTGTATACGGAGTAAAAAGCAGACTGGCTGAGAGTTTTCCGGGAGTTTGTTCGTCGAGGCAGTCTACGGTAACGAATTTTTCGATGAGCTTTCCTTTTTTCGAAGCGGCCTTCTTGAAATACGAAATATTCTTACTCGAAGAATAGGTTGAGCTTTCAGCTTCTCCATCACGAGAGTGTGTAGCAGCAGTGATCACGAAAATGCTCGTGAGCAACCAACAATATGGAAGGAATTGCTTCCCCATGACCCGACCGTAGTGAACGACCCAACAACCAAGTCCAGATAGGACTTCCCAAACTGTCTAAAGCAATTTGTAGGCCAAGGTCTTAAAGTTTCGTTGCTTAAAAACTAGTGACGGAGATTTTCTCTTTAAAAACAGTTACTCTCGCCGGCGTGATGGCTCCGTACGATTCGAGTACCCTTCAATCCGACATTCGGTGCCCCGCAACGAGGTGAATCGAGAAACTCCGGAAGGGAAGTGTCACTGGGTCACAAAAAATTTTTTTTCGTGTTATGCAACACTATGCGGCAAACCTGCCAGCCCAGCGACCCTTTTCAATGATGAGGACTTCTTCGCCGTGCTGATCTACGGCGGTTACGGTAGATTCCTCGTTTGAGATCATCATGTCTTCGTGCTTGTCTGAGGTGTTGCAGCCAACTGCTGCTTTTTCTTCTGCAGACATAGACGTTCCACCTTCTAGCTGCGATGGATAGGCTTGTCCAAAAGCAATGTGGCAACTCGCGTTTTCATCGAGCAGTGTATTCTGAAAGACCAATCCCGATTGAAAGATCTTGCTATCATCGATACCGACGAGCGCGACCTCTCCAAGGCGGTTGGCACCCTTCTGAGAAATAAGCGCCTCGAACGCTTTTGCGCCCTCTTTGGCTTCAAACCGCTCGACTTCTCCTTGATCGTTAAACCAAATACGCAAGCCTCGAACGAGAGAGCCGGAGAGAAGCACAGGGCGGGTCATGGAAACGTGCCCGCGGGTCAAGCGCCAATCCGGAGTCGAGTAGTTCTCGTATGTTGGAATATTTGCCATATGACGAACCCCTTCGGAGGTAATTTTAAGCGCCGACGAGAATCGAGCCAGCGCAGAAAGCCCGACTGTAAGGTCAGTATCCGGTCCTCGAAAGCGAAGCTCCCGAATACCGATTTCATCCAGAAGCGCACCTCGCTTCTCCATCTTCTCGGCTCGGGCCGTCCAGCGTTCCACGCAGTCATCGTGGGCGACTTCCATAATCGTATCGAGGGCACTCTGAAGTCTCTCGAGTGCATCAACGTCTCCGGGGAAAACCATCTCGGCCCACCCCTGTGTCGCACGTGGTACGAGCGTCCAAGGCAAGGTCTTTCCAAAGAGGCCTTTTTCGTAAAAATGTTTTCGTGCGTTGTAATTCGCGACTTCAAACTCACTCACATGTGTTTGATCACATTCTTTTAATGCAAGGGGATTGTCAGCTGCTTCAACTCGCACGGTACACCCGTGTGGTTCAACAAGCAGATTCCACGCGTCAGAATACGGTTTCGGTATCTCGTTTCTTGCTTCGGGGTTGTCACGATGGGCGTTCAAGTGAAGCGCAGTTAACTCCGGAACGAGAGGGACGACGAGATGATTTCTCGCGCCCAAGCGGTACGCTTCCCGAACGATTTCAACAGAGAGTGCATGGTTTGATGGAGCGCGTGACACAACAACAGGTTTGTTTTGTACACCTTTCTCTCCACCCCATCCGAGCTGAACCACGAGTTTGGCAGTATTCTTCAATTTTCTCAGGTGATCTGATTCCATCTCTTTCCTTTGTCACGAACCACTGAGTTGCTCTCTTCGGAGGGGTCTTAGACCCTGGCTTTCCTCGAGCATCCTCTCCTCGTGCAGGCTACTACACGTGAGTATTCTCCAAAAGGCGGGAGGTCGTGGGTGCGGCTGAGAAAAAGAAGGAGTGGCCCAGGATGGATGAAGAGACTGTTTCCGTATATGATTCTCCAACTTCGACAGCCGAGTGGATGCTCCCATAGTGGAGTCGGCAGCGAAAGAGAAACGGTACAGAATGCTTACTGCCCAAACTGCGTATCAGGTTCAATTTTCGGATTCAGCTGCTGGAGGATTGCAGCTTGCACTCTCGGGAGAGTGGCGCTCTGCCAATACGCTTCCGAACGCTCAAGCGTTGCTTGAAGGCCGTGAAAGTGCGAACCAGATTCGCCGAGTTGAGGTTGACGCGAGAGATCTCTCGGAGTGGGATAGCGGACTGCTCGTTTTTCTGTCTCAACTACGGGATTACTGTGTTGAGCGCCAGATCGAATTTCGACAGGAATCGCTGCCGAGGGAACTTCAGAGTTTACTCGAGCTCGCATTCGCTGCCGATGGTCGAGAACCCTCTTCACAGTGTCCGAATCGAGAATCCTTTATCGAGGAGCTCGGAATTAAAGGCGTAAAACTTGCGAAAGAGACAAGGGAGATTGTTCAATTTGTTGGATCGGCTTGTGCCGCCTTTGGAGACCTTCTTATTGGGCGCTCACGGATGCGGTGGAATGATCTCTTTGTGACTATTCAGCAAGCTGGCCCGGAAGCGTTCCCTATCGTGGCGCTTATTAGTTTTTTGGTGGGGCTGATTCTCGCGTTTATTGGCACCGTGCAGCTCGAAAAATTTGGCGCGCAGATCTACGTCGCGAATCTCGTTGGAATCGGGATGCTGCGAGAGATGGGTGCTGTCATGGCCGGAGTGATCATTGCTGGTCGAACTGGCGCTGCGTTTGCTGCCGAAATTGGAGCGATGCAGTCAAACGAAGAGATCGATGCCCTAAAAACGCTTGGTATCTCACCCATGGAGTTCCTCGTCCTCCCAAGGATGCTTGCCTTGATGCTGATGCTTCCTCTCCTCTGTGTGTTTGCCGATCTGGTTGGAATTCTCGGTGGAGCACTCGTTTCCTTTAGCGTCTTTCACCTTTCACCGCTTCTTTACTGGGAGCAGACCATTGGAGCTGTTTCAACCTCAGATTTTATGTTGGGGTTGATAAAGAGCGTCGTCTTTGGGTCGCTCGTCGCGGTCTCTGGGTGCTTAAGAGGCATGCAATCAGGGAGAAGTTCAGCAGAGGTTGGAAATGCCACGACTTCAGCAGTTGTCACCGGAATCGTCCTTATCGTTTTGACTGATGCGGTTTTTGCCGTAGTTTGTAGTATTTTAGGAGTGTAGGAGAGTGCAGGACTCATCAGTTCACATCCGTGTTGAAGGCCTGACGATGGCGTATGGTGATTTTGTCATTCAACACGACCTGACCTTTGACATTCGACGTGGGGATACCTTTGTCATAATGGGCGGTAGCGGTTGCGGAAAGAGCACACTGCTTCGCCACCTCATTGGGCTGAAAGAACCTGCTTCGGGAAAGGTATTTCTGAACGGTGAAGACCTTTGGGAAGTTTCGGCTGAACGGCAGGGTGAGATTTTAAGAAACTGTGGCGTGATGTATCAGAACGGAGCGCTGTGGTCTTCGATGACCCTTGCGGAAAACGTGGCGCTTCCGCTCGAGGAGTATACCAAGCTCTCTAAGCGGGAGATCCAGGAGCTCTGTTCTTTAAAGCTCGCTCTTGTGGGTCTCAACGGGTTTGAAGAATATTTTCCCTCTGAGATTAGTGGTGGTATGAGAAAGAGAGCTGCGCTTGCGCGAGCAATGGCGCTTGATCCAGAGATCCTTTTTGTCGACGAACCCTCTGCAGGGTTAGATCCGATCAGTTCTCGAAATCTGGATGAACTGCTTATTCACTTACGGGAATCTCTTCGAACAACGATCGTTGTTGTCACGCACGAACTCCCAAGTATCTTTGCGATAGCTACGAATTCGGTTTTCCTCGATGCTGATTCACGCACAATGCTTGCAACAGGAGATCCAAGAGAGTTACTTCACTCAACCGAGTGTGCTCCCCTTGTAGAGTTCCTTACCCGCAAGCATTCTTTGAATCCTGATACCGAGGGACTGAACGAGAGGAGGCCTCAATGAGTCGGAAAGCAAATCATTTTGTCATCGGTTTGTTTGTCCTCGCTTCGATCTCGTTGCTTGTGGGAGGACTTGTCGTTTTTGGCTCTGGCGCTCTTTTTCGAGAGTCGCAGCGGTACGTCACGTACTTCGATGGTTCGGTGAAAGGGCTTCGAGAGGGGGCATCGGTTCTCTTCCGAGGAGTAAAGATTGGAGAGATTAAAGACGTTCACCTTCAAATAGACCACCAATCAGAATCGGTTCGAATACCGGTTGTCTTTGAGATTTATCCCGATTCTATTCTTGAGGTCGGGCAGCGCCCGAGTGGTGAGGGGCGAGTGATTCGAAGAATGATTGAGCAGGGCCTTCGTGCGCGACTCGAGATGGAGAGTATCGTTACAGGGCTCCTTGCAGTAAATCTCAACTTTCACCCCGAGACAAAGCCTGAGTATGTCGGAGGAATGAATCAGTATATGGAGATTCCATCGATTCCATCGACTCTTGATCTGTTGAGCGATGCTTTCGGAGATGTACCGATAGGGGAGGTCGTAAAGGACTTTCAGAAAATGGCTCAAGGGCTCTCGCGCTTTATTGAATCTGACGCTTTCCAGAACTTGCCACATGAAATTGTGCAGGGGACGGAAGATTTTCGTACTTTTCTCGCCTCGGCTCGAAAGCTTCTCGCCCGCTTAGATGAAGATCTCGTTCCGCTTTCAAAGGATCTTCGGCACGTAGGCTCCGAAGCAAAAGAGACACTCGTCGAGATTCGGAAAACCGTCTCGAACGCAAATGATATTCTCGCTGAAGATTCTCCAACCCGATATGAGCTACGAGAACTGATCGAGGAGGTGAAAGAAGCCGCTATTCGGGTTCGGGAGTTGAGTGAGTATCTTGAACGTAATCCAGAAGCATTGCTCCGAGGAAAATAGGAAAGGGGGACCCTTATGAATTGTATCGCTAAAGCTTCAATCCTCGCTCTCCTTGTGATTTTATCGGTGGGGTGTTCCTCGAGTAGACCCACAAGCTACTACGTATTGAATGGGCGAGAGGTTGTTTCTCAAGAATTGACTTCTTCTGGATCGCTGCTTGAGCTTGGGCCGATTACGCTCCCGGGCTATCTCGATCGGAGGGGGATCGTTGTTCGAACAGACGAACATGCACTCTCAGTTTCTGATCTTCATCAATGGGCCGAGGAACTCGACGAAAATATCGCTCGAGTTCTTCAGAGGGAGCTTGAAGCATGTGGGAAATATGACCAAGTTGTACTGTATCCCGCTCCGAGGGGGCTTTCTTCCGGTAAGAGGATCCAGATTGTTCTCGACCAGTTTGAAAGGCTTGAGTCTGGGGACGTAAAGATCGCTGCATGGATCGATTCGTCAAGCTCTGATGGGACACAGACTCATTCCCTCTTTGCTCTTCAGAATTCGTGCCCGGATGCGTCGTCATATTCTGCAACGGTCAGTTGTCTTGACGCCCTTGTTGTGGCCCTCGCAGAGGAGCTTTGTTAGTGAGGAGCCTCTGAAGCAGGAATTACCGAGTCCTCTGTTCGTGAGCCTGCCGTCACTTCGATTTCTTTCTCCTGCGCTGAATCACCGATTCGGAGTCTGACGAGATACTTGCCAGCAGGAAGAAAGAACTGAGCTGTTCTCGCATAAGATTTTACCGCGATCTTATCTCGCGATCCGTCAAGTCGAGTTTTGCTTGAGTATATCTCCCAGTGCATCTTGTCAGTAGGTTGGTCTTCGGAAGTAGAAAGAGCAAGCACGCCCGCGTTAAGGTTGATGGCATATTCGCTTGCCTCTCCTGCTTTTACCTCAACGATCTCTTGAATACCGGTGGCATTTCCCCACGTCACTTCAGCTCGATATTTTCCAGCAGCGATTTCAAATGCAGGTGCAGCCTCATATGAGTATGCAACTTGTTCTCGTTTTCCATCGAGGGAAGTTGCTTCAGAGAGAACACGGAATTTGAGATCTTTATCAAGCTGTTCTCCGCCCTCGCTCGCAAAGGCTTTCAGCTTGAGAATGCCGGCACCCAACGTAAGCGAGAGCGATTCGCTCTCACCCGGGAGAACTGAGACAGTCCCTTTTATGAGAGCATTCGAATTTCCCCAACTTACCTGTACTTCGTATTCTCCCGCTGGAATCAGCCACTGTGGCTCCTTGTTGTATGAGAATGCGGCCTGTTTTGTTGTGCCAGCCCTGAAGACCCGCCACCGAAGATCGTTTGAGAGCTGCTCGCCTCCCTCTGAGACAAACACTTTTGCTGATAGATAACCAGCGTTGAGATTCAGGGTGACCTCTTGTCGTTCGTCGGTGAGAGTAATCTCTTGCTCCACTGACACCTCTCCTCTCTTCGCAGTAAGAAGATAGGTACCCGCAGGGACCGAGGTCTCGAAAACGGCCGCATGCGAAAAAGCCACCTGCTTATTGGGTTTCTCGGGTGTCTTTAAACTCCAACTGACGGATCCATCTGAGAGAGGTTCTCCACCCTCGAGAAGAACGAGTTGAGCGAGAAGATTCTTGGCTGCCTTGACCGGAACTGGGGTAGGAGTTGGAGAAGGCGTTGGTGTCTCAGTCGGAGTCGGCTCTGGGGTAGCAGGAGGAAGCGCAGCCACCTCACTCAGAGCAGTAAGAAGTTCCGATGCTGAATGCGCTTCGAGGAATTTCCCTCCGGTTGAATCAGCGATACAGTTCATCTGTGAACGAGCTTTGTCTCCTGCAGACTCAAGATCGAATCCAACGACGTGAGCCGTAAAAGCGACCCCACTCTTTTCAAGCTCAGCTGCAACGGCACACGGATTTTGGTCACAAGTTTCCTCTCCATCAGAAATCAGGATGACGGTAGCCGCTTTTTCCGAACTTCGAAGAGTTTCTGCTGCTCGCCGAACGGCTTCGGTCATCGGTGTCATTCCCTTGGGAGAGATCGATGAAATGGCTGCCTTGAACTTTGCTTGATCTATCGAGCCGACCGGTATCAATACCTCGATATCATTACAGTCGCCCTTCGCCCTATGGCCGTACACCATAAGACCTACCTCTTCGTCAGCTGGCCACCGAGAAAGGAGCTCACTTAAAACGTTTTTGGCGAGTTGAATCTTTGCTTTCCCCTCGATCTGTCCCCACATCGAGCCAGAAGCATCGAGCACGATCAGCGTGTTGGCATGTGCGAGGGAGCAGGTAAGCAAAAGCACGAGGAAGAGCATGAAAGGAAGTGAGTTCGGTTGTTTTTTCATGCGAGCGAGCATACCGGACGCGGCGAAATGGAAACAAGAGTTCTCCGGAAAGTTCTAGAGAGCGGAATTTGAGGGCGAGACTTCGGTCTTGGGTACGGAAGAGGCCGTCGGATGCGCTGCAAATCGAGAAGCAAATTGAGAAACGGCTTCAATCCCCGGGGCGAGCATGAGTACGCCGAGAGTATATCCCTCGGGCCAAGCAGACCAGATTTCTTGGAAACGCTTTTTCGGCGAGGGGTTGCTGACGGTATCCGTTTTCCACGATTCCCACTCAATTCCTCTTACATCATGCGAATGCTTGAGGTATCCGACGAGTGCGAGGGGAACGACACGAAGAGGCAGGGCCTGGGAGAGGAGGTCGCCCCAGCACAACTGTTGAGCTGTTCTCCAGTCAAGTTCGGCACGAAAGAGCTGAGACCGGGTTTGATGAGGGTTGACCATTTGGCCGTACACCTTGAGAAACTTTCGTTCATTTGCAAGGGTTGCGTCACCGAGAGATTGTGAATCAATCGTGTGCCGCACAGCTTGTGCAATCATGCGGACCGAGATTTCATCACTTGTAATAAGGTCATCCACCTTCGTCCATGTAAAGTGGCTCTTATTTTGAATGTCTCGTACTTCGACTATCGTATAGACCGCAGTTCGAATTCTCTCTACTGCCAAAGCAATTTTAACGGAGCGCGCATCGGCGAGGCTTCCCTCTTGATCCGGTGCAAGTACAAGAACGGCTTTTGCCTCAGAAACATCAGCAGCAAGAAGGACATGGCGCTGGGTGCAATCGCCCTGAAGCGTATATACCTCATTAAACTGCTGAACTTCCTGCATCACCTGGGTGATCTCCTCGTTTACGACTAAGATGGGAGTGTCAACAAGACACCGTAGTGCACTGATAATCGTGCTCCCACGTTTGTTCCATCCGCAAATGACATAGTGCCCTCGAAAAACGTTCCGCGGTGTCATAGCAGCTCCGGCGTTGAAATAACCAAAAGTTCGTCTTCTGATGAGAGAATCGTGTTGGAGGGATCTGCATTATCAGAGAACAAGAGAAACCCATTGTCGTTCATGGTGCCGACGAT
>JAGRAO010000001.1 GCA_020434565.1 Bdellovibrionales bacterium
GATTCGAATCCCCTGCCCCCGCAGGGAAAATAACGGTTCGAAAGCAACTCACTTGTGAGTTGTAAGTCCGCTCCTCTCCGATCTTCTGTTTTTGGAACAGTTCGCAACGAGAGTTTTGATTGTTTCCTGTGGAGAGGTGGCCGAGTGGCTGAAGGCGCACGCTTGGAAAGCGTGTGTACGTGAAAGCGTACCGAGGGTTCGAATCCCTTCCTCTCCGTTGTTGTTGTCACCCCGGTTTCGCTTTCGCGAATCCACCTCTGAAGGGTTCTGGTGTCACATGGAAAGTTGCGGGAAGCTAATTCTTGGGTGCAAAACCAAAAGAAGGAAAACAATACGTGCAAGAACGTGAGAAAGTCTGGAACGATTTTTGGGCGGAAGACTTTACCCCTTGGGTTCGTGAAGACTCGGATCAATTCTTACGGGAACACTTCGAACAGATTCGTGCTCATCTTCCGGTTGACCTCGCTCGATGCAGGGCTTTTGTCCCACTGTGTGGCAACTCCCAAGCAACAAGAATTCTTTTTGACCTCGGAATGATCGTGACCGGAGTGGAGCTCATTCCAAAAGCGATTCGCTCACTCAGAAATCTGTTTTTTTCGGATACCTCTCCAACACTCGGGGATAGCGAATCGTTCGAAGCTCCTCGCATTAGAGTAATTCAAGCTGATATATTTCAATTCGAAGACGAAACCGGCTTTGACTTCATCTACGATCGAGCCGCGCTTGTAGCGCTCAACCCCAAGGATCAACAAACTCCGTATTCAAAGAAGATCATCTCTCTCCTTAAACCTGGCGGGCTCCTCTTTGTTGAGGGGTTTTCAAGCTCTCAACACACCCTTGGCGGACCTCCATATGAAACCCCGATTACTCTCACTCGCAAATATTACCAAGATCTTCGAGAGGTCGAGTGTTTTGAGCAAAAGCTCTCGACAGAAAATCCTCGGTTCGTTGAACACGGCATCACCGAACTTAATCAATATCAACTTCTGTTTAAGGGAGGTTGAGCAGTTAGCGTCTCGTTTTATTGAACCCAGCTTATTCCTGAACGAGAGCCACTATCTTCTGCCCCGCTCGAGGTGAGAGCTTTACGTCATGAGTAACCACTTCGAACGTCTTGCTCTCGGCTATGAGAAAGAGCGGGATAAAGAGTTTCGAATACCGCTCCTGAATATCGTCAAATGAAAACTCTTCGGTAATGTTTATTGTTTTGAGAACAGCGCCATCATCTATCTGCTGTTCAAGCAAGCGATAATTTTCGTCCGGGCCAAAGAGGTAACGCCCTCGGAGATGCTTGGGATGGAGATCGCTCGCTTCACGTTGGTCCGCCGTGTCATGCGGGAGCTGGTAGACTTCAGCTCGACCGAAATGCTCAGAAAATCTTAATGCAGCAAGAGAATTTGCTTCATTGTTTGGTGTAAGAGCAAAAAGGCGCCCAATTCCCTCAAGATCGATGTCATCCAGAAAATGCTCAGAGAGAATATTTCCGTAGTAGGTCGGCAGCCCCTCCAGTTTAGCGAGAGAAACGTTGGTCCAGTTCGTATCGACAAGCACGACTTTAAAGCCCTCATCCCGGATTTTCGTTGCGATTTTTCTGGCGATAGCGTGGGCCCCAAGGAGCAAGACCCCTTGAGGTTGTACCTGTTCGACATCAAGAAGACGGGCCATCGGACGAGCCGCAAGCCCATAGACGAGTCCCGCTCCAACAATGACAAGAAAGGTATAGGTATTGATAAGCTCAGCTTGAGGAAATCCCCCCTGCGCGAGACCGAGAGAAAAGAGGGACGCAACCGCTGCTGCTACAATACCACGTGGAGCGACAGAAGAGAGAAATGCTCTCTCGCGCCAACTCAGACCCGATCCAACTGTTGAGCAAAATACTGCCAACGGGCGAGCAACAAAGATCAAGATTGCAAGAAAGATCAATCCTCCAAAGCCGACTTCCTTAAAGTTCTGGAGCTCCATGCGGGCGGAAAGAAGGATAAAGAGAATTCCGATAAGAAGGACTTGAAGGTTTTCCTTAAACTCAACGATATGTCGAACAGTAATAGAGCTCCAATTCGCAAGGAATATGCCCATCACCGTCACGGACAGAAGCCCTGAGTCCGCTTGGAAATGGTGAGAGCTCACAAAAACCAAAAGCACGAGCGCAACAGAAACCGAGTTCTGAAGATAATCAGGGATGAGATAGCGCTTGATGAGAAAAATGAGCAAAAGTGCGCCGACGGTCCCAGCGATTCCGCCAACGACAATCGTCATAATAACTCCCTCGGCAATATGAGCCGGAGCCTTACTGAACTCGCCCAAAATCATCGCCTCAAACACGAGCACTGCAACGATCGCTCCCACCGGATCGATAAGGATCCCTTCCCACTTCAAGATAGAACTCACCGTTGCCTTCGGACGGATGTCTCGCAAAAGAGGAACAATAACAGTTGGACCAGAAACTGTGAGAATCGCTCCGAGAAGCACACTCATTGAAAATTCAAGCTCGAGGATATAGTGAGCGGCAAACGCTCCAATCGCCCAGGTCACGAGCATCCCGATACTGATAAGGCTAAAGATAACTCTCCTCACGCCCGGGAGCTCACGGAGCCGAAGGCTCAACCCGCCTTCGAAGAGAATAAGAGCTACCGAAAGAGAAACAAGAGATGGGAGCATCTCTCCAACGAGCTGATCTGGGTCGATAAAGCCTGTAACTGGACCAGCGACAAACCCGAAGAGGAGCAGCAGAATGATCGATGGGAGATGAAATCGCCAAGCGATCCATTGAGCAACGATACCGAGGAACAGTACCGTCGCTAATCCTGTCATGATTCCGTGTTCCAAACGATGCGCTCCGCTTTAGAGGAGTTTATACTTTGAGCTTGATAATCTCACCACTAACGTAGTTGAGAGTTTCACTTGTACTCTGGAAGGCTTCTTCAAAAAAGTGCCGAAAACCGTTAATCTCCTCCTCGTGAGAGTGATGGTCGATTTGTGTGGTCAGCGAGAGGCAGCCTGCAGCCTCCTGAGAGCTATGGTATGAACAAGAGTAACGACGCTCATTTGTAGGAGAAGGGCTCATGACATCCCCAAATCCCTCGTGGAAACCCGGAGATACCGTGGAATCTCCAGTTGGAGAGATGGTTGAAATTGATCCTGCTTCGGTTTCTGCAACCGATATGTACAAGCTTATCATTGGCTCAATCGTACCACGGCCAATCGCCTTCGTGAGTACTCAGAGTCCTGATGGCCAAGATAACCTTGCTCCCTATAGTTTTTTCAACGGTGTTTCAAGTAACCCACCGTGTCTCATGATATCCGTTGGAACTCCAAGGCCCGATTTTCAGAAGGACACTCTTCGAAATATCGAGGCCACAAACGAGTTTGTGGTAAATAGTGCCAATGAATGGCTGATTGAACCGCTCGTGCATTCAGCCGGAGAATTTCCGTACGGAGTAAGTGAGATGAGCGAGGTCGGGCTCACTCCTCTTGACTCTGTCAAAGTAGGTCCAAAAAGAGTCAAAGAGTCTGCGGTGCAGATGGAGTGCCGCTTACTTAAAACCGTCCAGATTGGTGACGGCTCACCCGGATCTTCAACGGTTGTATTTGGAGAAATTGTTTTCGTTCACGTAGACAAAAATTGCTACAAGGACGGAAAGATCATTTTCGACAACTACCGCAACATCGGTCGACTGGGAGGTTTCGGCTACGGAAAGATCTCGGAGACGTTTGAAATTCCAGTTCCCAAGATTCGATAGCGCGTATCTCCTACGAGAATTTCCTAATGAAAAACTCTCCTTTTTGACTCCCTTGACATCGGTCTCTGCTCAACTGTTGCTCGCAATAAGAGAACTTATGAGACAGGCTGTCGAACCTTTCACTTCATCTGATACCGAGAATTGTCGATAGAAAAGAAATGACGATTCCTTTGGTTGGACAAAAAACCATCGGGAGTAGTAGCAGCCCTTTGATTAATTCTACGGCAGGCCTCGGCGGAACTGCTGGTCGATTTAGTGCATTTCGATCAACATTAAATCTCTCTTCAGCTGGCTCCTCTGAAGATGCCATTCGCAAATCCCTTGAAGAAGAACAACCACTCGACGAGATAAGCCCCGAGGAGAACGGACCTCTTCGAGTCAGCGGTTATCTTGCAAGCGCCCTCAAAGAACTTTCCCGACTCGCAAAAGACCTCAAAGAACTCGAGCAGAAAAAGGAAGAGGGATCTCCTGAAGAGGGTCTTGATGACAAAATCCTTGCTCTTCAGTCTGAGGTATCGCGAATCAAAACGAGTGACCCTTTCCAGCGAGCGCTTGAGGCTGGAAGGTCGATAGAACAATCACTTCAACGAGGAAGTGTTTCGAAGCGAGCCCTCGGTAGTGTTTCTTCCCTCTTAGGGGATGACTACCTGAACCTTGTTGCCTCGGGGGCCACGGGTGCCATCTCTACGATTCAGAGAAAACTCGAAGACATCGCAAGTTCAGACGACCCCGATCAACTCATAAACGCGGGAAAAGATATCTTGAAGGCTCTTGCTGGTGCGAAGGCGCCAACAAAGAGCGAAGAAGAAAAGGAGAAGGAATCAGAGATAACTCTCATCGATGTTCCTCGCTACAGCGAGCAGCAGTTCGCGGCCGCTGGCGCTCTCGCACTCTCTCTTCGAACGTATGAGAGCCGGGATCTTTTGCAGGCTGTTGCCGGAGGATACATAACAGATCCAAAACATCTCACGGAACTGATTCTCACTCCTCCAAAAGAGGACGAGGAAGATGATGCTCCAACAAAGATTGAACAAGAACAGGCAAGGAATCGATCCTCTGTTGAAGGGGGATCAAACATCGCAGAGACGTAGATTCACCGAATCGTGAAGCACTTGATTTTAGAGATACTTTGCTGGGAGTATCTGTTTCTTCGCTAAATCACGAGCCTCTTCTCCTCGAAGCGCAGAGAGTTTCAGTCGAAGGCGAAACTTTTCAGCTAACTCGAGCTCTTCTTTTCGAAGATGGCCATCAGAAAAGACCACTCGCCACACAAGAGTTAAGATCAGCATTCTCTGTTCTTCGTTAAAGCGATCGACAAGGGCTGTTAAGAATTTTTCTCTTTTCTCTTCTTGTTTATTCGCCTCATCGGCTCGCTCAAGCAACGTTAAGAGATCTTTTTCTTGGAGGTTAAAAACCTCCTCCATGCTATCAACGACCTCTCGGAACTCAGATGCACTAAAATCCCCGTCAACCGCGGACATCTCGCCAAGCAAAAAGAGTGTTCCGAGCTGGATATCCTGAATAGTTGGGTTACCTTCCTTATCAAGCTCAAGCGGTGCACCTTTTTCAAAATATTCCCACGTATTTTTTATCAGTCCTGAGCCCATATCTCTCTAATCCTCTGCCAACTCTCCATCGGGAGCCATCTTAACAATTTTTGGATCAAACCGCGCAAGAATACGAACAAGATCGCTCTGAGCGGTCATGACCCGAAGAATATCTTTATAAGCGTGCGGAGATTCGTCGAGGCCCGCTGATAAGAGGCTCACCCCGTGCTCTCTGACAATCTGCTTTAAAGCGTGCAGTGTTGTCGTACTCTTCGCTTTTTTCCTCGACATCTGACGTCCAGCTCCATGAGAACTAGAACAGAGCGAGGTTTCATTGCCGAGCCCTTCCACTAGGAATCCCGGTGCTACCATCGTTCCTGGAATGTATCCGAGCGTTCCCCGATGAGCCGGGGTCGCGCCCTTTCGGTGAACAACAACCTCTTCTCCACCGTGGCTTTCCTTCCACGCAAAGTTATGATGATTTTCAATTTCAAAGAGTACAGAACCACCACACGCCTTTCGAATTTCCCGATGGATCACGTGGTGGTTTGCGGACGCATACGCCCCCATCAGCTCCATCGCCTGCCAGTACTCTTGACCTTCCCCATCAAGTGGGAGCCAACTTAAGTGGCGATACCGCTTTGGAAGCGTGGGATGAAGCTTTTGCGCAAGGTCAGTATAGTACTGCGCAACTCTCGCTCCAGCACCGCGAGAACCAGAGTGACTTACAACCGCAATATACTCACCTTCTGGAATTTCTCCGAATTGATTGAGAAATTTCACAGTACCAAACTCTACAAAGTGATTTCCTGAGCCACTCGTTCCAAGCTGTCCCCAGGCGATGTCTTTGAGCGTTGCTGTGCGTGGACTCACGTTCCAATCGAGATCCATTACCGAATGTGACTTTTTATTCTTCCACTTCGCACCAATCCCAAACTGGGTCTTTTTTTCAAGAATATCTTCGTAAAGAGCTCGTTTTCTTCTCAGATCGTCAATAGGGAGATCAAATACCGTCATCATCACTCGACAAGCGATGTCGACTCCGACAGCATAAGGAATTACTGCTCCGCGAGTAGCCAAAACTCCTCCAATAGGGAGTCCATAACCGAGGTGAGCATCCGGCATGAGTGCCGCCGCTGCGGTGATCGGGAGAGCGCAAGCGTCTTCCATCTGAGAAAAGGTCTGGCTATCGATATCATCGCCCCAGTGTTCGAACGGTTTTGGCTCAAACACATATCTCGGTGACAAAAGGAATTGGCGTTCATGCAGTATTTCGTTGGCAAGCAGCCCGTAGAGCTCATGGTGAAGAAAGTTTTCAGGGGTTTGTGCAATACAAGCGAGATCTTCTTTGAGCTGCTTCTTTCTAACTCCAAAGCTTCGCGACTTTGAAGTAACTTTAATCGCTTCCTTGAGTACCTGATGTCCGGTCAGTCCCAGTTGTTCGAGATCTTTCTTCTTCATAGAAGCGCTTTTGCTTATATGGGCAACGTCGGTCAGCTCAGAACGAGTCCAACTGCCCAAATACCATAGCCAATAAAAGCGATGAGGGCATATTTCCGCACGGCCGATCTCACGCAGACCCCTTCCCGAGAAAAGCCGCGCCAGATCGCCGTGAGAATTCCTACGAGGAATAGCCAAAACCCAAATTGAGAGAGCATTTGAAAAGAGACTTTGCGTTCACTTCGAAAAACCTCTCGTGCGGGCGATTGAAAATTTTCTTCCCGAGTTCTGAGTTGCCCAATCTCGTCACGAAGGGATTTTAATAACCCTTCATTTCGAGGCATCAAAGCGTTTCGCGTTACCATTTTCGCTTGTAGCAAAATTTCTCGCGCGGCTATTTGAGCTTGAGGATCGCCCTTCTCTCGGGCAACCTCATCGAGCAGTCGACTCTCGGCAGATGATGCCCAAAAGTTTAAGGGAGAGTCCCAGGAGAGAGCTTCCCCATAGGATGCTATCGCGCTCCTGTGATTTCCCTCGGAAAGGTACTCTTCTGCGGCTACTACCGCTCGATATGATTCAAAGAGAGTTCGAATCCAAACCGGCAGAATAAAAGCGACAGCCAGAAAAGAAAGAAATAGGACTCTGGTTCCAATATTTCTCTCCGCGGCTTTCTCGTCGAATTTTACAAGTGATCCTTCATCCATTGACGACTAAAGCTTACGAATTCATCAAGCGAGTTTCTCTCAAACTCTTCAGGGCTCCAATCTCTCTTAGCGAGAAGCTCTCTCCGAGAGAATGGAATAACGTAGACCTGGGCCAAAAGTTCTTCTTTCGAGGGGAGCTCTACTCGGCGTTCGACTCGAAGATACATTTCACCTTCAAAAACATCGAGTCGATCGACAACTTCTTCCGGAACATCGCGGTAGACAGTCCCAGACACGGAATCACCCTGCGATTCGACGACACCTGGATACATCTCATCAAGAAAGACATATCGAGCAAAGTTCTTGAGGGTTGCTGGGGAATGCGCTGGGATATACCCACAGACTGCCTCCACGACATCATGAAAAATGAGGGTCCCGTACGCGAAGATATTCTTCCCCATTCTTCTCCCTGCTTCCTACCTATCTGTGCGAGGTTCACTTTCAAGCTCATTATACTTCTCCGAGAGCACATGAAAGAGAGTCTCGTCTTCAACCCCAAAAAGCTTGTCGCCCTTCTCAAGACGAAGCGACGCAATCTGCTCAGCGATCAATCCCAACATAAAGACTATCACTGACGAATTCATGAGGAGGTGCGACATGTTCGTGAACTGGCCGAAAAGGAAGTAGGTGTAGATATACCTCCCAAGCCCCAGAAAAAACAGAAAAGAGGCCACTGGTATAAAAACGCGAAGAGGTGAAAAGCTCATCGCGATTTTAATGATGATAAGAAAGAACTCGAGGCCATCGTGAATGAGTCGAATCTTACTCTTCCCGAGCCGATAGCGGGTTTTTATCGGTATATAGCGAACTGATCTTCCAGAGCGAATAAAAGCGAGTGTCGATGTTGTGGGGTAGGAAAATCCGTTTGGAAACATGTCACAAAAACGGCGAGCATCTTCACGTCGCATCGCTCGAAAACCACTTGTGAGGTCTTCAATTTGAAACTCAGCAATAAAACTTGCAAACTTGTTATAAACAAAATTTGCGAGATCTCGATGCCAGTGAGTTTCCGAACCACGAGATCGCGCGCCTACCACCATATGATAGCGGGGAATGTGTGCAAGCAGCCGCGGAATATCGTTTGGGTCGTGCTGCCCGTCACCATCAAGAAAGACACACACTTGCCCTCGGGCGTTTCGGATGCCTGTTTTTACCGCGGCACCATTTCCAATGTTATATGGGTGGCGCACAACTCGAGCACCTGCCGCCTCGGCATTAGCGGCGGTGTTATCTGAACTCCCATCGTCTACGACAAGAATCTCAAACGCAGGCAAATCAACGCGAGTAATCTGGCCAACGGTCTCAGCAATGGCCCCCTGCTCATTAAACGCTGGAATAATTATGCTGATAAGAGGTTCCGACATAAGCGTGATCAGACCGTATTGACCGTGAACTAACAAGACCAGAATGTTCCTGTTTCAGTATACTCAAGGGTCATCGTCAACTGACAATGGTTTCGCTATAAACACTTTTAGCTATGGAATTTCTCTTTGTGTACTACACCCATAAACCAGGCGGGCTCTGCAAGAGGCTCTATCGGCTCATGAGAGCTCTCTCCGAGCGGGGCCATGGAGTTCACTATCTCTCCCTCGATCCGCCACCGGAACCGCTACCAATCACGTTTCATCAGATCCCGTTTCCTTTGCGCAACCGCGCCGGTCTCTTGTTCTGGGCAACCTTTACGGTGTGGCTCCCAGCCTTTGTTCTCTGGAAAGCTCTTTGCATTCGACCACGTCGGCTCATCGCGTTTAGTGGGTACTACAGCTTTGCCTTCTTCCCAGCAAGGTTGATTACCCGTGCTCCCATCATACTGTTTATTCGCTCCGTTTCATTTTGTGTAAATCGAATAACGCAAAAGCCTCGGATAGTGCTCTTCTTTGCCGACCTTGTTGATAAACTCGGAGTACGATCTGCCTCGCACGTTGTCTGCATGACGGAAGCAATGAAGGCTCAGCTAGAAGGTTTTGCTTCACTCACCCACGCAAAGGTCTCAATTCTGCCAAACGATCTTCCAGATATCGACCGTAAAGAAGTAAGATTGAGACGATCGGGAAAACCCCTGCGGCTTATATCTGCTGGAGTCATTGATCAACGAAAAAACTTTAGACTGCTCATTGAAGCTGTAGCGAAAGTTGAGAGCACTCTCGGCTCGGGAAGCGTGAGTCTTTCGATTGCCGGAAACGGCCCGATGAAAGACTCCCTCCCGGCCAATCCTTCAGTCAAGTTGCTTGGCTGGGTTCCAGATGTTGAAAGTTTCTTTCGGAAATTCGATCTCCTGGTTCATCCAGCATTTCACGAAGGGGTTCCAAATGTCTTGATGGAGGCACTGGCTCAAGAGCTCCCGGTTCTCGCCTCTGACATCCCTGAACATCGCGAGGTCCTTGCCTTTGACACTCTCCTCTTTTCACTTGATTCGTCTGAGTCCTTAGCAAATCAACTTATTGAAATAATTCAAGAACCAGAAAAAATGTCCTCGCTTCAAGAGCGTTGTCGTGAACGTGCCGAGCTTTTCCGCTTCGATTGGGACGAAAAAGCATCCCAGATATGCTTATCCGAGTAGATTTTACCTTAAAACCAATTACGGTTATTCTAAATCTGACCTCAGTTATGCTAAAAGTCTGCGCATTAAACTCTCTTCCTTTTTAGATAAGGATATAACTCCATGGAACTTAAGACCTACCTCGAACTCCCGTACGAAGAACTTCAGGAGCTAAACCTCGAAGCAAAACAGAAAGCCGCCAACGGTACCGACGAAGACACCTTGCGCGAGTACTATCTCAAGTATCTTCACGAAGAGAAGCGTATCAAGGCGGTAACCATCTGCTTTAGCGATATCGAAGGTCGTTTTCACATGTTGGATTACGACAAACAGTTTCTGTTGAAGTCTCATGACAATCTCACCTTCGACGGTTCTTCGATTCGTGGCTTCACGCAAGTCAACATGTCAGATCTCCGCTTAGAAGTTGATTGGGGATCGTTCAGATGGCTCCCTTCGGACGTATTTTCCGCTGGGAAAGTGCTCGTCTTTGGAATCATCAAAGACAGAGATGGGTCACTCTATCAGTCAGATATGCGCGGATTGCTCAAGAAGTATTTGAGCGATCTCAAATCTTCACATGGATACAGCACAAACATATCGGTTGAGTGCGAAGGATTCCTCTTCGAAGGAGTAAACGCTGAGCAGACGTACCAGTCGAGGACTGGGTTTGAAATGGTTTCTAAAGGTGGATACTTCAACTCACTTCCGAACGATCCACTAAGACTCTTCATTGACGCGTTTGCTGAAGCTCAACGCGCGCTTGCTTTTGAAAACGAGAAGGATCATCCCGAGGTAGCTCCGTCTCAGTTTGAATTGAACTACAAATATTGCAACGCGCTTCAGGCAGCAGATCAGCTTCAACTCTACAAGTTGACTGCTCGTCAAGTGGCTTCAAACATGGGAATGACTGCGAGTTTTCTCCCAAAACCAATCGCTGGAATCAACGGCGACGGTATGCACACGAATATGTCCATTTCCAAGGGTGGAAAGAACCTCTTCTTTGATGCAAGTGGCGAAGATGGGCTCTCGAAGATCGCTTGGGATTTCATTGATCGGCTACTCTTTAGCGCGAACGATCTTTGTCTCATTATGAACCCGAGCGTCAACGCGTATCGACGACTTGATCCAAATTTTGAGGCACCAAATCAGATCAAGTCCTCTGCTGTCGACAGGACCTCTATGATCAGAATTCCTCTCGGAAACGAAAACTCGGCTCGAATAGAGGTAAGAACGGTGGCTCCTGATGCCAATCCGTATCTGACTTTCTTGGCGCTGCTTAAAACGGGACTCGAAGGACCAGTCGATGCTGGTGCTGCTGAAGAAAATCGCCGTTCGAGAACGCGTTTCCTCCCTGGAAATATCTATGACGCAATCCGTCACTTCAAAGGGAGCGCCTTCCTTGCTGAAGCGCTCGGACAGGAAAACAAGGACAAATTTATCGATCGAAAGCGCAAGTCTGCCGATCGATGCCCTCGAGAACTTGGAACACTCGTAAAGACAGAAGAGATCCTCTTCCATCACGAAGTTACCAACCAGTACATCTGGCAAAACTTCTAGAGCGTCTCTCTCCCCGTCCCGAGGGATTGCTTCTCAAGCCCTCGGGACACTCGCCCGTCCTTGCTTTGCCTCAATTGCCACTCTCTGTGCCCTCTCTCGGGAACGAAACTACTAGGCGAACATGCTAAGCATTTCTCCTGGTGTTTGCTCGAACTCTTCGCGTCTATACTAGGAGCATGTCTTCCGAAAAGGCCCTCTCAATCTGGCTCATCGCGCTCCTCGGAGGAGTGTTACTCGTAAGAAATTACTTTGGCTTCTCCCTTTCTTCGAGCCTCTGGCTGGATGAAGCGATTACAGCCTGGATCATAAATGCCGATCTGCAAGAGGTTTTTCGTCGAACACTGAACTTTCAGGGCCACTCTCCCTTGTATTTCACTTTGATGTGGCTCTATCGAGCTGGAGGATTTCTTCACGAGTGGCAACTTCGCCTCCCATCCTTGCTGCTCTCTATCGCAACTCTCGTTTCGCTCGCAGCAATCACTCGAGCCTATTTTAGCGACCGCTCCTCTCTTGTGGTTGTTCTTTTTGCTCTCTCGTTTACGCCGTGGATTCGTGATGCTGTGAATGCAAGGCCGTATGCTCTTGCACTTGCTGGAGTCCATCTCTCGACACTTCTTTTCCTCTCTCTCATAAAGGATTTTCGTCTTTGGAAAGCGGCGTTGTATCTCTGCACTCTCGTCATAACTTGCTATGCCCACTACCTTTCGGCTCTCGTTGTTACGGTGCATCTCTTTTTCTTTTTACTTCTTCCCCGATCAGAAAAGGGCATCTCCCTTCGGGGGGTGATCCTCGCGTGGACCGTAAGTGCTGTAGCCCTCATCCCCGGAATGATTCATTTTCAAGAGATCCTCGAGCGAAGCGCCCTCTATTCATACCCGGTACCGCTCTCTCTGAAGAGCACACTTATCAATTTCTTTCCCCTAGAGTTTTTAGTGCCTTTTATTTTTGCCATGGTTGTGGCACGAATCTTTTTCCCATATCGATTGGCGCTCAAGTTGGACCAAAAGATCCTCGCTGCCCTGCTCTGGTTTCTCTTTCCTCCCCTTGTATTTCTCGCTCTTTCTTGCATAAGGGGCGAGAATCTCTTTTTCTCCCGGTATTTCGAGTGGCATTTTGGTGGACTCGCGCTTCTTGCCACGGGAATTTTTCTTTCAATCGACTCCCTCAGGGCCAAGAAATGTGTGGTGCTCGTCTTTGTTGTGATGCAGCTCCTTGCTCCGCGCACGTGGCAGCTCGAGCAGTGGAGAGAAGTTGCGGAGGTGATTCGAAGCGCTCCAGAGCCAGTTGTCGTTTATACCGGCTTGATCGAACTTGAAAATGCCACCTTTCGACAAAATCCGAAGAACCGCGATTACCTCCTCGCCCCGTTTCAATACTATCCGGTTCCAAATGAAATGGAGCTTACCTCCTCTTCTTTTGAAACTCTTTTCTCGGACAGGTTAGAACCTCTGAGTTCGTCGGTTCTAGTCGTAACACCAAAGATCGTTCAATTTTCGGATCCCGCTCGAAAAGGTGGCGTTCGCGGGTTTGTCACTCAAGAGCTTAAGAAGCGAGGATTTAAAGAAGAGACGCTCGTTGATTCACAGGTCGTACTCCAACACTACGAGAAAAGTGACTTACACCTCCCAAACAATCGGACTATTACCCCCTAACTCTAGCTGAGACCTGAACGGGAACAGACCCGCTATCAACAGCCAGAATCCTCTCGAAATCTTTTTTGAAGTATACCCGCCGCCAATAGAAATACCCGGTTTATTATGAAGGTAGTGGCCAGATTTAGTTTTGTCATGGAAAGGGCCTGAACGGTCCTTATAGCTTGTTGCGGCGGATATATCTGTGTTGAGACCAGAGAGCTGCAGGAAAAGCCCTACGGGCATTTTCATTTGCCTCTGGTATATTACGAAGCGCTCTTTGATGAAGCTTTCTTTTTAGTCGAAGTCTTTTTCTTGGCAGAAGTTTTCTTGGTTGAACTTTTCTTTTTAGCTGTGGTCTTTTTCGACGCTGCCTTTTTGGAAGCAGTCTTTTTTGTAGCGCTCTTCTTTTTACTTGAGGCCTTCTTCTTCCCTCCCTTGGCGCCTACTTTTGCCGCACGTTCCGCGAGAAGGGTTACAGCCTCTTCGAGGGTGAGGTTGTCTGGATCGGCACCTTTTGGGAGAGAGGCATTGAGTTCGCCGTCTGTCACATAAGGACCGTAGCGGCCAGCTTTAAGAACGAGTTTCTTTTCTGTTACTGGATGAACCCCAACTTCTTTCAACTGTTTTGGCTGACTTGCTCCCCCTCTTCGCCGCGGTTGTTTCAGAAGTTCGACACACTGCGGAATCGTAATCTCAAGTGGGCTTATATCATCAACCGGTATTGACCGCGTTTCGGCACCGCACTTGATATACGGTCCGTATCTTCCGTTTGCTACCGTTATCTCTTCACCGTTTTCCGGATGCTTTCCAATCACTTTGGGAAACTCAAGCAGCTTGACGGCTGTTTCAAAGTCGACCTGGTTCGGTTCCATACCAGGGAGAAGAGATGCCATCTTTGGCTTATCTCCCCCTTCTTCTTGATCGCCGAGCTGTACATACGGACCAAACCGTCCAGATTTCAGATATACCGGCTGTCCGGTTTGCGGGTGTGCCCCTAGAGACTCAGGGCCTTTTCGAGCGATTTCAAGAAGCTTGTCGGCCTCCTCAACCGAAAGTTCATCCGGCGCCACCCCCTCTGGTAGACCAGCTCTGTTCTCTCCATCCGAAAGAAAGGGACCGTAGCGACCAATTCGAACTTCGATCTTTCGACCATCCCCTGTTGTACCAATGGGAATCCCACATACTTCGCGAGGATCTATCTCTTCCTCTCCTTTTTCCACTAAGGTCTTTAAACCGGGGTGACCATTACCAAAGTAAAATTTGTTTAAGTACGTCAGGCTATCGCGCTCTCCTCGTGCGATCTCATCGAGATCGTCTTCAAGCCGGGCAGTGAACTCATAATCCATGAGCTGGGTAAAATGCCCTTCCATCAGGTTCGTTACGCCACTTGCAAGAAACGTCGGAACGAGAGCGGTTCCCTTTTTAAAGGCATAACTTCGATTCAATACGACACCAACGATTGTCGCCCACGTACTTGGGCGTCCTATTCCAAGCCTCTCGAGTTCCTTTATAAGGCTGCCCTCGGTATAACGAGCGGGCGGTTGGGTTTCGTGTTGCAGAGAATCGAGTTTTTTTGTTTGGAGAGCTTCACCCTTTGAAAGCTGAGGAAGAATCTTTTCTCTATCTGCAAGCTCAGCTTCTGGATCGTCTGAGTCCTCCACGTAAGCGCGAAGAAATCCGGGAAACGTAATGGTTTTACCAGAGGCTCGAAACACGGCGTCCGCGCATTCAACCTGAACGCCGATCCTCATTCCCTCAGCGTCTTTCATCTGACACGCTAGGGTTCGTTTCCAGATCATCTCGTAGAGCTTAAACGGCTCCATTCCGAGAGACTTCCGAACGATTTCAGGATCAACGAAACTTTCACCAGATGGCCGAATCGCTTCGTGAGCTTCCTGGGCGTTTTTTACCTTTGTTTTATACACCCTGGGTTGTTCAGAGAGGTACTCCTTCCCAAAAGCAGAGCCGATCAGAGTACGAGCTGCTCCGAGACCTTCGTCCGAAAGAGCCGTGGAGTCGGTTCTCATATAGGTAATGTACCCGTTTTCGTAGAGCTTCTGAGCAACTGACATAGTATGTCGTGCTGCAAATCGAAGCTTTCGACTCGCCTCCTGTTGGAGACTACTTGTCGTAAATGGCGGATACGGTTTGGTCGTGTACGGCTTCTCCTCTACAGAGAGGACATTTGGCGATGCCGCCTGAAGTTTTTCCTTTAACTCCAGAGCTTCTTTCTCTCCAAGGAGGACGACCTTCCCCGGGTCAGACAATTTTCCAGTAGTTGGTTCAAAGTCTTTTCCGGAGGCGACCCTCTTGTCGCCGACATGTGTGAGCTCTGCTTCAAAAATTCCCGAGCCATCTTTCTTCGCAAATTCTGCTTTGAGATCCCAATACTGAGCTGAGCGAAAACGGATTCGCTCCCTCTCTCGTTCAACGAGGAGTCGCATCGCAACACTCTGTACCCGACCAGCGCTCAGTCGAGGAGCCATTTTCTTCCAGAGAAGAGGGCTCACCGTATACCCGAACAAACGGTCAACTATCCTTCGCGTCTCCTGCGCTCGAACGAGGCTCTCATCGACATCTCGGGGATTCTGAATAGAGTGCTGAATGGCAGCCTTCGTAATTTCATTGAAGACCAGTCGCCGAACTGGAACCTTTGGCTTTAACACCTCAAGCAAGTGCCAACTGATTGATTCTCCCTCTCTGTCTTCGTCGGTTGCGAGGAGCAGTTCATCAGAGTCTTTGAGGAGTTTCTTGAGCTCAGCTACCCGCTTCTTTTTCTCTTCAGGGACGATGTAGAGCGGAGAGAACTGCTCATCAACGTTAATGCCGAGGCGAGACCACTTTTCCTTCTTTATGTCTTCGGGAATCTCAGCGGCGCTATTCGGGAGATCTCGGATGTGCCCATAGGAAGCCGTTACCTTGTAGCCTTTGCCAAGGTACTTTTCGATAGTCTTCGCTTTGGTAGGAGACTCAACAATGACGAGCGACTTCGCCATACGCTAACACTGTTTGCTTTTTAGGCCGATAAATTGGCTCAAAGAATACACACTTCCTAAGCCCTTGCAAGCTAGCCCGCACTATTCATGAGGAATCTGCTACGGAACTATGTGCTACGAAAATACCTCGACAGTTTTGACTGCAACGTCCGATTCGAACAATCCGGTGGACATCGCTGGGTTCCCGATACACCTTCAGCCCAAAATCCAGACTTTCCTTGTCTTTTCGCTGCCTATAGCCCCTCGCGACAAGGACTCATGAATAGTGTGAGCGAGAGCGCGTTCGCGAACACCGTTAGGCGACACCGCGCCGCTTTTCGACATGGAGGGCCAGCAACGTAACACAACTGGGGGTAACCCCCGGAATTCGCAAAGCTTGGGCTATCGAGGTTGGCCGATATCGGAAGAACTTCTCGCGCGCCTCTGTTCTCAGATTAGGAATCGCATCAAAAGGAAAATCTGAAGGGATGCGGAGTGACTCGAGTCGCTTCAATCTTAGAACCTCGCTCTCTTGGCGACGCAAGTAGCCATCAAACTTAATCTCAACTTCAGCGCGGGAGAGCACCTCAGCCGATTGGCTACCCAATTCCGACGGAAACCTTTCAAAAAGGTCGGAAAGTTTTAACTCAGGACGCTTGAGTAATCTTTCAATAGAACAAGGCTCTTTAACTGGGCTACTGCCACGACAGGAGAGCCATTCATTCAACTCCGGATCAGGCTTTACTCGCGTACCTCGAGCCCACTGGAGTGTCGCCTCGAATTCCTGCATGGATTGCTCGAAAAGCACCTTTTGTTGATCTGATAGCATGCCGAGCGATATCGCGAGTGGGCTCAGACGTTGTGCGGCATTGTCTTCGCGCAAAACGAGCCGATATTCAGCTCGAGAAGTAAACATCCGGTACGGCTCATCTACTCCATTCGTAATAAGATCATCTACCATAACCCCGAGATAACCTTCACCGCGAGAGATTGTTACCTCTTCACGACCGAGGGCGCTAAGGGCGGCATTCATTCCGGCGAGCATTCCCTGTGCGGCTGCTTCCTCGTACCCTGAAGTTCCATTGATCTGCCCAGCTAAATAGAGTCCTGAGACCTCTCTTGCTTGAAGGGTTGGACCGAGCTGGCGGGGATCGCTGGCATCGTACTCGACCGCATAGCCCGGGGTGAGAATGACTACGTTCTCAAGCCCTTTAATCTTTCGAACAAACTCATACTGAATCTCTGCTGGAAGACTTGATGAGATCCCATTTGGATAGACAATATCAGAGGTGAAGCCTTCGGGCTCAAGAAAGATATTGTGAGATCTCTTATCAGCAAATCGAAAGACCTTATCTTCAATCGACGGACAATACCGGGCTCCGGTTGCTGCAATTTGACCATTAAACATCGGGCTTCGATGACGATTCGAGCGGATCGTTTCGTGAACTTCTTCGTTCGTTGCAGTTATCCAGCAGGAGATCTGTTCTCGCTCAATAGAGCGCGTCGTAATACTGAAGGGACGAACGGGAAACTCACCTGGCTGTTCTTGAAGAACATCAAAACGAATTGAACTTCTCTTCAGTCGCGCGGGCGTTCCGGTTTTGAGCCGTTGCAATCGAAAACCGAGATTGCGGAGACAGTCACTCAGTGCGTTTGATGCCACATCATCTTTTCGGCCACCAACTTCCTTTGATTCACCGCAGTGCATCAATCCACGGAGAAAAGTTCCTGTCGTCAACACTACTGTGGGAGCACGCAGAAGCGACCCGTCGGAGAGCGCAACGCCTGTAACACGCCCATTCTTTGCAACGTCGATAGAAGCGGCCTCCCCTTCGATAACCGTAATCAGCGGAACCTGCGAAACGAGTCGCTGAACCTCTGCCTTGTATAGATCGCGATCTGCTTGCGCACGTGACGCCTGAACTGCCGGCCCTTTGCTCGTATTGAGGGTTCGAAACTGTATTCCGGTAGCATCAATTGCCCGGCCCATCACGCCGCCCAGAGCATCAACTTCTTTGACGAGGTGCCCCTTCCCAAGTCCGCCTATTGCCGGGTTACACGACATCTGCCCAATAGAACTCCGGCGGAATGTGACCAGAGCGACTCGAGCTGAAAGGCGAGCAGCAGCACAAGCCGCCTCAACCCCAGCATGGCCTCCTCCAATTACGATAGTGTCAAATGGCGTTTTCACAGAAACCATGGCCTAATCTAAATAATTTCAAATAGTTAATCGGATTTCTCACAGCGCATACCGTATCAGAGAAAGGGCCCTAAGAGCAATTACGCGACCGAAAGAGCAAAAAGATGAAAAAACTTAACCATCGACAATTTCTACATTTTTTCTTTGGTCGCAACTGAAGCAGAACCGCTTAAACAGCGGATAGGATTAGACAAGGGAGAGTTATGCGCTGTGGATAACTCTCATTTGACCTTGCAAATAGAAACGGATACCTCACCTCGGCTATGCGGCATTCAGCTTTTGCACATCTCCAAAAGATTGAGGTTCAGGACCACCTGAGCTTGAGCGATCTTCGCCAAAGGGTTGGGTCGGCCAAGGCTTCAGTTCGAACGAGCCCACATCTGCTCGCACTCTTGAGTCTCGTTAGTGCTCTTGGCCTTTGCACAGTGGTGCTGCTTGCAAACACATTCGTGATTCCCCTTCCGGGTATCTTGAGCGGAGACTCAAGCGCCTTCTCGGAACAATTTGTGACCCCTAACTCCTACCGAGAGCGCTATCTTCAGAACTTAGAAGCGGAACAGAAACGAGAGCTCGCCAAAAGTGTTCATTTCCTTAGTGGAATAATAGCCTCTGAAAACCCACGCGTGGCGAGTAAGTCCAAAGAAATCGCGTATCTGATTGCCTCCGAGAGTAGGGCCGCAAACATCGATCCGATTCTCGTAGCGGCAGTCGTAAAGTCTGAGAGCACATTTAAAGAGAATGCCCGTTCCCACGTGGGGGCTCTCGGGTTTATGCAGGTCATGCCCCAAACTGGTCAGTTTGTCTCGAAGGTGTTTGGCCTCCCTTGGAAGGGAAAATCGGTTCTCTTAAACGATGGTCGATACAACTTAACCCTTGGAATAGCCTACCTGCAGTACCTTCTCGATAAGTACGATGGAGATTTCAAGACAGCTCTCTGGGCTTACAACTGGGGGCCATCGAATGTTCAACGGCTCGACGCCGGAGAAGCTCAGCTCCCATCAGTCACAAAACACTATGCCAAAACGATCTTGGCAGACTTTTCAAAATGGAAACAAGCGTTTGCCCAACGCCAAACACAGTACAAATTCTTTAATGCCAGCTATCTCGGAAAGAAACTCTAGCTTGACGTTGAACGATCCACAGTCAAACTCAAGGTTCAGGAACTGTATCTTCACATTTTCGCTATGACTGAAAATCCTCCGTGGGAAAAGCTCCATGACCAGGCTTGTATGTGTGGAGAGGAGAGCTATATCGATCCAGAAACTGGATACAGCGTTTTTACCAGTGTCTTCCACTTGTCGCGAGGGTATTGTTGTGGCTCAGGCTGCCGCCATTGCCCCTACGACGAGAAGAGTGAATCGCCTTATGAGGCCTCACATCAAACAACTAAGACAAAACGGAGAAAAGAATGATTCGAAAGCTCTTCACATTGGTCATCTGCTGCTTGCTAGTCGCCAGTTGCACAAAGGGAGGCGGCTCTTCCGATGACGACAACAACTCGGGAAGTGGTTCTGGTGGCTCGACCGAGGGAGCTGCTGGAGAGAGAAACTTTACTACAGAGTGCGGGACGGTCATTGGTGAAAATCTCAGAAATCCCGCAAACGAACGCGAAGGGGTTGACGTCACGATCACCTCGATTGCAAGCCACAACGTTGTGATAGTTTCCCGTGATGGAGGTCAGCAGCTTGTGCGACTGCGCGGAATGCGGAACGACATTCCAGATTTCCAAAAAACTCGAGCTCTCAATCTTGCACGTCAGTTCTTAGGGAGTGCTATTCTTTTTACTGACGGCTGCGCTACAACTGTCTCTGGCGGCGGCGAAGGAGTCGTTGGTGAACTCTTTCGCGCGTCCGATGGTACAAGCCTTTCAGAATTTCTGATTCTCAATAATGCGGGAGACGGAGACGCCACTGGGTCCTGCGGTGAAAACCTCGTCGGAGTGTGCCTCGCTGCACTAGCGGAAGAAGTTCAACCTGAAACCGGCGCGACCGTAAGTAACTTTCTCTGGAAGCCCCAGTCAGATAAAGACGGCAATCTCGTTGTTCTTTTGAATCCATTCGGAGCAACTATAGTCGTTAACGGAGTAACTTTGAATAGCGTTGGGCCGAGCAACGGACGCGGCACCACTGCTCGCGCAAATCGTTCTGGAGGGTCCTTCGGAGTAAATGTGAAGATTCAAGCGTTTGATAGACAGGGTCGCTTTCTCGTTTGGCCTGGTGGAGTCACTGAATACACAATACCGAACGGTTCTCAGAGACTTGAGTTTTAGAAAAACCCGTACCGGATACTGAAAACTCGACGACGAGAGTTGCGGCCCTGTAGCGAGGCAGCAGGGTGTATTTTTGGAACGCCTTCTCGAGCTTTGGAGAGAGAGGAGGATCGTTTCCACATTCTCAATCCTCGTGCTCGTGTTCAGTTCAGGAAGAAGAAGAAGCCAGGGATGGAGACTCGAAACAGGGAAGGCGTTAGTTCCAGAAAAGTTTCATTTTAATGACTTCCAACCACACGATCTCTCAACTACACGATCTCTCAACTACACGATCTCTCGACTCCACGCTGTGGCGAGGGAATCTGCGTACTCGTTCCAAAGATCTCCATTGTGGGCTTTCACCCACTGCAGCTTTACCCCTGGTCGCTTCTTGGCAAGAGAGTAGAGCTGCTGGACCAAATCGAGGTTCTTAATTGGGCCTGTCTTGCGTTTCCAACCTCGCTTTTCCCACGCAGAGGCCCATTCGTTTATAGTTTGAACACAGAGGTTACTATCCGAGTACACGGTGATAACGGCATCTGGGCTGAGCGATTTCAACGCTTCAATGAGTGCGGTTAACTCCATCCGGTTGTTGGTCGTAGACGCATCATGGCCGTACCCTTGGTGCACAATCTGTCCTTTTTCAACATGAACAAAGCCCCAACCTCCTGGGCCAGGATTCGGACTTGCGCCACCATCGGTAAACACTCCTGTGTCTGGACCTGAATGAAATTTCTCCAAAACCTCTGACAACGTAAGAGAACCAGAACCGTTCTGTGCCATAAAAACTCTTTACAATATTCCGCTCACTCTCCATCGAGAGGAAAAAAGCATTCCTAATCTGAGTGATATCGAACGCACTCTCGTCGACAAAAGCCGTCCCGCTCGGGAACAAACGTGGTACATGTTTTCATTTCGCCGCCATAGACATGTAACGTGTAAGCCGGAATATCCGCCGAGGCATTTTGCATTCGGTGGTACTCAAGGGGTGGTATGAGATGGCCTGTCTCGCCCTTGCCAGCAACGATCGTTTCATGCTCCGCAAACATCACTCTCCCGGCATCATCGACTTCTTTGGGATCATATCGAGTGATTTTCATCTCACCGCGTAAAACACACTCAACACACCACAAGCGATCGTGATCGTGTATCGGCCCTCCTTGCCCCGGGGCCCACGCCATCAATATCACGGAATATGCTCGATCCTCTGGGAGAGCAAGACAGTAGCGAGCATATCGGTCGTCCCTTGTTCTTTCCTTCTCGCCAGGAATCTCAACTTCGCAGGAGCCGAGTTGCGAAAGGAGCCGCTCAACAGCCGGAACCACTTCGTTACTGGGAGATGAACGAACAAGACCATCAAGCTCCTTCAAAAAGTCATCCAAGGTTTTCATGACAACTCCTCGCTTTCGGGAAACTTCGCGAGACTATCTTACTCTCCGTCGTGTTTCCAGAAGAGATTCACCTGCGCACTTTAAGACTCTCTGTGCTGAGAGGATTTAGAGAAGATTCCTCTTTGAAGAGCGAGGCTCGACTTCCCACTATTTCCACCCAAACGACACAGCGGGAGTGGCTCTCACCGAAATTACCGCTATACTGGGGAGTATGACAGAAGTCCTTCTCATCATACTCGCCCTGATCGGAGCGTTCCTGATATTTTGGATACTGAAATCTGTTCTCACTGCTCTGCCCATCCCTGGCCTGAAGCGAGGATTTTTCGAACGTTGGAAGCTTCGACGAAGTCAACGAGTCCTCGGAGAGATCGACAAGCTGATTGATCAACAGGAATATGCGAGGGCGATACAGCTTTTTCCTTCGTGTCTCTATCTTGACCTCGTTCGCTCTGATTCTGACCTGATCGGACGAGTGGGGGCCCATCATGTTGCGGTACTGAATAAGACTATTCTTCTCTCTGATCTTATGGAGCGCCCTCTCTCAGATCTCGCCATCCTCGAAGATCTTTTGAATACCCGTATACAACTCCTTCGAGCCTGGTTTGAACTCCGTGGTCAACGCCAGGGCGCTTCGCGAAAGAGCGCTCCAAAATGGGCTCGAGAGGAATTTCGGAAAAAAGAGGACGAGATATCGTCAAAGTTGCAGCTCAACGCTTCAACTGTTCTGACTCAGTTTGAACGATCTCTTGAAGCAGTGGCAAAGGAAGGCGGCTCTCAGTCCGTTACGTACCATTGAGCTCCAATGAATGATTCACCGGGTTCACCGACTCACAAAAAGCTCTTCTATATCCACGAAACGCCCTCTCTGCTTTTCATCCTCAAGCCTGCGATGGTTCATTCAGTAAGAAGGGGAAGGGGGCCTTCGAAAAGCCTATCCGCGATTGACTGTCTTGAGAAGCAATACCTTTGGGCGAAAAGTGTTCGTCCGAACACTTCCGACGGATGCCTCTGTAATCGTCTCGACTTTTCCACCAGCGGGATCTTAATAGCCGCAAAATCAGATCAGATTTGGGAGAAAGTGCGTGAGCAATTCTCTCACAAAGAGATTAAAAAGAAGTACCGCTGCCTTGTCGACGGCCATCTTGACCAGCCAAGAGAAATACAAGCTTTTCTTGGCAATCGCTACAAAAACTCCAAGAAGGTGACCGTATTTCCCCCATCTTCAAATCAAGGGATCCTGACAACGTCAAGCGTAACACCGATCGAACATTCTCAAGAATTTCACTGCACCCTGGTAGAAGTGACAACATCTTCGGGTGCACGCCACCAGGTCAGAGCACACCTCGCCCATATACGACACCCTCTTTCTGGCGACAAGCTTTACGGATCGTTATCCACTCTTGAGAACACATGCCCTAGACTCCTTCGCAAAGATTCCGAACAAGATCGGATGTTCTACCTCGAAGCGTTTGAGGTAGAAATGACGGATCCCCAATCAACTGAAAGGCTCAAGGTAACCTTGAAAGATTGTGAGTCTGTCTTTGCGACGTCTTAGCGCCAAGCTCTCTTTACCGAGAACCTCTCCGTTGAAAGGCGAAGAGTTGATTTGAGGTCTTTTTCTCAAGCACTTCAGAGATGAGGGCATTGAGACATGCAGTTTTCCCATTTGAAATACGGCAATCAGCTGCACTGGCCCGCTCACCCGAGCCTGAGATCGGTCGAGCGAGAAAGTAACCATCCGACCGATGCACCACTTCCACTTCGATGATTTCCGAAGTAAGAGAACGTTTCCATTGAAGTCGCTCAACATACTCCGCTCCAGCACAAGAAGCGCGGTGCTCGGGGTCCTTCTTACGAAGAGCGCGAAGCTGCTCAAGACAAGCGGGAGAAAACTCTCGCCCAACAAAGTGTATGTCTACCGGGGCTTCAACGAACGGACTCAAACAAAGAAGCCAGCGATGAAAATTGAGATTCGTCTCAATCCCCTCAATTTCATAATCAGAAAGTATCATTCGGAGCTGCTCAAGTGCTTCTTTTCGATCGCGACCTTTGACAATGAGCTTTGAAAGCATCGCGTCGTAGTACGGGGAAACGACGGTTCCTTCTTCAAGAGAGTGATCCTCCCGTAAGAACTCACATTCAGGGCGGTCTATCTTTGTGACAGTACCCAGAGATGGTCTAAAATCTTGAGCTGGATCTTCAGCGTAAACTCGCAATTCGATGCTGTGACCGTCGAAATGAACATCCGACTGTTGAAACGGGAGCTTTTCACCCTGAGCAACTCGGATTTGTAAGCTTACGAGATCGGTAGCCGTTACTTCTTCAGTAACCGGATGTTCAACTTGGATCCTTGTATTCATTTCCAAGAAGAAAAACTCCTCTCCCTTGACTAGAAGCTCTACAGTTCCAGCACTGTCATATCCGACACTTTTAGCAGCGTTTATCGCAGCAACGTGAATCTTCGATCGAACTTCCTCACTCAAAAATGGCGCTGGGGCTTCCTCAATAAGCTTCTGATGCCGCCTTTGTGTCGAGCAGTCACGAGTTCCAAGATGGATAAGATTTCCGTGTGAATCACCCAAAACCTGGACTTCAACATGGCGAGGCTTCTCGATATAGCGCTCAAGAAACACATCTTCATTTGCAAAGTTCTTTTTGGATTCTGCCCGAGCTCGCGGGAGGAGAGATTTTAGCTCTTCGAGCGATTGCACAACGCGCATACCGCGACCTCCTCCCCCTCCCACTGCCTTAATCAAGAGAGGAAATGCCAGGTTGTTCGCTGCCGAGAGGAGTTCTTCGTCCGAAAGCCCGCCTGCTGTGCCAGGGACAACCGGAACGTTGTGCTTCTGGACGATCTTTCGAGCTTCGGTTTTACTCCCCATTATCGATATGGCTCTTGGATTCGGGCCAATAAAGACTAACCCTGCGTCCAAGACTCGCTGACTGAACTCGCTATTTTCAGAAAGAAATCCGTAACCTGGATGAATGCTGTCACATTTAAATTTTCGAGCGAGTTCAAGAATCGCATCAATGTTGAGATAGGTATCAAAAGGAGAAGAGCCCGGAAGGGGAGCAACCTCTTGGGCTAATCGAGCAAAGAGCCCAGACCTGTCGGCATCTGAGACGGTTACCGCCGAAGCAATTCCGAGTGCATCACAACTTCGCTGTATTCGAGACGCAATCTCCCCTCGATTCGCAATGAGCACTTTTTTTATCTTCGGCATCGGGTATCTCCCCATTCGGATCTCTCATGTTGACCGAGAACACAAACGATAT
The DNA here is from genome assembly GCA_020434565.1 of Bdellovibrionales bacterium. GTDB lineage: Bacteria > Bdellovibrionota_C > UBA2361 > UBA2361 > RFPC01 > JAGRAO01. The sequence goes on from JAGRAO010000001.1 coordinate 25,252, forward strand.
CACCTCAACGGCCCATTACAATCTGTGGATGGCGTAGGGAGCGTGTCCTGAAAGTTACAATAAAGTAACCCGCCAATTCAGGAGCGGGAATATCTCGGGCGAAGAGACAAATGCCTGAAAAGAGAGTGAATTCCGCGAAGCGCTCATGCGCATTACACCGTTTTCTTCTTGTCCGGGCGAGAGAATTTTTGATTCCTTATGACATGAGGCCATTTCTATTGTGCCAAACTGGAGAACTGGTGTACGAACCAAAGCTGTCGTGAAAAGCCCAGATTCTGGGACTGCTTTTGTGACTCTATGCTCAAGAGGTTTGAAAATTTCAAGCGGAACATCCTTTGGGCATCTGGAGTCGAGTGTTTGATTGAGAAGAGAGAGAAAAAAAATGGCAGAACCAACAAAAAAACGCGTCATTATCCTTGGATCTGGACCTGCCGGTCTCACGGCAGCGGTGTATACCGCTCGCGCAAATTTGGAGCCTCTTCTTATTCATGGCCCTCTCCCGGGAGGTCAGCTGACGACAACCACTGATGTGGAAAACTATCCTGGTTTCCCCGAGGGCATCATGGGGCCAGACCTCATGCAGAACATGGAGAAACAAGCAAAGCGATTTGGAACTGAGATTGTCGTTGACACAGTCATCGAGGCAGACCTCCGATCAAGACCATTCACACTCAAAACCAACTCCTTTGAGTTTCAGTGTGATGCCCTAATCGTGGCTACGGGAGCTGCACCAAAATACCTTGGGGTTCCTGGAGAAAAAGAGTTGCTCGGTTTCGGAGTATCGACGTGTGCGACCTGTGATGGTGCATTTTTTCGAAACAAGGTGATCACCGTCGTTGGTGGAGGAGATTCAGCCTGTGAAGAAGCAAGTTTTCTCACAAAATTTGGATCAAAAGTTTACATGGTCCACCGACGTGACGAGCTTCGAGCATCGAAAATTATGAGAGAACGAGTCCTGTCGAACCCGAAGATTGAAATGATCTGGAACATGCAGCTCAAAGAGGTCCGTGGTTCTAAAAAGGACGGCGTAACCTCCGCTGTCTTAACGCACTCTTCAAGCGGGGAAGAGAAAGAAATTGAAACAAGCGCAGTGTTCATTGCGATTGGGCACACTCCGAATTCGCAACTCTTTCAAGGAGTTCTCGATATGGAAGACTCCGGATATCTTGTCGTTAAGCCGAACTCAACCAGAACAAACGTTGAGGGGGTTTTTGCTTGTGGCGACGTTCAAGACCACGTATTTCGACAAGCAATCACGGCCGCTGGAACTGGGTGTATGGCCGCGATTGAAACCGAACGGTGGCTCGAGGCGCAGCATAGCTAGTGTCTCTTCACTCTCAAAAGTAGGGGACGCCGACCGAAGAATTCCGCCTCGTCGCAGCCCAGAGTTCTTCTTGAAAAAGAAAAAGCGGCAGCTCCCGAAAAAATGGGAACAGCCGCTTTTTACGTCTACCGCTTGTTAGACTTTCGCTCTCAGAGCCTCCTCGCAAGAGAGAGCTCTCTGCAGAAGGCCTACAGAAGCGAAAACGCGATAACGAAAGAGAGAATTACCAACGACTCAATAAGAGCGAGTCCGATAATCATCGGGTTGAACACCTTTCCAGCAGCAGATGGATTACGTCCAACTGAATCTAATGCTGAAGAAACTGCACGTCCCTGGCCAAGCGCTCCACCGAGGGCTGCGATTCCCATGCAAATCCCCGCTGCGAGTTTTCCGAGGCCAATATCCGCTACGCCATCAGCAGCAAACGCCGGCTCGACTACAAACGCCGATGCTACCAATGCAGCGACGATCAAGCTGATATTCTTCTTCATGTCCGTTTCTCCGTCCTTATGGTTAAGAGTTTTAGTGCTCCTCTCCATGCTCAGTGGCAAGGAGAATGTACACCATCGTTAAAGTTGTAAAGATGAAAGCCTGCATGAAAGCGACAAAGAGCCCGATTCCGTAAAACGGAAAGGCAAGTGCCCCATAAATCGGGAAAAATTCAATATTCATGATCTTTGTAAAAACGGATAACACGATGTGATCAGCTGAAATGTTCCAATACAACCTAAGATTGAGAGTGAGTATCCTCAAACAGGTGCTGAGAATTTCGAGAACGAAGATGAGTGGGGCAATCCACCAAACAGGCCCCATAAAATGTTTCAAGTAACCTGCGACTCCGTGCTCTCGGACTCCGTTCCAGTTGAAATGAATAAACACAACTAAAGCCATACCGACGTTCAACCAAACTGTCGTCGTAGCAGCCGGCATACCGGGGATCAGGCCGAGAAGGTTAAGGGAAAAAATGAAGAAGAAAATCGAGGCAGTAAACGGAATGTGTTTTCGGTTCGCCTTCCCCACTACCGAGTCGTGGTATTTGACAAAAGTTTCCATGAGAAGGTCGAAAAACCAAAAGGTGTTTATCTTCTTTGGGGGAATGAGTGCATCTTTAGAGGTCTGAGCGAGCTGAAAATGCCGTCGAAACGCCACTCCGAGCGCGACGAAGAAAAGCGCTACAAGTGTAGCAATGACCATCTTCTGGGAGCCGGTAGCGATCTCTGAAACGGGTTCAATGACTCCATCGAGGTAGGTGTAATGTGATTCCATCTTTTCGGTGTCCCTAAGGATTTCCTGTTACGTGAGCGTCTCTATTTCAGCGCCCCTCTCCGTCACTACCTCTGCACGTCACTGACGCCGCTCAATTCGCATCCTCGTCAATCCCTTCGAAGCCGTACATTGACGGGCACCAACCTTTCAACGAGCGACGCTCAAACAAGCAAACGCACTCCGCTGAAGTAGCATTCTCAAAAGCCAGGACGGTCTCACCACCGAACTATAAAGATCTTCGCAATGCAGATCTTCCCTGTCGCAGATTTCTGCGAGAAGAATAAGGAGCCTTGCAAACTGAGCTAATGTCCTGTGAACACAGCGGTTGTATCAGAGCTTTCTAGCTAAAACTCGAACCCAGGTCAAACTTCTCGAGAGCCAAAATCCCCGTCAATTCTCCCGTGACTCTTTCTCCCTCAGTCGTCCATGCCCTCCTTAAGGGTTGCCCTCACACGGGGGAAGAGCATAAAGCCCAAAGCTACTGAAAACCCAACCAAAAACGCCAAGAGGCTCTCAAACCCCAGGAGCGAACTGCAATAAACAAGGAGTGCAAGAATTGGGAGCTTAAGGAGAAACACAATTGCCGTAACCAAGCGCGAGGTTTCATCTAATAAGACGGCCTTCACCACGAGTGAGTGCGCCTTGTTTGAGAAGGAAGCAGCCAATACACCGAGGCAAAATCCAATCCCAATTGAGTAAAGTTCCATTGTTTCAAGTGTAATCGAGGAGAGGCACGATTAAAATGGCCTTGAAAGCGGCAAAACCCATCTCGCTCAACGAGCTTGTAAAGGAAATTCTTGTCATACAGCTACGTTTTTTCTCGATCAGCGTTTTTTGTCTCGGGCAACAACAGTGTGTTGAACCACATGAAGTCCCTTTCTCCGTTTACAAAGATAAAGCTGTGGTTTTCGAGTGCAGAGAGAGTCTTTTCGAGCGTTGCTTTCGATTACGAAATTAAACTTATTTTAGTTCACTTATAGTAACGAATATTTTTTTACCGAAAGCATCTGCATTTCTGTCCAATTATGGTTTGGTGCATTTTTTTTTTCAAAAATCGCTTGTAAATTTTTCGAACCAACATATAAATTCTCTCTCCGTTGCCGATGAAGATTTTTTTTCTTCGTAAGCTTTTCGTAAGAGCATCGTTTTTACAACGCAGTCACTTTTCGGCTTTGTAGCACGAGAAGGCTTGTATCGGTGTTCTGAAGATTCGTAGTCGGCATTCCCCGAACCTACAACGTAAGCTGTCGTTCTATGCAAGACTCGAGATCAGGGCAGGAGAGGTCAGAGCATGATAATGCTGAGCAGGTTGGAGTCCTTGCCGGTGTGACCCAAGAGGAGCAAGAGCTCTGGGAGAATGGGAAGAAGGAGTTGGAACATCAACTCGACCCACACATTTACAAAGCATACATAGAGCCTCTCGAAGTATCGGGTGTGAATAGAGCGGCACGTGAGATTCATATCATTGCTCCCTCAAAGCTTGTTTGTAATCACGTCGACTCTAACTTTCGAAGAAAGCTCGAAGACGTGCTCCAAGAGAAAGGGAGTTCTACGAATTTTTCAATTAAACTTACCGTTGATGAGAAGACGGCTTCTCAGCCAAACAATGCGACCGGATCATCTCGAGACGGCTCATATATCGTCGTAAAGAAGGTAAAAACAACGGTTCAAGGCCGAAATGCCGAAAGTGGTGATGGTCGGACTCACCTCAATCCAAAGTACACATTCTCGAGTTACGTTGTCGGAAATAACAATCAGTTTTGCCATGCCGCCTGCACTCATGTGGCCGAAGACCCTGGTGCTGCATACAATCCTCTCTTTATTTACGGCGGGGTTGGGCTTGGAAAAACGCATCTTCTCCACGCAATCGGCAACTATGTCTTGGCTCGTAACCCTAAGGCGAGAGTGCTCTACATGTCTTCCGAGACTTTTACGAACGAACTGATACTCGCCCTCCGTTTTGCGAAGATGGATGAGTTTAAGCGTCGACTGAGAAACATTGAAGTGCTTCTTATTGATGACATTCAGTTCATGTGCGGCAAGGAGAGAACTCAAGAGGAGTTTTTTCATACCTTTAATGCGCTCTACAGCGCGAAGCACCAGATTGTCATTACCTCTGATAAGCTCCCGCAAGAGATTCCTGGAATTGAAGAGCGACTCCAAACGCGGTTCTCTTGGGGATTGACTGCGGACATTCAAGCACCTGACTTTGAGACAAGAGTTGCTATTTTAAAAAGAAAGGCTGCTCTGGAGTCTTTTGTGGTTGGCGAAGATGTCGCGCACTATGTAGCCGAAAAAATTTCCTCAAATGTTCGAGAACTCGAAGGCGCTCTTACAAGATTGCACGCGCTCAGTAGCATTCAAAAGGTTCCTATAAACCTCGCTCTTGCTGAAAGTGCTTTACAACCCCTTCTGAAACAGAAAAAAGTTCACGTAACTGTTGACGACATTCAACGTGTAGTAGCGGATCATTTCAGCATTCGCGTCTCTGAAATGATCTCAAAGAGACGAACAAAAAATCTTTCTTTCCCCCGGCACATCGCCATGTATCTGTGTAGAAAGCATACCACGTGCTCTTACCCAGAAATTGGAAGTAAGTTCGGAGGAAGAGACCATTCAAGCGTTATTCACGCAGCGAATGTGGTGTCTGGAAAGATTCAAGACTCTTCAGATGTGAGCAATCACATTCAAGAGATAGAGCATAAGCTCTTCGCTTAATTAGAGCGGCACAAGTAAGACTCTCGTGTAACCCCGAACTAGGGGCTTGTGAGTCTAGGGTTTTTTGACGCTCGACTTTTCTCCTAAGCACGGTTTTCAGAACAGAGAAGCGAAATATTCGTTCGCTCGCGGGCTCAGTGCTTACCTCAACAGGGTATTCGTTCACGGAGCACCGCCGAGATTTTTGTGGACAACCCCGCTAACGTTTATTTATTACACTGTTTTTTCCGGTAAAACCTGTGGGTTTCTCTGTAGTACTTGGGGGTATCGTTCACCAAAAGGATCGTTTGCTTCATCCGAAAAAATGAACGGGAGAAATCACTCCCCTTTCCAACGGGTTTTCATCAGCTTTTCGCGGCGAGATCACAAACACTTTTCAGGATGTGGCCCACTTTCCAACAGATCTCACCCGTCCCTACTACTACAACTACTAAATCTCTCTTTAATAATAGTTACAAACCAAACCTCTTCGCTTTGATCTTATCTGTCTTTCACTCTCCACATTGAGCGAAGGAAAGAATGCTCTCTGTTTCGTGCAAATGCCGCCTTATTTATCCCAGGAGGAAGTCCCCTTTGACTCTCCGAGGATTTCTAAGATTCAGTTCAATTACCGGCTCTTTTCGAATTGTTTTTAAATAATTTAATGTATAGTCACAGGTGCTGATGTACTCAGTGGGTTCGTAAACGTTCGTTTCATAAACGTTGTCTCTTTGCTTTTCTCGATTTCGAGGGCGAAGATGAGTTGCTCGCTCTCATACCTGTCATTGGGCAGTGATGGAGACCGCAACTTCAGCGAAAGGATTGCTGATGAATATTGTTGTAACTAAAGAAAATCTCGCGAAAGCCCTCTCCCTTACCCAAAGTGTGGTTGAACGAAAAACGACCATGCCTATCCTTGCAAACATTCTTTTAACCGTTCGTGAGAAAGGGTTGCAGCTTGCTGCCACAGACCTTGAAATTACTGCTCTCACATCAATTGACGCTCGTGTCCAGTCTACAGGAAGCACCACTGTCAATGCTCGAGTCTTTTCCGATATCGTTCGTGAGCTACCCGATGGAGAGGTTTCGCTTTCCCTAAGCGAGGGAGAGAGGCTAGAGATACTCGCTGGAAAATCTAAGTTTCGCATGATTGGAGTAAGTGCGGATGAATTTCCGAGTCTTCCCGGGATTACTATCGAAGTTTCCCATCGTGTTCCAGGAAAGCAGTTTCTTGAGATGATTCAGAAGACGTTGTACGCCGTCTCGCACGATGAAACACGGTTCAACCTGAACGGAGTTTGCTTTGAAGCATTGAGCGAAGGCAAGGGCAAGTCAACGAAGAAGATGGTTCGTATGGTAGCAACAGATGGTCATCGACTCTCGATGATTACTCGCCCGTTTGGGGAGCTTTCTTTCGACGGAAGAGCCATCGTTCCCGCAAAGGGATTAAGTGAACTTCGAAAGCTCCTCGATGATGACGATTCAGAGGTCGGAGTGGCCCTTTCAGATGGATTTTTTGTGATTGAGAGTGCTCGGGGCAAGATTGCAACCCGCCTCATAGATGGAGAGTTTCCAGACTATAATCAGGTGCTGCCGAAAAAAGCTGGAGAAATAGTGAGTGTGCCTTCAGGAGATTTTGCTCAAGCGCTGAGGAGAGCGGCTCTGATGGTGACTGACAAAGGCAAGTGCGTGAAGCTTGATTTCGGGAAAGACCGCTTGCGAATTTCAAGTTCCTCTCCTGAGCTCGGAGAATCAAGCGAAGAGTTGGCAGTTGGATTTAAAGGGGATCAGACGACGGTTGGTTTTAATGCTCGCTATCTCCTTGAGTTCTGCTCAAGTATAGAAGAAGAACAACCGCTTCTGCTTGAGTTGTCCGGTGAGCTTGGGCCTGCTCGGTTAAAAGTCGAGGGAGATGATTCATATTTCGGCGTAGTTATGCCAATGCGGCTTAACTAGTATCCCGACCAATAGGCTTCCTCAATCTAGATTTTTAAGGAGAATTTTTAGGAATTACGAGCGCCGACCGAAGGAAGGCAAGACGACAAGGCACCTCGACTCGAGGAAAATCGGCTAACCTTCGGGTTTTTGCTGTGTAGAAATCTCTTCGTCTAGGTTCCTGTTGAAGCACTAGCCCGTTTTGCCAAATTCTTTTTTCTTAATGAAATGGTGGATCCTTTTTGAAGGACTTGTGCCAAAGCATCATGAAACTCTTGTATGCATCTTTCTTCGCTTTCCCCCTATTGTTTTCGAAATCTCAGCCCCGGTTCGATAACGTTTAGTCCGGGGCTGAACTTTATTTTTGGAAAAAATGGCCAGGGCAAAAGCAACATTCTCGAAGCGGTCTCTCTTTTAAGTACAACCACTTCATTTCGGACGAAGCGCTCCTCAGACCTTACCACGTGGGGGAAGGACGAATGTTCAGTAGCTGGGATAGTGTCTCAAGACGGGACTATCTTTGAGCTTCTTGTGACCCTTCAGCACGGGAGAAGATCGGCTTTTGTAAACGGTGACCGACTTAAACGTCTCTCGGATTTCGTTGGCAAGTTACCTGCTGTGACCTTTTCGCCAAATGATCTCGAACTCATTAAAGGGGGTCCCGGGGAGAGGCGCGCCTTTCTCGATCGATACTGCAGTTTTCTCTATCCTCAATATTTTGAATCTCTTTCACGTCTTCACCAGATAACGAGGAGCAAAGCAGCCCTTCTCAAAGAGAATCCAAGCTCGTTGAGCGCCTTGCAAAGCTGGAACGAGCTTTTCGCGGAGGAGGCTTTCACGGTTGCCTCATTTCGACGCCTCTTCATATCCGACCTTGAGCCCGGGGCTCAGATCGTCCACAGACGATATGCGAGCAATGATGGTTCTTTAGAGCTGCGACTTGTTTCGCAACTTTTACATGAGTCGGGAGCGGTGAAATCGAGGCAAGAAATTCTGAATGATTTATCGGCGGTACACCAGCGAGAGCGGGCAGCTGCAAAGGTTCTCTACGGACCGCAACGCGATGATATCGAGATATTTCTTAATGAGAAAAGCTCTCGAAGCTTTGCTTCTCAGGGGCAAAGCAGAAGCCTTGTACTCTCTCTCCTCATGAGCGTTCTTGAGCTCCTTCGGGCTAAAAACGGCGACTACCCGATTCTGCTCCTCGACGATGTAGAGTCTGAACTCGACCATGGTCGTCGAAATGACTTTTTTACCGCCCTCCTCGATCACGGATGCCAGACAATCGTTACCGGTACGGAAAGAGCTGAATTTTCAATATCGAATCAACTTTTGGACCAAGCAAGCTACTACGTTGTAGAGGCAGGAGAAGTTTGCCAGATTGACTCCAAAAACTAGGCGATATGCAGGGGATAAGAGCGCTTTTTGTTCCCAGCGAACAAACAAGTAAAACTCTACCAAGAACTTGAGATTATTAAGATAAGTTGGCTATAATCTCTCTGTTGCGGTTTCCCTGACCGCGCCCCTATTCAGAGACGGGGCTCTGTCGAAAACTACTCTCCCGGAGAGTGTTTTTCCGACATGGAACTCGTGATTGTTATCAATTCCGAGAGAGCCAATAATTTCGTCTCAACGGAGCACGTATCTCAAGAGTTTGCTGAGAGAATACAAGAGTCAAAAGAGCGTATGGTAAATGGAATAGAGAGGGCTGTGGTCGAAGATTCAGCCGAGCAAAATGGTTCAACCACTGAAGAAGGCATTCGTAGTACAAAATCCGAGTCTTCTCAGAAAGGTGCTCTCGTGTACGACTCCGAACAGATAAAAGTGCTTGAGGGGCTCGAAGCCGTTCGAAAGCGTCCAGGCATGTATATCGGAGATACGTTTGAAAGAGGGTATCACCACCTCGTATACGAAGTGCTCGATAACTCGGTAGACGAAGCTCTGGCCGGATACTGTGACACAGTTCGAATCACGTTTCATGTCGATGGTTCCGTTTCGGTCGAAGATAATGGTCGGGGAATTCCGACGAGTATTCACCCTACAGAGAAAGTGAGCGGAGTCGAAGTTGTCATGACCAAGCTCCACGCTGGTGGAAAGTTTGAAAAAGACGCCTACAAAGTATCGGGCGGTTTGCACGGTGTTGGGGTTTCCGTGGTGAACGCGCTATCAGAGTGGCTCAAGGTCGAAGTTCGAAATCGGGGAAAGATCCATACCATGGAGTTTCGGAGAGGAGCTCCGGTTGCTCCACTCGCTGAGGGGGATGCTACAGACGTAACGGGCACAACAGTACGATTTTTCCCCGATCATCAGATATTCAGCGAAGTCTCGGGGTTTCAACTTGAAACGATTACTCATCGAGTGCGAGAACTTGCGTATCTTAACGCAGGAATACGATTCCTTGTCTTTGATGAGCGAGAAGACAAGAAGTTTGAATACTTTTTTGAAGGCGGAATAAAGAGTTTTGTCAGTGATATCAACAAAACAAAACAACCGCTTTTTAACGAGCCAATATTTATCCAGGGCGAGAAGGATCAGATCGTCGTCGAGCTAGCATTACAGTACAACCAAGGCTACCAAGAGAATATCTATACGTACGCAAACAACATTAATACCAGTGAAGGTGGCACGCATCTCGCGGGCTTTAAGGCAGCTCTTACCCGGTGCATTAATAGCTACGCGAACAAAAACGACCTCTTGAAAGGGTCTAAGGAAGCTATTCAAGGAGACGATACCCGAGAAGGACTCACGGCTGTTATTAGTGTGAAAGTGCCAGAACCTCAGTTTGAGGGACAAACCAAAACGAAGCTTGGAAATAGTGAGGTAAAGGGGTTCGTTGAACAGATCGTTGGGGAGAAGTTAAATCAGTATCTGGAAGAAAAGCCTACGGTGGGCAAGATTCTCGTTGCAAAATCACTCGAGGCAGCGCGAGCAAGGGCGGCAGCAAAGAAAGCTCGTGAACTTGTACGACGAAAGGGTGCCCTCGACTCCGCATCCCTTCCTGGGAAGTTGGCAGATTGCCAGGTGGAAGATCCGGAGCGCGCAGAGCTCTACCTTGTGGAGGGTGATTCTGCGGGAGGATCCGCGAAACAGGCGCGTGACAAAGTGAGCCAAGCTGTCTTGCCGTTGAAAGGAAAAATTCTCAACGTCGAGAAAGCTCGTTTCGACAAAATGCTCTCCTTCGAAGAGATTCGAACCATCATCACTGCTCTTGGAACTGGTATTGGCTCAGATAACTTCGATATTAGTAAGTTGCGTTATCACAAAGTTGTGATCATGACTGACGCAGATGTTGACGGAAGTCATATTCGAACGTTGTTGTTAACGTTCTTTTATCGACAGATGAACGAGTTGGTCGCAAGAGGACATCTCTATATTGCTCAGCCACCGCTCTATAAGATCAAACGCGGGAAAAGCGAAAAATACATAAAGGACGAATCGGCTTTCAAAGATCTCATAGTGAGCGGAGGAGTCTCTGGATGCGAGCTCCGCTCAAGTGACGGAGTTGTTACCGATGAACCAACGTTGAAGTCCCAAGTTCTCCAGATTGGTCGAGTTGAATCGATTCTTTCTGGGTATGCCAAAGAGAGAAAGGACCCGCGGGTTCTGCTCGAAGTATCTCGGACAGAAGCAGAACTGGAAGGGCTCTTTCGAACTCGCGATAAACTCGAAGGATTCGCGCTCAGATTGAAGGGCGTTTTGGAGAAATCTATCGGAAGCGAAATCGAAGTGAAGGTGAGCGCTGACAAGAGTAGTGATGAGAAAGCGACATCGGAACAACCGGTAAGTCAACAAACAAGCCCTCACGTTGAGCGTTTCAGAATTGTCTTGAAAACGCGCCTTAAGGGAGTTCAAAAGCGAACGGTTATAAACGAAGCTTTTGTGAGCACCGCCAAGTTTCAACGGCTCCAGAAAATCATGCATCAGAGCAAGACTCTGGGAGCTGGTCCTTTTGAGTTAGTGCAGCTTGATGAGAAAAAGGTCGTGGGGTCGTGTGATCTCCCAGAACAGATTGGGCGCTTGATAGATGAGCGAGGACGGAAGGGATTGACTATCTCTCGCTTTAAAGGACTCGGCGAAATGAATCCCGAACAGCTTTGGGAAACAACCATGGACCCAGAAGCACGAACGTTTCTTCAGGTTCGAGTCGAGGACGCGATGAACGCAGATGAAATCTTTACAGTTCTCATGGGAGACCAGGTGGAGCCGAGGAGAGAATTCATCGAAGAGAATGCCCTGAATACAAAGAATCTGGATATTTAGCCACTCGGGATCGGGTATCACGCTTTGGCCTCGTAGAAGGTCAATTCCTCTCGAGCGAACAGTTGGTGTCGTGCTCAGTTGCCTAAGCAGCTGAATATTCAATAATTCTGCTTGAGTTGATCTTATCCCGGGGAGACTGTATTCTCCCGCCTCTTAATTGGTGAACGATATGGCATCCCCTACAAAACAAACTTCAGCTCGACGCAAGAACCGAGATAGTCGGCTCGCAAAGCGGAAGCAGAACAAAACGAGAGCTCGTGAGCGGAAACTGCTGAAAGAAGGCGCTCTCATTTTCCCGTAGCGCTTTTAGCCCTTCTATCTGCTTGCTGAGTACGGAGTTCTTTTTGCGTCTCCTCTCGATTTCATTAAAAATAAAATAGAAAACGTTTGTATTTTCGGTCTCATATGCAGTAAATGGGAGTGCTCGGAATCACTCTTCCTACTTCGCTTTTCTTGGGATGTGTCACGTCCTGAGGCTTGAACACCATAATATTTAGAAATTACAGCGAAATTTGATTGGTTTTTCGCTGTTCGTAGGCTCGAAAGCAGCAGGTCTAAAATTTGCTGGTGTCGTTGGTGGGAATCAAATTGGTTCGGAGTGTGCTCTGGACCGGTCGTTCAGAGGCGTTGACCGCTCAGAAACGAATCTAGTGTTGATTGTGGTTCTTGCACGTGAAGGTTGTTTTTACGAGGAGCGTCGCATGGGCGTGGTTGCTTCTCATCTGCATATTTGTTTCTCTTGTTCATCCTGAAGTGAGCTTCGCCAAACGGAAGCGGCTGCCGCCGACGATGACGGTTGAACTCGAGGGAGATCTTGTTTGTGTCTACGATCAGCATCGCGATCGGTACTCGTCAGCCAAGGTCAAGCGTGTCACCCGTTCTGGAAAATTCCTTTTAGACCTCTCGACTCGCGATCTCTACCGGCAATCAAAGAAGCTTTCAAAAAAATTGAGACGCGATATCTCTCGCCTCGAAGCGCAGATACAGGTGCTCGATGTTGAGTCTCAAAAGTTCCAAAAGAGATATAAGAGGTATCAAAAGAAGCAGGGACAGCTAGAACTCGCGCAGCGTGAGTCTCTCGCTTACGAAAGATGCCGAGAACTCGACCAACCACCACTTAATTATTCTTCGTGTTCTATTAGCTCAGCTCACCAAGTAGTTCGCTATTTGCCGGGTAAGGAACGCTCCTTTCACGTTCAACCTCTCGGAAACTGTATGGGAGAAACGAAGCTCGAAGTTCCAGAAGGGATATTGCCAGCGGGAGTCTCCGTTCAAAACGAGGAGATTCTCTTCACAAAGAATTCGTCGGACAGCGAAAGCTTTCCCTATAAATTGTGTACTGAAATTCAAGAAGGATTCCAAAGAGGGTTTACTCTCTGCAGTGATTCTTCGGTTCTCACACTTCAGAGCTGCTCTCTTTCTGGCGCAGCCCTGAACGTGACGGTGCCGGAGAAGATGACCTTTCCACTATCGCTCTCAAAAACGGGAGACTGCGGTGGAAACCTCTCCCTTTCGGTCGTCTCGGAACCCGCAAAGGGCGAGCTTTCGACTACTTCCAATGGTGTGCTTGAATATACGGTCGGTTTTGCGACTGGGAGCGACTCTTTCGCATATCAAGTTTGTGACTCGGAAGTTGAAGGGTGCAGCGATCCGTATAACGTTAATCTTAACCTTTCTTCAGACCAAGACTTTATAGGCGACCCTCTTTCGTTAGAACCCTATCGCGAGCACGCGAGCTACGCGGAGAAAAAGTATCTTGTTTCCAAGCTTGCCGGAAACCTCCTCTCGCTTCTCGATATACAATCAGAAAGGTTGAGCGAGTTTGTAGACGATGTTCTTCTCGATGAGAACGTGTTTTCAAGTGACCTCCTCCCCGAACTCGAAGTCCTTCGCGACGGAAATTTTCCGGGAGATCATGGATACGAGTTCCGAATCAGCAACGTGACAGACCCGTTTATTGTTGACCATCCGGATGTGAGTGACCCAAATAGTCCGCCGTTTAGCTCTTTTATAGAGATGTTTACAGGGGAAAGTTTTGATACTCCCGAAGTACAGCGGGAGGCAGTTACTCGATTTCTCTCAACATCGGCGAGATCGAATCATCCTACGAATTCAAATTACCATTGGGGATATCCGCAAGCAGGCGGCTACCTCTTATTCAACGGGCGTTACCAAAATCCTTTTCATGCGACGATGATGCACCTCTTTCTCGGACACTTTGGAACAGCAACTCACGTACTTAATGGCGCGCAGGAGCATTGGGTTGGCGATTATCTCTATACGATAAAGCGGGAAGCTCTCGGCAATTTTAAGCGGATGATTCTTGGAACCGCCCCACACGGTTGCGCAAATGGAACGGGAGAAACCTCTACCAATGGGTTGGCAGGGATTCTCTGTGATGGAGCCTCCAATTTTTGGTTGAATCACCACCTCAATACGGGAACAACGCCAAACGAAAACTTCCCGAGAGAATTTCTTGAACTGTATATGATGGGTCCATTTGATCCGGTAACAGGGCTCGCGAACTACACCGATGTAAATGACATTCAGGGTGCAACGAGATTTCTCTCGGGTTTCACTACTTCAGGAGGAAATCCGTTTTATCTCAATTTATTTAAGTATTTCTCTAGTCGGCACTCCACTGAAAAACGAACCTTGTTCAATGAGCTTGAAGATCTCTATCCGGGGCTTGCGATTGAAAGCCAAAACATGACTCCAGAAGAATTTGTGAATCACTTATTTGAGCATCATCCAGGAATTTCGCGCTTTATTGCTCGAAAGCTCTTTAGTATGTTGGCATATCCCGAGCCACCCGCCGCTATCGTTGAGGATCTTGCGACGAGCTTTCGAGCTGATGGCTACGACTTAAAAAAGCTTCTCCGGCGCATTTTGCTTTCTGAAGCGATGTTCTCCCAACAGGCCGCTCAAAAGAATTGTGTCGCAAGCCCTTATCAAGGGCTCCAAAAATTGATTAACGGTTTGAATCTCTCTCTCGTCGGGAACTATGAAGGGGGTGGAGGGTATCCGTATAACACTCGCATGTTTCGGCAAAAAGAGCTCTTTGACCACCTGACTACCGCTGTCTCCTACGGCGGAGAAAAGATATTAAGCTATCCAAGTGTTTTTGGTTATGATTACTGCGGTGAAGATCCTGGAGAGACGGGAGCGAGCGAATGGCTCTCAGCAGCGAATATCGTCGGAAGAACCCAGGGATTAGTTCACTTCGCTTATTGGCATGGTGCTCGAGTGTATGAAAGACCGGAAAGCCCCGCGGCTACTCGATTTCGACAGATCTTAAATTCGATACCGATTGCGCGTGAAAATTTAACTCCACAAAACGTTCTGGATTACTATCTCGATCGATTTTCAGTGACTCTCACTGAACTCGAATATGAGCGGCTGATTCACTATCTTCAGTACAATTTTAGTGGTGGCGAAGAGGGGACGACGAATATTTGGAACCCAATGAGTGACTCGGTCATGGAAGCAAAACTCGCAGGACTCTCTGTGATTTTTGGGAGTCTCCCACAAGCAAACATCTACTAGAGGAGCAGATTGTGAGATCCTTCAATTCACTTCGGGGAGTATCGAGACGAAAATTTCTTAAGCTGTTAAGTCTTGGGCTTGCGTCCTACGGAATGGTTGGCCCGCGTGTCGCGAAGGCAGATTTGAGTATCCCGGGAGGCGGGGAAACCAACGCTCCGAGGGTACTTATCATACTTGAAATGCTTGGGGGGTGTGACAATCTTGGACTCGCGCTTCCAACCGATTCGGAACGACTCTCACTGCTTCAGACAATTCGGGGAAATGCAATTTATGATTCGGAGGTAGTCAATCTTCACGGATATGGCATACCGATGGCACTTCATCCTTCATTTGCTCCATTGTTGCCGCACTTTGATCACCTCAGAATTACGCAGAACATTGGGCATGCTACGCACACGAGCTCAAACGGCTCTCACGAAAACATGCAGCTACGAATGGCGCTCGGAGGGGTTGGGTCGGACACGAACAATATTGGAACTGTTGGGAGAATGTACGATGCAGTGTCTGATTTGGAAGTTATCGGATTTCGTCCCTCTGAAGGGGTAAATTTCAATTGTCAGAGCGAGAAGTGCCAGATTCACAAGCCGCCAGTCTTTGATGTTTATGAGACTTTTACTCTCTCAGGTGAGTACTTCTCGAGTTCCCAAGGTGGTTCTAACAACGCAGCTCATGTAGCGAAGGTGCTTCGAGACCTATCGGACTTGCCCCCTCCTGAGGGAGCCAGCGCAAGAGAGCTTGAGTATCGTGAGAGCTTTCGAGGAGTATTTCCTGTCATCGATGAAATTCAAACCACGTTGACACAACACCAAACAGCTTTGCATGACTCCTATCCGAGTACGAGCCTCGCAAACAAATTTCGAAATATTGCAAGTACAGTGTTACGGTGGAAACGAGAAGAGAGAACCATGCCAGCGGTTTTTGTGCTCGGAACTGGAGGATTCGATGTTCATCAGAGTTGGCAAACGAGTATGAGCAATGCCTTGTCTCCGATTGCCGATGCTCTTCGAGTTTTTTGTGACGATATGATTGCCGAAGATCTCTTTGAAAATATCGTTGTTACAACCATGACAGAGTTTGGGAGACAACTCGCCTGGAATGGCTATGGAACAGATCACGGACGAGCCTTCCACGCCTTAACCATAGGCGGACGTATTAATGGTGGCACAAACGCAGTTTTCGGAAATACGATCTCAGCCGCGGATATCTCTTCGAACGTTTTTTGGGAGATAGAACGAGATTCGCGATCGCTCCTATCTGAGATTGTAGAAAATCATCTTCTCCTCGATCCACTTACAACAGCTTATCCAGGAGTGCTCGGTACCCAATTCACGAGAGAGAGTTACGGCCTCTTCATCTAGAACTCGTTCTCTGAATCTCAGTAGTCACCCTCCCGAACCCTCTCAGAGAGAATGTTTAGAGGCGGGGAAAGGGAGCAGTGAGTGGCATCACTGAAAAATTATAAAATATCCAACCGTCATAATCGCAAGGTCAGCGATAAGGTGACTTATCCACGCACCGGCAATTGTTTGTTGACGTTCGTAGTGAATATTCCAAATGATTCCTCCCACCGCGACAGAAGCGCTGAAGAAAAGAGCCCAAGAGAGAGGAAAGTATTCCTTTAAGACCACGAGGTGATGCGAAGCAAAAGCGAGCGCTGCGAGGAGGTTGGCGAGAATTGGGTGGATGAGTTTCCGAAGCGTACCGTAGACGAACCAACGCCAGTAGTATTCTTCCAATAGGGAGTGAAAAAAAGAGAGGAAGATCGCAAATGGGATATACAGATTATAAAACCCGAGTTCCTGGGCCTTTTGTCGAATTCGCCAACCATAGCGGAAAACGGCATCACCGATCGGAGTAAAGAGTCCGAGAATCATTACAGCAGCGATAAGAGAACCAGTGATAGCGCCGGGCACAAGAGCTTCGGTATGACGTGAGTGTCTCAGCTCAAACCGCGGGATCCAGTATCGAAAAATGAGAAATGTCGCAACGAGAGGCCAGAAGAGAGTAAAGAATTTGGTGAGAAAATAGAGCGCCGTCGCAAGAGGATGCCCTGAATAGAGGTCAAAATAGAAGATAGCGGAAATACACGGCAGGGTCATCGCCGGAACAATGAGAAACCAACTGAGCCATCGTGACGTAGAAACCACTTCCTCTCTCCCTATCAGTCGATGAAGATCTCCGATGCGCTCGTTGCAAAGGAAAGTTCAACGAGGGTTGCCACTGCGAGAATAAAGAAACTTACGACTATTAAAAGGAGAGCCGTTTTTGCCACACGCTTCATAGGCACAGAGCGCAACTCATATTTTCGAAGGGCTTTACTCAGAAAAACCGCTCCTAAGCCCGAGAGGCAGATGGCTATCACCTCTAGACCAAGGAATGGCAGCCAAGATCCGGCGGTTTTTGTCACTTCCCACAAACCAACTCGGCCCGCCGCTACGGCAGTACCAAAATAGACAAGTGAAGTAGACCAATGAAAAGCATACCAGTTGAGAATGAGCAGAAGCCCTCCACCCGAAAAAAGTAAAGAGAGCAGGATGCCAGTCGTGAGTACTACAAAATTTGTGTAGTAGAGTTCCGGAAACGACGTAGAAGATTTGGGGCTCATAGTGAGTCTACCACCGCCACTGACAAAGATCTCGGCGAGTCCAAACACGACAAAGACCGTTCCAAAGAGAGTGAGAAGTTGCAGAGCGAGTTCTGAATTTGCCTTTGCGGGATGGAGCTTTTCTTTCCAAATGTAGATTCTGTTCCTTGTGAGAAGAGTATCGATAAGCGTGCGAAGCTCTAACCCACAAAGCGCCGAAGCGCCAAGCTCGGCTTTGTCAGGAAAGAGGAGATAGACGATGAGTGAGGCGATGAAAGCAGCGTACGCGCTTCGAAGTGCAATGTGAGAATACGGCAGCGGAGCAAGCACAAGCTAAGATCCTTTCGATCGCTTCTTCTTTTTAGACCAGTTAGCAATCTCTCGCTGTTCCGCTCGAGTGAGAGCAAGGGCGTCCTCTGATACTGACTTTGTAATAACGGATCCAGCTCCTATGGTCGCACCTTTTCCGACTTCAACTGGGGCAACGAGGGAAGTATTGCTGCCGATGAAAGCACCCTCTCCTACAACGGTGCGAAATTTTGAAGAGCCGTCGTAGTTACACGTAATTGTGCCAGCTCCAATATTGGCTTCTGCGCCAATCTCAGCATCACCTATGTAGCTCAAGTGAGAAACTTTTGATCCCTTCAAAAGAGAAGACTTTTTTACTTCAACAAAGTTTCCAATCTTGACCTCTTCAGCAAGTATAGTTTCTGGTCGAAGGTGCGCAAACGGCCCGACAGTGCTGTGAGCACCGACAATCGAACTCTCTATTCGCACACCGAGTTTAAGTATTGTATCAGCTCCAATCGTTGAATCCTGAATGAGGGCCGTTCCCTCGATTCGGACACGTTCTCCAAGAGCTGAACTCCCAAGGATTTGCACGTTTGGACCAATAACGGTGCCAGTCCCAATTGTTACGCCGCAACTAATGTTTACTGAAGTTGGATCGCAAAAAGTCACCCCTGCCCTTTGAAATTTAGCTATTCTCTGAGAGCGCAAGATAGCGTTGACTTCAGTAAGGTCTTCGAGCGTGTTGACACCGATACACTCTCTGAAGTCAGGTGCCAACAACGAGCAAACCCTCTGTCCCTCAGAAACCGCCTTTTCAACAATATCTGTTAAATAGTATTCCTTCTGGCTATTTTCGTTCTTCAAGCCTCGAAGCGCTGGAGCGAGGAACGATGAGTCAACAAGATAAATCCCCGTGTTGATCTCTTGAATCAGTTGCTCTTCAGCAGAGCAGTCCTTTGACTCTCGAATTGCAGCAAGCTCGCCATTTTTTCGGATAATTCTTCCATATCCATGAGGACGGGAAGTAAGGGCGGTGAGGACCGATATCGTAGCTTTGCGCTTTTCGTGTTCCTGGGCCAAGAGAGCAAGTGTTTCAGCAGAGAGCAAAGGAACATCGCCGTAGAGAATGAGCACCGGGCCATGAGCTTTTTCAAGAATTGGTAAAGCTTGAAGAACGGCGTGCCCAGTCCCGAACTGTTGTTCTTGAACAACTGATGAGACGACAACTTGATGAGAGTTCTTCTTCTTCCAAGCTTCAACAAACGCGTCTGTCAACTCACGTTTATGTCCCGTTACGAGAGCGATAAGAGAGGGATTAAGAAAGAGGGCTGTTTTCAGCACTAGTCCGAGGAGCGGGCCTTCATCGGATTCAACCAAAACTTTCGGCATATCACTGCCCATTCGTTTGCCGCGTCCGGCAGCAAGGATCACTACGGAAAGCTTTTCAGGCATTCTTGTCCTATCCATATTTCTCAGGAACTGATCACGGCCCCAAAATCCTTGCAACGATACTTCAGGCGATAGAAAAATTCGACCGGGCCAGAGGCTTCTTGTACTACGAAGCTCCAAGAGAGGGATTCTCCGTCGTCGGAGAAAAGGAGAGGAGCACGAAAAGTTCCCTGTCTGAGGGGCCGTGTTGACTCGGGCGACATGGCTCCCAAAGCTGTCAGAAAAATGTACTAAATCTCTAAATATTTTAGCTAATTACCCATATCTCGAGGTCCCCGGTTCTGAGACGAGAGGAAAATCTGAAGGGCCTCTCCGGCTTTTTCGCGTCAGATTCTCACGGATTCTCTCAGAGTCTCGATATTTCTAAGGAGAGCGCGTCTCGTCATGTAGGAAGATTCTAAAAGTCTCACCAAATCGAGGCACGTTTTCTGAGGAGCGCAATAGAACGCCTTGTTGTCTCAAGGCGTAATGCCGCCACTTCTTGAAGTGGTGAAAGAGCAGATGCTCGGAGAAGAGTGGTGCGCTGAGTAGATGGGAGGAGGATCGCCTCGCCTCTTTCAGTCGGTGCGGGAGAAGGTAAGGTATGGCCGCGGGGTATTCGCAACCGCCAGAAAAAACGCTCGCTGAGCGAGCTCACGAACGTCTCGATGTTCGAAGTGAGATTTCACGTCTTGAGTCTTTGCTTGAGAAGTTACGGATTGACTACGAACAGCATTTTCTCGGTATTCTTCCTCAAGCTCCCACTTCGCTCCATCGTGAAGTAAAGAGGCTCATTCGGGTTCTCCAGAAAGCACCATTTAAAAACTCTCAGATGAATTATGCGCTCCGTGCCGTGGAGAGTCGCTACCAAACCTACAATAACTATTGGACCCGTGTTGAGCGACAGCGCGAGGAGGGTACGTATGTTCGTGACGTGTTTAAGGCAAATCTTCGCGAGCGAATAGCGCAGGAAGAAGCTGAGTCCCAGTCTGTTAAGGGAAAGGCAAAATCAAGCATGCATCAGCTCTTTGACAGCTACCGTGCAGCTCTTGAGAAAGAGACGGGCAAAACGCAGAGAATAGATTTTGAGCGGTTTCAAAAATCTCTGATCCAAAAGGCGAAGAGCTATCAGGAGAAAACTGGAAATAAGCGCTTTTCTTTTAAGGTCGTTGTAAAGGATGGGAAGGTTTCGGTTCAGGCCAAGGCCAAATCTTAGAATCTCCGTGAGGATCTTTCGTCGATGGATCCCCCCTGTTTGAAAGCAATTACCGCGAATCGGAAGTATTTGTGGAGATTTCCGTTTTTGGCTATACCGTTCGCGCGTGAAAATGTCAGGATGGAGTGTCGAAGGCAGATCGCTTTCGGCTACCTTTGCCGGTGGTATCGTGGTATTCCCTCAGGCTTCGCTCGTTCGATGAGACGGGGACCTGGCCTTGACGCGGCCTCGACGGTAAGCTCAGCCGAACCGAACTCCGACCCAAGGGCGGCTGTGTCAAGAGTCCTCCAGTATAATTGGTAAAAAATTTTCGGAAACCGACATATGGAAAAAATTAAAGTTCAAAATCCGATTGTCGAGCTAGATGGAGACGAGATGACACGGGTCATCTGGAAACTTATTAAAGACAAGCTCGTTCTCCCATATCTTGATCTCGATATCCGATATTTCGATCTCTCTATTCAAAACCGAGATGATACTGACGATAAGGTTACGGTTGAGGCTTCACAGGCTATCCGTGAGCACGGTGTTGGCATTAAGTGCGCAACCATTACTCCCGACGAAGCGCGCGTGGAAGAATTTGGCCTCAAGAAAATGTGGAAGTCTCCGAATGGAACGATTCGGAACATTATTGGCGGAACTGTATTTCGAGAGGCCATCATCTGTAAGAATGTTCCGAGGCTCGTTCCTGGGTGGAAAAAGCCAATCGTTATCGGTCGGCACGCGTTTGGTGATCAATATAAAGCAACAGATTTTCTTGTCCCGGGAAAGGGAAAGTTGACGATGACTTTTACGCCGGAGGGAGGTGGGCAACCAATTGAGCACACGGTGTACGAGTTCAAAGAACCCGGTGTCGCGATGGGGATGTATAATGTCGACGCTTCCATTCGCAGCTTTGCTCGCAGCTGCTTTAACTATGCTCTCGCAAAAAATTACCCGATGTACTTTTCTTCCAAGAACACGATCTTGAAGGCATATGACGGTCGTTTCCGTGATATTTTTCAGGAAGTATTTGAGGGTGAGTTTGCTGCCAAGTACAAGGAAAAGGGTCTTTGGTACGAACACCGTCTCATAGATGACATGGTAGCGTTTGCCATGAAAACGGAAGGTGGATACGTCTGGGCGTGTAAGAACTACGATGGTGATGTGCAGTCGGATACAGTGGCTCAAGGCTTTGGTTCCCTCGGCCTCATGACCTCAGTCTTAATGACCGAAGATGGTAAGACGGTAGAAGCAGAAGCGGCGCACGGCACGGTAACGAGGCACTATCGACGATATCAGCAGGGTGAAGAAACAAGCACAAATTCAGTCGCTTCTATTTTCGCGTGGACGCGAGGGCTTCTCTATCGTGGACGTTTTGATGGCAATAGTGAATTGGTAGATTTCTGCGAAAAACTCGAAAGAGTTTGTATCGATACGGTGGAGAGCGGAAAGATGACCAAGGATCTCGCGCTTTGTGTTCACGGGAAAGATCTCCGTCGAGACCATTACCTGAGCACAGAAGAGTTTCTTGACGTCGTTGCTTCCAACTTTCTGTCCGCGCTTTCTTGAGGACTCTTTTCACGAAAAAGGCGTCACTGCTTATCTTCCTTAACGCAGTCGTTAACAGTCTTCATTGTAAGCAGGACTTCTTTTCGAGATTTCTCCTGTGTAACATGGAGTCGCCAGGTTTTTCCGACAATGTGAGCGGGTGAACTCTCGAAGGTGGCTGGATCAATTCCAAAGCGAGTCTTAAGCCCCGTTCGTACTCCAGTGAAAAACTCTTCCGCGTCCTTTGTGGAGTCCCATCGGGTGACCCAATCGAGTCTCTCGGCATCACAATTATTTTTTCTCGACAGAGAGAGGGTGAGAAGGTCTCCTCCCCAGCCGGCCGCAGTTTGAGCAGAGACCTGCTTTTCGAGTTTTAGTGCAGCAGCAAACAATGAAATCCCAAATTCTCCCATTGTATCTCGGTAAGCAACCTCCCACTGTGCCTGATCGTAGGCGGGTATATCACTGAGAGTGACGACCGAGTATTCTTTGCCGATAATAGCAGGGTATTTTTCAGGGTGGAGAATCTCTTCTGTTGTGCGGGGAGGTGTCTGAAACGCCCTATCAAGTGCTCGGTATCCGTCCTGTTTGAGGAGATAGTGGCCGAATCGCAGCCCACTCGTGTAAGGGAATATCAACATGAGCTGTAAGGATTCAGGAACGGTACCGAGTGCGGTCATGAAAGAAGCACCGATCACATTTTGGAGCATCAGACTTTCAACACCTGTTTCCTCTTGAAGAGTTGGCTGCCCGAACAGTCTTCGGGTGTAGTCGGTCATAACGAGAGAGGCGTCTCCTTCAGTGAGAGCAGATCGAGCAAGAAGCAAATCCGTATTATCAAGATCATGATCGAGGAACGTTTCGAGATCAAAATGCTGATCTTGAAGAGCATGAGTCAACTCGTGAACAGCGATTGTGGTTTGGAGAACTGCCGGCATCCAAGATGCCATCACGAAGTAATCTTTTTGTGGATCGTAGTAGCCGCCAATTTGTCCTACATAGAGCTGCACCAGACCCTCTTTATAGGCATACTCCTCTGGTATGAGACCCAATAACTTATAGACGCGTTCTTCGTTGAGAAGTTTTTCCGGAGGAATTTGAGTCTCTATCGTGTCGAGGAGATACTTTTTTACTTGTTCTTTCGTATGGGCTTCGCAAGGAACAGGCTTCTTTAGCGCGAGGCCACGAATTTCACTTGCCTCACTTATGGCACTTTGAGCGATGGCACAGATATCATCGGGCTTCTCCGCCGTCGCCTCGTTACAAACGATAGCCGCGAGAAGGGAGAGGCATGCCAATTGAAGCGCTAGACGAGCAGTCACGCCTCGTCGCGCAGAACGAAGGGTTCGTTGAGTGCCAGAGGTGAAAAGGTAAAATCTCTGGTTAAAGCGCATGCCTCGAGTTCCTTCATATTGAGAGCGCCTCTACGTGAAGTCGCTGCTCTTTCGTTGGACGAATGGAAAATATCGCGTACAGTTATTCCCACGCCTTCTTGGCGGGAGGAATGAGGTGTCTTCTGAGGGCTCCCTTCAGCTGATACCATACGACAGTACCGGAAGGAGAGAAACCGAAGAAGACGAGAGAGGTTTCGGACGAATCGACCAACAATGACCGAAGAGAGCACGTTAGACGAAGAGTCCAGTTCAAGCCAAGGAGCGAGAGCTGAGACCGATTTCTTTCCAGATTATAGCCTTTCATACAAAAGGAGATTCGGGGCATTCCTCTTTCTCTTTGGTCTCCTCATGTATCACCGCTTGCCAGTAGTGGAGCATCTTTCCACCGCCTATTATGGCGGTGCAAGAGGCGATGCTGGGCTCTACGTTTGGTTGACGAGAAGTATCGGAGATGCGCTGTCGTGGCGACGTTGGTTTGATACATCTGCGTTTTTCCCTTACCGAGAAACTCTCGCGTGGAGTGATAATTTCATTCTTCCGTCGCTCTGTACTCAAGCGCTGGAGGCGCTCGGATTTTCTCATATCGCGGCGTATAATCTTGTCTTGTTAGGCGCGGGGCTCCTTGCTGGGTATTGGACTTTTCGACTTGCGTACCTGATTTCGGGCCAATTTTTGGGTTCACTCTTGAGTGGGTCAACTTTTCTTTCGCTCGGGTATCTCTCGGGTGTCTCCGGCCATCCGCAGTTGCAGTTCGTGTTTTTCTTTCCGCTTGTTTTCTACTTTTTCTTTCGCTTTGTTTCGTCACCGAGCTACTCCCGCAGTTTCATTATAGGCCTCGGGCTTTCGGGAGCGTTTTTAACCACGGTTTACTTCGCGCTCTTTTCGGGCTTTGCCGTGGTATTATTGTTTTGTGCGTTCTCTGTGCTTCGGCCTTGGAGGATGAATCGCTTCGCAGCCTCGAGGTTCATCGTTGGGGTCTCAGTTGGTCTCGTTCCAGCAGCTCCCTTTATTGTTCCCTACTTCGACGTTGCGAATATTTTTTCAGCTCGAGATATATTCGAAGCATTTGCGTTTCGAGCGAGTCCACTTTCGTATTTTGCCGGCTCGGAACATAATGTTCTCTACTCGTTTACAAATTCCCTTTCCCATGCAGAAGCACACCTCTTTCCGGGATTTGTCTTTTATCTTTTGAGTTTTATTCCAATTGCCTTGTTGTGGTGGGTGCGCTCGCTTCGTCCTTATTATTTAGGAGTGATTCTATCGGGGGTCTTCGGCTCTGCGCTTGTCGCCCTTGATCCAAAAGTCGCAAACTCATTTATTCAATCGGTCATCCATGGATTCGTGATTTTTCTTCTTTGGCTTTCCTGGTTTCTCTTTGCTGGGGCCCTCTATCGCTTAGGGCGCCGAGAAGAGGAGACAGGAGTACTGTTCGTAACAAACCGTTCGCTCACACTTCTGATTGGATTTCTTGCCTATTCTTTCTATCTCCTCTCTCTCGGGCCGGTCTTTGACCCGCGCGCGACATCACTCGGATCGTTTTCGCCATTTGGCATTTTGTATCATATCGTTCCCGGCTTTGATTCTATGCGAGCGATTAGTAGGTGCGGAGTTTTGGTCCTGCTTTTCTTGAGTGTCCAGCTCAGCTTCTCCACTGTCTCTTTAAAGAGAGTACGTAGAGCCGAAGTAGTCGTCGGTTTGTTGTTTCTCTTTATCTATGGAGAGAACCTGGTGCGCTATATCGATTTAGAGACCCCCCAAAAGCTTCCTACTGTTCTCTCGGAGGTCCAAAAGGTAGCGCAGAGAGAAGATGTCATTATGTTTCTCCCCTGGACACAAGAGATCAATCCGAGTGGAGGGGTAAAAAGTTGGGGAGATTTTGCAAGAAAGAACTCAATATATATGAATTGGTCGGCCCAGATCGGTTTGAAGACTACAAATGGGTACAGTGGTTTGAGGTCAAAGCTCATGAAAGAATTGCCGCGCAAAATGAGCGGCTTTCCTGATCAGCGTTCACTTACGACGCTTGCATTTCTTGGTAATGTTCGATTTGTCGTGTTGTGTCCATACCTCTTGGAGGGATTTGACGAGAACTATTTTCGCGAAGAACTCTCTCTTTATGAGAATGATTTAAAACTTCTCGGGCAAGATGAGGACGGAAACTTCGCCTTTGAGTTTATTGGAGAGAGTAAGGTTCGAGAGGCACTTCAGGTGCTTCTCCCAGCTCACTCACGGTCCTTCGTGCATTTGGAAGTCAAATCGCTCTACCAGCCGAATTCTCCCGAGATTCCCTTGACTCTGAGGGAATCTCTTCACTACCAGGGCGAAGCGCTTGGCACCCTTACGATCAAAAGCGATGGGCAGTGGCAAGGTTTTCTCTTGCCTCTGCCCGAACCAAAGGTTCCCGTCATTCCGTTTCAACTTCAGTTTGAAACGACGGAGGGCAGTGCTGTCTATGTGAAGGATGTTCGTGCCGTTCCGGGAGAGTCAAGTGAGGAAGAGATGTGAAAAGGAGTGACCTTAGGACCGAGTCTCGAAAAAGTTTAACCCCTGTGTGGTTTGGTGGATGGCAAGCGAGCGGTTGGGTCACATCAAGAGAGTCAAGATTTACTGAAACTCTGGAGCACTATCTCTCGCTTGGAGGAAATGCGATCGACACGGCCGAGGGGTACGGAAATGGCCTCTCTGAAAAGCTCATTGGACAAGTCCTCAATTCAAAAGAGAGAGAGGACGTTTTTGTTGCTACAAAATTTCACCACTACAGAACCTCTCTCTCTCAAATTGAGAAGGCTCTTGATCGATCACTAAAAAATCTCCGGACGGACTATGTAGACCTGCTCTATCAACACTGGCCCGCAAAGGAGCGCGTAAGCGAGAGGGTGATTGAATCTATCATATCGCTTCGTGAGAAGGGAAAGGTCAGAAATATCGGGGTCTCAAATTGGGATCAGAATGTCTTTCAAGAACTTTTCGATCCGACACTGATTGACGTCATCCAGAATTGTTACAATCTCTTGTGGCGAAAGGATGAGTCCTGGTTTCCCAATTTTCAGGAAAATGGTCGGCCTCGCTATCTCGCATATTCTCCTCTTGCTCAGGGTCTGCTTGCCGGTCGAAGAGAGTTGTTTCAAAAAGTTCCATCAGATCACCGATCGAAAAATGTCTTGTTCGATCAGTCATCAGCGAAAGACACACTTGCGCTCCTGGAGAAGCTGGACTTCATTTCGAAGGAGTTTCGGGTACCAACAGCAACCCTTTCACTCGCTTGGGTTCTCTCAAGGCCCTTTGTCTCAGGGGCGATTGCTGGAGCAAGTAGTCTCGGGCAAGTCGACGAGAACTTCGCTGCAACTTCCTTCCTTAACTCTGAAGCAACAGGGCTCGCTGACAAACTTTTCTCTCGGCCTATCGACCTAGAGCGACCCTTAAAAAGCATGTGGGAGTGGCATCCGCGGGCAGAGTAATTCCCATCCAAGCGGATAGAGTTGGGGAGGCCCACTTCAGATGAGAAACGCTATCCTATCTGACTTCCATCGCTACACGCAGCACACTGACCTTCGTCATCAACGCCGCACGGGCACTCGCAATAGCAAGTGTCATTCGCGCCCTCTTGAACTGCGCCACCATTGGCGCACGAAAAATCCTGGCATCCACATTCGCAAGAATCAGGATCTCGGGTTTTATTTCCTGGGCAAGCAGTCGATACACACACACAATCTCCAACCTCTGGAGCGCCACCGGACCACTCTCTGTTTCCTTGACAAGTGCACTGACATTGAGCGTTGTGATACGGATTATTCGGATTACCATTTACTGAGTAGGGACGTTGGCCATATCCGAGAATTGAATTTGCAGGGCACCCTCCCCAGTTTGACAGGCACCAACACGAACAGCGATCGGGAGCAAGCATCATTCGCTCAGCAGGGATGCCGTACAACGTTTCACAATCAGACATCGTAAGTTCTCTTCCTTCAGCCGAGCCATCGTCTACGCGACATTCACAACGATAGGTGGAATCATCTGTCCCGGTTATGACTCTGCCAGGAAGAAAGGTGATTGGCGGTGCCGGCGGATCTCCATCATCTGGATCCCAATATGGCATGGGTGGAGCGGGAGAGTCTCCTCCAGGCGGTGGATCACATTCGCACTCTGCCTCAACACCACCATTAAAGCCGGTATTTTGATAGCAACCACAACGACACTTGTTTGGACCAACCGAGTATCGCACACTTCCCGGCCCGTATTTGTCGACACAAAATTCTGTCGTTGGACATTTGCAATTAAAATCGTCTGCAAAGCTGTTGAAATAATTTTTCCCTTCAGGTTCTTCTCCGGTTGCTGAGCGGTCAAACTGGCAGGCGTGGCAGGTTCCAATCCCTTCATCGTCAATGAACCACAGTGAATTCGGCTCATCAGAACAATCACACGGCCCCTGACCATAGTTCGGCATTCCAAATGGAATGCCAGCGCAATCCACCTTGAGTGTGCCGGAGTACGGGGTAATCTGTTCTCGATACGCTACTGCCGTTCGAACAACCTGCTGGTACGATGATGAACCATCAAATGCGGAGTAGATGAGCGACACTGGATTTACGACATAATACGTCAGCCGCAACACTATCGGCTCAGAGAGAAACGCTGCTCGTTGGCTTTGTCCGTCTTCTGGTTCGGGAAGGATAACCGAAGCGGCATCAATCGGGGCAAATGCGAATCCCCCCGGTCCGCCTATCGAGATGAGGCCTTGAGATACTGGAAGATCAAGCATCGCTGCTCTAACTTTTTCAACTCCGAGACACCATCCGGTCGCATCGTGGTCATTCGCAGTGCAATCCTCTCGGTTCTCTTCGAACTCGGCGGCTGTTGTGGCCAAGGTAATCGCGCGCCCTAGTGCGGTGTCAACAATTCCGTTAGTGAGCATCCACAATCCAAAGTAGCAGACGGCGAGAACGAGAGAGAAGAAAATAGGGAGGCCAATAGCGTACTCTATGAACTGAGCACCGGCTTCGTGGGATATTTCTCTTCGCCTCTTCATTTTTTGTCGGTCCTTGGCGAGGTATCGTCTCCGAACAATATCTCGTGCAATATTAGAGATCGGGGTCTACGATCGCAAAACTCTGGCTATTGATAAAGACATCTTTAAACGCTTGGCTCACCTGTTCTCTCGGAGAGCGACAGCCCCAGTCGTAAAAATTGCGCTGTCCGCTGAGTGCTTTACAATCGATAACTGGAACGTCATCGGGGCAGCCGGGATGTACCGTTCGAACCGGTTGATAGATCCCACCGGTAATAACAGATGCCCTATAGAGAGCCTCAGCAGCTGGGGTAAACCCAAAATTTTCATACCGGTTATTAAACAGACCATTTCCGAATTCGTCGTTATAGACCTCTCGGCCCTCAACAAAGAGCTGGCCGGAAGCCCGCGCCTCGTCGTCCGATATGCAAGCGACAGCTCCCCCCTCCTCCTTTTTGTCCTTCGGTATGAAGAGGGTATGCGCTCCGCCCTGTTGGCCGGCGTGAATATGATGCAGCGCGATATTTGACTGAAAGAGCGAAATGAATGCGATGTCAAGATAGTCATCGGCAGCTTTGCGCCATGTTTCGTAGTTTAGCTCGCAAAATTTTCCCTTTCCTGAAATGCCAGACAGCTGTTCGGCTGATTCACCATTGACGCATGAATGGATTCCGTCTGTAGCGTGAACAATCAGCTTTACTGCAGAGAAATTTGCTTCAGCGTCGGAAAGCTGTCGGGCGGCTTCGGTCAACGCCAGGGTAGAATTTGTAAATCCCGACGCAGTCGGAAAAAGTCGGAGCTTGATCCAGCGCGGGAGCTGAACGACGTCGTCCCCGAGATCGTTGAAATAGGTGTTGGGATCTGGAGAATTGAGTCCGGGGAGAGATCCAACGCCATTTTCTCCAACAATCTCTTCGAGGACAGAGAGCGGGTAGTCGAGATTCTGGGTAAGATTAATGACTCGTCCCCATGTGAGCTCTTCGTCGTAGGCAATGAGGGCTGCGCGATCGTTTGGAACACCACGCTTCTTTAGCAAGGCGAGAGTTTCGTGGATTCCCCGAATAATCGACATGAACGGTTCCGGCCCAACAACGGGATAATTGTCACGCTCGTTGTCGAGGTAATAATAAAGGGGTGAAGGATCAGCCGAGTCGGTAATATTTTCCGCTTCTCCCGGTACTGGATGATACTGTCTGTCAGAGTAGAGCTCCCTTCCCTCTATTGAGATGGGATACGTAAAAACAGGATCGGTCCGGTATTCGTCCTTGGCGTGTGAGCGAAAATCGGGGCTTCCATCGTCTGTTTCAGGGAGGTTTTCCCAGTTCGTCGCAACCAAATCAGGGGTAACTTTCCAGGCTCCAGCGTCTTGCACAACCTGATAAGCGAAAAATGCCGCAGGAGGCTGGTCAGAATTGGGATCAGGAGTGGCGGTCGGACTCGGCTCTTCCTCTACCTCAGCCTCATCAAGCGGGTCTACGGGAGAAAGGATATCGGACTTTACAGGTGTTTCGAATTCATAAGTTCCGAGCGCTTTCCCAAAATCAAAACCAGCAAATTTAGACTCCTCTTCTTCGCCAGAAGCCGCGCTCTCTTCTTCGCTTCCTTCATCCGCACCCTCGTTCTTTGCTCCGAGGTCGACCTCTTTAGGAGCTTCTGGATTTTTTGTATCAATTTCCGGATCATTTTTCGCATTACCACCTTCATCATCGCCAAGGGGCGGGAGGTGAGTTATCTCAGCCACGGAAGCTGAGAGATCAGCCATAAATACGGCAAAAATAGGAGCAACTGCAGCAGCCGAGGTAATCTCTATGTAATCTCGTTTTGAGCTGGTGAAAGAGTTTGCCCATGAAAGGCGGTCACTCGCGATTTTCCCACGAATCGTTACAGCGTTTGCCAGCTCATCCGAGGTGCGACCGCATAGAGTAGGGGGAACCTGGCGATTACACGACTCGGGGAGAGAACCGTCAAGCGGTAACGCGGTATAGTGACGTTGAGCCGTTACCTGGAGGATACCAACTTCGTTTGAACTCTCAGTTTGGAACTCTACATTTCCTAGCACAGCTGAGCTTTGGTAGGAGAGGGCCTCGAGGGCGTCGAGTGCAGCTTCTTGTTTTTTAGCGTGGCACACCGAAGTCGAGTCAGCCGGCTCACACTGTTCCGCCGCATATCCCTTTAAATAGGCAAGGGCGAGGTGATTCATTGCCGCCTGCATCTGCTCGACGGTAGAGCCGGTTGTTGAGATGTAATAGATCCCAAAAGCAAAGAGCACCGTAAAAGAAAACACGGCTGTAGCGAGAAGGATCATTCCTCCACCAGCTTCCGATTGGAATCGCCTTACATTTTGCATATAGCCATCAGTTCGCAATACAGGGCTCTATGAGAATCATAAAAGAGAGAGCCCGATTCGCGAACTCCTAAAAATCACTCTCAAGAGAGATTTGTACCTATTCACCGACAAAGAGAAACGGTCCAGTGCTCGAAGCAGAAATTTTAGCAGTGTTTCCCCAAATCGCACGGAAAAAAATCGGCGCACTCATCTCAAGTCGGACCTCTACCATGTCAGTTCGAGTGTTATGAGGCGGCTCTGACGGAGTTGGAGTTGGCTCTGGGCTTGTACCTCCCCCACCTGCTTCGCAAGGACTTCCTTTGTCACCAGCGTCAAATATGTTGTCAGGAGTGAGAGAGTTGTCATCTTTTATTTCTGCCACTTCTTTGCACGGCTCAGGCGAAAGAACCGATCGAAGCTGTGGATCACCTCCGACAAGCACATCCTCCTGCCACCGTCGGGTCGTTACAGAAACCCCGGCACGGAGTTTGTTGCCATACTGGTTGATCATCCGGTTAATCTTATTCTGCACTTCGTAGTGAACCGTTCCTTGAGGGGCTTCACCTGCATACGTGGCAAGCTCAAGGTCGGGAGTATCTGACATGAGCCGTGATCCTTGGTACGCCAACTGTGAGAGTGTGTAGTATTGCTGCAAGAGCATCCCGACATCAACAAGCAGCGCAAAGAGCAACAGAAATACGGGCAGTACTAAACTGAACTCCACCAACGCCACGCCGCCCTCATCCCGAATTTGAAAAGGGAAGGGGGAGGTGCGTCTTTGTCCTCTCCGGATAGCCATTGTTGAAAAGCCCACTTTGTTGTCCGAGGGAAAGATCGTCCTATTGTCTCGAAATACTTAGGAGTGGGACCTTCTTCTTTAGGTAAAGGTGAAAATGTGGGTATTGCGGATGTACGAATCAGTCATCTTCTGATTCTTCAATCAGCGAACCTTGAGATAGCATTACAAAAGGGCGCTTTGTCTATGAAAAATTCGTAGCCCCTTTTTCAGCAAGAGAGTGTGTGCAGTCAGGTAAGCGGCAGTCAAATTGAGAAAAAAGAGAAAGGCTAGGATCGGCTTTCGAGAACTCGTTTTGCGAGCGAGCTCGCCATTTTTCCGTCATATTGGCCATCAAAATCGGCCTTCAGCCTCTGCATGACTGCGCCCATATTTGATACTTCAGGGCTTTGAACAATCTCTCCAATCACTTTCTCAAGTTCCTGTTCTGTCATCTGTTTGGGGAGAAAGGCATTGATGCACTGAATCCGCCTCTCAAGCTCAGTGCAGAGATCTGTGCGGTTGTCGTTCTTGGCAAATTCCAGAGACTCCTGCTGTTTCTTCAATTCGCTCTTGAGCACAGCAATCGACTGCGCATCAGAGAGAGAGTCGACTTTCTTGCTCATCTCTTCGTATTGGATAGCACTCAAAAGAGAACGAATCGTCTCGACAGAGAGCTTGTCTTTCGCCTTCATTGATTCTTTCATCTGAGACTTGAGCTGTTCTTTCATCGAAATGTACCAGTAAAGTTTAAGAGTCGTATTTCAAAAATATCTTCTTTATTCCATCAGAGTTCTTGCGAAGGTACTCTTCTCGGCAGCGAGGAGAACTTCAAGAGTGAGCAGTGAGAAATTTTTCAAGTTTAGCGGTAGTTTCTCCGCTTATCAGATGTTCAGTCTTGCATGCATCAATCTCAGCCTGTTCTGGATCTACTTTCAACACATTTACCAGGAAATCAAAAAAGACTTTCTTTCGCTTTAACACGGCGCTTGCTAGCTGAGCACCCTCATCCGACAAATCGAGAAAGCGATTGTCGTCTTCTATGAGGAGCCCCTTGTTCTTCAAGCTCTTGAGGTTCGTAGAAGCACTCCCGGTTGTGATGTTGAGATATCGCGCTACATCAGTAACTCGTGCATATCCACGGGTTTCACGGAGGTCTTTTACCGCTAACAGATGATGAGCGGCGCTGTGAGTTATGTTGTTCTCTTCAAATTTTTTCCAAACGTCTTCCATATCGACACTCCTGCTTATTCCCCTTTTTAAATGTGCCCGAGCGGAAACAAGTACCAAGCTTCAGTCGGTG
Organism: Bdellovibrionales bacterium; assembly: GCA_020434565.1. Lineage (GTDB taxonomy): Bacteria > Bdellovibrionota_C > UBA2361 > UBA2361 > RFPC01 > JAGRAO01. Next base: position 58,132 of record JAGRAO010000001.1, read on the forward strand.
AACGCCTCCTGTGAACGACAGGGCGCAATGAGGCACTTCCCCAAAAAAGCCACGTAAAAAAGAGGCTCGTTCAAAACAAAAAGCATTTGTTTTGGCTATTAAAACAGCTAGGAGAATAGCCAAACTCGTCAACAAAAGGAAGAGTTTGGCTAGTAAAGGAAAAGTATTTTATGCCAAATTTTATCTATTTGATATGCCGAGAAGCTGTTTTGGTCTCAAAAGCACCTCTTCTCTCTTGGCTTTACTCGCGAGAGGCAACCTTTCATCCTGCGACACACTAGTGAATAATTGACGATCGTGAGCGCTAAAATCTTCATCTTTGCCAGAGCAATCGTCTTTTTGTGGATGGTTGTCACCGGGGTATCAATCGCAATGGCGATTGAACAACCCACGAAAGAGCTTGAGCCGGTAAATCTTGAACCTCATCTCGGTCAGCAAGTAACTCTTGTTTCTTCCTTTGTCACCTCTACCGGTCAAGCCGTTACAGTCGCTGATCTCTTTCTTGCTGGTAAGCCACTTTTGGTCATTCCGGCATACTACACTTGCCCGAGGCTGTGCGGGCTGGTCCTCACGGGGGTTGCCGAGGCCCTTTCGAAAGTAGGGCTTGAGGTCGGTACCGACTATAAAGTTATCACTGTGAGCTTTAATCCCAAAGATACTCCCGAAAAGGCCAAGAGAACTGCGGAGAAATACCGCGCGATGTACTCAGGCAAGGGAGACCCAACGGCCGGCTGGGAATTCCTCGTCGGAACCCAGGAAAATATTGACTCTCTTATGGGAGAACTCGGGTTTCGCTATATCGAAGATAAGAAAGAGTATGCTCACACTGCTGCTTTCATGATATTGACTCCTGACGGTCGAATTTCACAGTATTTCCCTGGGGTTCAGTTCCCTGAGCGGGATGTGAGGCTAGCTCTGGTAGAAGCGAGCGAGGGAACGATCGGTTCGTTCATCGATCAAGCGCTCCTCTTTTGCTTCCGTTTCGATCCGACCAAAGGTCGATACACTATGGTTGCCTTTAATGTCGTCCGGGCAGGGGGTGGAGTGACTCTCGTGTTGCTTGGAGGGTTAATGTTAATTCTCTGGCGGAGAGAGGCACGGAAGAAGAGAGGTGTTGTCTGAAGTCGTAGCAGATTCTAGGGAATCTGCTTGAAACCGGAAGTTGCTTGAAACAGGGTGCCCTAAAGTAAGGAGAAAGGATGTTTCGTTTTTTGCCAGAGCAAGCCTCTGCGGTCGCACCAGAGGTTGATTGGTTGCACAACTGGATCACTGATTTGTCGGTTTTTTTTACCGTTGCCATCTGTGGAGCGATGTTATGGTTTGCTCTCCGTTATCGGAAGCGCGGTGAACAGCACCATGAAACGCCGCGGATTGAGGGAAATAATCTCGCCGAAATTATCTGGACGGTAGTTCCAACGATAATCAGCATCTTTGTGGCGTACTACGGAGTCGTTATCTACTTCGATATGTATCGGATTCCACCGGGACAAGAGGCCGAAGTTGTCACGATCAATGCGACTGGGAAGAAATGGGACTGGAGCTTCCAATATGCAAATGGCAAAACAACAGCCGGAGAGTTTTATGTCCCTGTTAACCGGCCCGTTAAGGTCGTATTGACAGCGGTCGACGTTCTCCACAGCTTCTTTGTGCCAGCCATGCGAGTAAAACGAGATGCTGTTCCTGGCCAGTATTCTTCGGTTGTTTTTACCCCGGTAAAAACGGGTGTCTACAACACGTTCTGCACTGAGTATTGCGGTACAAATCACTCGGCGATGCTTGCGAAACTCCATGTCGTCTCTCAGGCAGAATATGATCGATGGCTTAACGACAGAACGGCTGATCTTGCAAAATTAACCATGACTCCTGAGCGACTTGGTAGAACACTTTACGGTGAGGGTGAGCTTGGTTGTAAACAGTGCCACAGTTTAAACGGTGCGGCAGGAATAGGGCCGACCTTCCTCAAGCTCTGGCAGAGTGAGCGTCACTTTGCAGATGGCACGACTGCCGTCGCTGATGAGAACTACATTCAGGAATCCATCCGATATCCCGGTAAGAAAGTTGTTCAGGGATTTGCAAATGGAATTATGCCTGGCAATTTCGTCGATCTTCCACAAGACCAGATCTCAGCTCTGATCGCGTTTATTCAAGCGCAGGATGGTACTGCTCCAGTGGAAGAAGAGACCGAAGAAGAAGAAGATCAAGCGGTAGACCTTGAGAGTATGACTCCTGCCGAGCGAGGAGAGTATCTCTACGCTAACGCCAAACCAGCGGCGTGTGTGTCGTGTCACAGTATTGACGGAAGCAAAGTAGTTGGTCCGAGCTTCAAGGGCCTTTACGGTCGCCACGGTGAATTGGAAGATGGTTCGAGCTACGAAGCTGATGAGTCATACATTAAACACTCAATCCTTGAACCGCAGTCTCAGATCGTGAAGGGAATGCCGCCCGTGATGCCTTCGTATAAAGATGCTTTGTCAGAGGCGGATATAGAGGGAATCATCGCGTATATGAAAACGCTTCAGTAGAAGATTTCACCGAAGCGCTTTGAAGTATGAGAAAATTGGGGAACGAAACGTTATGACAAGCCATGCAGCGACTGCGGACTCAACCGCGAACTACCTCAATCATGAGAAAGGGATCTGGTCTTGGTTGGGAACAGTCGACCACAAGCGAATCGCTCTCATGTACCTCTTTACTATCACCACGTTCTTTATTGTTGGAGGATTGGCCGCCCTGACCATGCGTCTTGAACTGATGGCTCCGGGAGAGCAGCACATAGATGCGAATACCTATAATCAGCTCTTTACGCTGCACGGAGCGATAATGATTTTTCTGTTTATTGTGCCCGGTATCCCGGCAACGATGGGAAACTTTCTCCTTCCCTTGATGATAGGAGCAAAAGATGTGGCGTTTCCGAGATTAAATCTCGTGAGTTACTACGTCTACATAGTTGGTGCGATCATGGCCCTTCTTGCACTCATCAGCCCGATCGACACCGGTTGGACCTTCTACGCTCCCTACAGTATCCAGAGCGGAAAGGCGGTGATCCTTATGACCGGTGCCGCCTTCGTTCTTGGATTTTCT
>JAGRAO010000199.1 GCA_020434565.1 Bdellovibrionales bacterium
AAGTTTCTTCGGCTTTCGTACCGCATCCGTAACATTCTCCAGTCAGATTCCTAGACGAAAAGACCTCTCCCGACCAACCCTCCAGTGGACAACTGAGGAGTGCGAGCTTCGGATCACCCTTAGGGGATGACCCGAAGCGTCGCCCAAAGCCTCGGGATGCGCAACGCCATCCCTGACGTCGCACCCTCACCTGATGAAATGACTCTTATTCCGAGAAACTCACCAGCTCAATTCGATTGCCTTCGGCATCAATTTCAAGAATTTGTCCGATCCCAGGGACATAATACTTGTACTCGTTGACACCGGGGTCAAGTGGAGTGAAGTCTCTCGTCATGAGGCAGTTCCCGCTACAACTTCCACCGGGTGTGGACTCTGATTCGGTAATACTCAACACTTCAACGACATCTTCGGCATCTCCAAGAAAAACTTCTTGCCGATACGTCGTCCCTACCTGAGGGGAGAAAAAGTGAGAAATCCCCGCCTTTGCTCTTTCTCTTCCGGCTTTCCACGAACCTTCGATATCAACGAGTTCAGCCTCAACCGGGAGGTCGTCCGAAAAAACTTCGTAATTTCGCACGCTTTCACCGCAATACCAGAGGTCACCATTTTCGTGTTGAGCGTACCAGTCGTCAGTAATTTCAATTGGGAATCCGCCGACCATCACGGTGTCCGACACAACTCGGCAGGGGACTCCATCCACCATTTTGACTTTGTTTGTAACGGTTACAGTAATGGTCTCTCCGTTTCCTTCGTAAACCCACTCATGACCAACGACCAACGGAAAATACGGATTTGGGTCAATCGTGTCCCCTATTGCATCTGGATCGACGAAATCAGCAGCTTCAAAGCTCGGATCATATCGATCTTCACCAACGGCATCGCATACGTCTTTCCGGGCATCGAACACGTCTCTGCACTCTTCGATGGCCTCAGAGCGAGATTCTCGAGCTTCTTTGAAGCACTCACCCCTCTCTGTGCGGTCCGAAACGTTAATGCAATTCGCTCGAGTACGCATAAGGTCGTCCTTTGCCTCAGCAAAACAGGCCTCTCGGACAAGTTTTGCTGTTTTGGTGCAATAGTTTGAGCGGTCCTTTGCACCAGCTGAGTTAGAAACGGTGAGGCAGAGTATCGCAAGCACGGCCACCGGAAGCCTCCAGGAGAGCCTGCTTTGCTTTAAGTGTCTGTATTCCATTCTGGTCATAATTTCCTCCTTCGGAAAGGATTTTAAGGTTGTATTCGGAGAGTAGGGTGGCCGGTGAGCTAACCGAAATCCGCTTCATGTGATAGGGCTTCGTGCACGGGAACGTGCGACTCGTTGGTCCGGAAATCCAGAGGATCTTCAGGGGACTACCTTCGGCAACCGAGAAGATAAACATTTTGTTTATGGTGATGTTTACGGTGTCTTGATAGCGGGACTTTCAGAAAGAGATGATCATTAAGGTCGAGATGGTGTTTCAATAAAGATGTTGGAGTGGCGGTTGAGGAGTGATCTACGGTTTCTACAACCTGAGTTTGGTGCAAGACCTTGACTCTTCACACTCCTCACCACCGCGCACCTGGTCTTTGGAGGCCGAGACCTAGAACGGAAGAGTTCCATTCATGCCGAGGATGACGACGCCGAGTGCTGCCATGAGAGAAGCGATGCTCAGGAGAAGGGCGCCGTTCATGAGCAGAGCTCTCTGGGGCGTCTCCTGATAAGGCATCGCAAGAACGGCAGCACCGACGCCGACTTCCGTGGTCGGTTCGCTCTTGAGAGCGGCCAGTACGCCACTTCCGAAGACCGATGAGCCCTCACGAGAATGCTCTCCGTCTCCGAAGAAATTCCCGAAGAAGCTGCCTGAACCGCCTCGTCCGTCATCGTCACCGTCGTCCCCGCCGCCACCGAGGGAGATATTGCCCCCGCCGTTTCCGGTAGGCGGTACACCTCCATCAGCCGCGAGTGGAACTGGTTCGCCGACGACACTTGAGTCCGCGAGTCGAATGACATCCGACTCTCCGCTCGTATCATCGAGTCCCAACGGTAGCAGGGTATCAGATTCGTCTGCCATAAAACCTCCTGATCAAAAAAGGTGTCAGAACCAGGGCTACACACGTAGCCACCGAGATGATCACTCCTCTACCCAAACTGGAACGAAGTTACTGTATCTGAGAATAGGGAAGTTGCTAAGGGATTTTCTCAAGAAGCACATCAAAACCCATTTAAGTGACTAAAAGATGAGCGATGAGTGCAATTTCTTTTTGTCGTATTCCTTCGAATTCGCCACACCCATATTGAGCGAGGGGTCGATTGCGAAGGAAGAGTTCGTTTCTCATCACGAGAGCTTTCCATTTTCTGCGAGAAGACTGAATTTACATGAGTTTTACAAAGGTGCTCTCTCCTCTCTAACTCGTTCTTCCACATCAAGAATTTCTTCTCTTCTGCGGCGGCAGAGCAGGCACTCTTGGAACGCCTGCCTTTTGGAGCGCCTCGTTTTGACCATAATGGATGAATGGAGGATCGAGTGAATGAAACGTACGATTTTGAATTGTCTTTCTCTTTTGGTGTTTGCCTCGCTCTTTTCGATCGCTCTCGTCTATTCTCAGAGCTCCTCAGTACGCAACAACCCCACTGTGAGAGAGCAGTTGATGTGTGGTCAACGAGGGAAGGAGATTCTTGGCGAGTATCCTTTTTTGCAAAGTCGGCGGGCATATTTCCCCTTTCGAAGTCTGCCGGATTCGACTTTTCTCTCCTCGAGTAAATCGGGTGCTGTCCCTTCTCAGGTTTTCTCGGGAGTTCTGAGTTCGAGTTTCTTCGCCGCCTCCAGGGATTTGGCGAGTCGGGAAAAATTCAGTGGAACAGCAGCCCAACGGGTGGCGATTGAACTTCTGGCAGTTGAAATGCTGGAACCAGACAAATTCGAATCTCTTTTTGAGAGGCTCGATGAACCAACTCAGGAGAAATTCAAAGAGAAGATATCAGCCACTCTTCAGACTAATGCGTTGAATGCAAATCCTTCTCGAGATCGTCTTCAGGTCGAAAATACTTCCCAATCTCTTATCGCCATTTATATCCACTCACTCTTGATACCTGGGGAGAGCATATCCAGAGTGTTTGGTGAAGAGCTGACGGCTGAATTGCTGGCGGCCCGATGTCGAGAATTTCGAGAAGAACAAAATGCTTGAAGGATCCCTGAATATGGTCCTCGGAGCTGGAATCAGTTTTCTGTTCCTGAGTCTGATGTTCTCTCCGCTCGAGCGAGCCTTTCCAGCGAGAAATCAAGATCTTTTTCGCCCAGCATGGAAAACGGACCTCTGCTTTTTTTTCGGACAGTATCTCTTGTGGGGCGGGCTTGTCCTCGCGCTCCTTTCGTTGGCTCAAGAAACTATCACCTCAATACTACCTCTCTGGTTGAGTAGGGGCGTAAAACAGCAGCCTTTTTGGTTGCAAGCAGGAGAGGCCGTGCTTTTCGGTGATCTCCTTATCTATTGGGTTCACCGATTTCAGCATTCGAATTCAGTCCTGTGGAGATTTCATTCGGTCCATCATACCGCTGAACATTTGGATTGGCTTGCAGCACACAGAGAGCACCCTGTAGATGGCCTTCTTACCCAGTTCATCATTAACCTGCCGGCATTTGTGCTCGGCTTTCCGATTGAAACGCTCTCTCTCCTAGTAGCATTTCGAGGGCTGTGGGCAATCTACATTCACTCGAACGTAAAGATTCCCTTAGGACCCCTAAAGCTCTTGATTGGTGCTCCAGAACTCCATCATTGGCACCATTCGCTTGATCGTACCCACTGCAATTTTGCGAATCTCTCGCCGCTGATGGATATCCTGTTCGGAACGTATGTGTGTCCCGGGAGTGAACCTGAAAGCTATGGAGTTCGACCTGCACAGCCGCAGGCATATCTGTCCCAACTTGCCTATCCGTTTCGGATAAAAAAGGTCTCACGACGTCATATCGAAGGCGCTGAAACCAAAAGCCCTTCCAGCGAGAGCGTCGATCTCAGTCTTTCTGCCTTGGAATAAACTTCTCTTATTCGGGGGACCCCTTCCTAGTGCCACCGTTCGGGTGTGGTTAGCGAATCATAGCATGATAGTATTGCTATTACGGACGACATGCGCACCGAAAGATCGCTATGGAGTTACAAACTCGAGAAGTGTTACGCAACATCGGAGTTCCTGTTTCGCAGGCGACTTTGGTCGAGGGGGGCCATGAGATCAAGGTGCTTTCTCCCTCGGTGAAGGTTGAGTCTCTCGCTGGAATTGACTTTCCAGCGCGATCCTCGGAGTTTCGTAAGGCGACTCGGCCTGAAGAACAGGTTGGTGAGATCATAAAAATATCGAAACCTCTTTCAGAGCCCCAAAGACCGACGGCGGGAGAAAAGGTGCTTCGTTTCGCTCGAGCCGTCGCTCAGGCTGTTGCCGGTGGACTCAAACAGGTTGGAAAGCTCTACGTGTATCCAAATCCGATAGAAAAGTGGGGGAACGGTCAGATCTATCGTGCAATTGGAGTAGGGTATTTTAAGAATTTCGTTGTCGGACTTGGACGTCTTCTTCGTCCCAGCCTGAGGAAGAGAGATGATGGACTGATTCGAGGTACAAAGGTTTCTCGGGTAGATAACTACTTTCTCAATCAGACGGAGGCCGGCCTGCGTCGCTATATGGGCGCGAGCCTGTTTAACGAGGCAGTGCATTTGGCTGCCATAGTCTCTCCCGCTTCGTCCCTGCTTGAAGTGGTCCGGGGAGGAGGTGGGATTCCAGAGTTGCTGGTTCCGGCGATATTCGTCGGCTTAAACCTCTACTGTATCTTTCTTCAGCGCTATCACCGCACTCGGATTGTACCGCTTCTGAGCCGTCTCAACCGCCGAGAGAACCGACTTTGATAGGTGCCATTGAGGAATCACCGAAGGTCGTCCTTCCTCTGATCAGCATGTTAGGAGTGCCCTAAGGACTAAGATCTCGAGTTAGGTAAAACCTAGGAATTCCCGGGCATATCAACGGTTGGGGTGAAGCTTTTTTTGATTATCCGTGTAAGAGGTTTTAAATGGGGCCTTTCCACTCTCGATTCTTTCGAAATTGTCATCCGTTCATTTGCTCACTCGTTTGCCTTTTTCTTTTTGCAATCTCGGGAAGCGCGTTCGCAGATGATCTCGTATCAGCTTCGATGCGGGGAGCGAATCAGAAGCAGCTTCGAACTATGAAAGCCGCAGCTCGCTCTGCGCTCGACTCCCTTCGAGAAACTCTGAAGGGATATTATCAGGACTATCTTGAGCTCAAGAATGATCGAGCCGTAGGTCAAGTTCCAACTCAACTCCGCTCTCTGCTTCGGGCTGCTCAGAATACCCGAGAGACCGACATCGATTTTCTTCAAGAGAAAGTCATTTTTCGATTTCTTTTGAGCACGAGACTCGCAGTCTATAGCGGTATCATCGATATGCATGACGGTTTTGTCGCTTTGGCCGATGCTTTTGGAGGTCAACTCTGCATTCCAGGATATGACCTTTCTCGGTGTTTTAATCCCGGTGGAGGAGAGCGAACCGTAAATCGAAGGCGTGCGGTTTCGAGCATGGTGACTGAACTAGAATCCCTTTTGCGTTTTGTGCGGTTTGATGTCATCGATGCCCAGAGACGTGACATCGTTGCCGTGAAGAACGAAATTCATCGAGCCGCTATCGGGAATCAAAGTGAAGTAAACGAGTTTGGTATTGGAAATTTCCTCTCGAATTCGGTTCAACAGATCCAGAATGGGGATCGAATCTTTCGAAGCATTGCTCCGCTCTTTGATGCAGAAACGGTTGACGGACAAACGCTCCAACCTACTTTTCCCTGCTCAACGGATGATTTCGGGGAAGGAGCCCCTCTTCAGTCTCTCCTGGAGCATCTTGCAAACGTGCAGGCACTTGCAGATGGAAGTGGAGATTTTAGTTCTTTTCAAGCGTCGCTTCAGAGTTATCTTCATATTTTTAATGGAACGGGAAGTGTTCCAGGGCTCGTTCAGAGTGCCCAGTACTGCTACACGACCTTTGCTCCAGGACAGATAACTCTTCTTCAGAGTCGGCTTGAAATTGCTCGGCAAGACGGAGATCTTGAAGCCGCCCGAACATTTTACAATCAGATTCGGCGAATACAGGAAAATATATTGCTGTATAGAGCACAGGAACGGGGAATCCGCGAGATGAGAGATATCGTGACCTCCTTTATCACCGTTGGCTCAAAGGTGCAGTACACCGGCGGCAGTGATGTAGATGACCCCGATGCTTGGCGTGTAGCTGTTGCACAGCATCGAGACAATATCGAACAAGAAATTCCGATGCTCAAACAGATTTTGCTTCAAGGGATTGAGATGGTCGGGATAGCTGAACATCAAATTACCTCAATCCTTGATCTCGAAGGAGAAGCGCTTACTGTCGCGCTCTTAGAGCTCGAGCAGCAGTACCTCACGCTTGTTAACGAGCAGACGGGTGGATTTCTCTTGATCAATCGGGAAGCTGAATATGCGGAATTGGCGCTCCATGTTTTCGCCGTAAGTGCTGCTTCTGGAGAGGGAGCTCTTGTCGGGGTGGTAAACACGTATGCGTTTACTATCCAAGTCGCGTTTGATGACGCGGTTCAGACTCTAGCAGAACTTCCTGATAGAATAGTTATGGCAGATCAAGACATCGAGACTGCGAGGGCGCGGCTTGAGCAATCAAATCATATTGTAGCGCAATTCCAAGATGCCGTAGACAACGTCGAAGAGAGAATTGATCTCTTTCAGGAGAAACTCGCTCTTCTCTCGGAAACTCTCCTTGGTACGCCAAATGCTCTGCTCGCAGCAGTGGTAGAGAGCTTCCCGAAGAATCTTAGAGCGACGAAGAAAAGTCAGAAAAAAATCGATAAGGTGGTTCGCTTTGCCAACAACTATTTCTTGTCTCTCCCCTCGGCAAATCGTTCTTTGGGAAGTCTTCGAAAGAAAGCACGTAAGATCCGGGTCCCA
>JAGRAO010000200.1 GCA_020434565.1 Bdellovibrionales bacterium
GATCCCAAAGCTCTTGAGCATCATGAGGCTGCTACAGCTCCGCAAGCTGAACCCAAAACACCTGAGCCTCATGAGGCTGCTACAGCTCCGCAAGCTGAACCCAAAACACCTGAGCCTCATGAGGCTGCTCTCTTAAAGCAAATTCAGGAAGGGGTGAGACTAAAAAGTACTCCTAAGCCAGAGACTGAAAAATCTCATAAGCCAGAGACTGAAAAATCTCATAAGCCAGAGACTGAAAAATCTCATAAGTCAGAGACTGCAAAATCTCAACCCTCTTCAAATTTCACATTCAATTTAGATCTCCTTAGTCAAGCAGTTGAAACTGAATCACAAGAAGGCGATGTCCAGAAAGACGATGTCCAGAATGACGATGACTGGGAATAGTTGACTTCTGCGGATTTTTGATATAAAATCGTTTAGAATGAGTACTCTAAAACAACAAATTGCCACAAGACGCACCTTTGCGATCATCAGCCACCCCGATGCCGGAAAAACTACTCTTACCGAAAAGCTCTTACTGTATGCGGGAATGATTCGAACTGCTGGGATGGTTCACGGCAGAAAGACACAAAAGCACGCCAGCTCTGATTGGATGAAGATGGAACAAGAGCGAGGAATTTCCATCACTGCCTCTGCGATGCAATTCCTTTACAAGGGAGCGGTCATTAATGTGTTGGATACTCCTGGCCACCAAGACTTCTCAGAAGATACCTACAGAACACTGATGGCAGCTGATAGCGCCGTGATGGTAATTGACTCTGGGAAGGGGGTTGAAACCCAGACGAAAAAGCTCTTTCAGGTTTGTCGCATGCGCGGCATTCCGATCCTGACTTTTGTGAATAAGCTCGACCTCCCCGGTCGAGAGCCGTTGGATCTTATGGCAGAAGTAGAAGAAGTGCTTGGCATTCAATCCAGTGCGCTTAATTGGCCTATCGGGACTGGGGAAACCTTTCAAGGAGTAATAGACCGTCGGTCCAATACGATTCAACTCTTTGAAAAGGGAGGGAAAGGGGGATCCGAGCGTGCCGAAATGGTAACGTTCTCGCTTGATGAGTCAGCTCGTGCGATCAAAGAACTCGGTGAAGAGCGTTTAGCTGCGCTCAACGATGAGCTCGAATTACTCGGAGAGGCGGGCAATCCGTTTTCTCGAGAAGCATACATTTCAGGTTCTCTGACACCTGTGTTCTTTGGGTCCGCTCTTACGAATTTTGGGGTAGAGCCTTTTTTTGATGCTTTTGTTGAGCTCGCTCCCTCTCCTAGACCGTACAAAGCCAAAACGCGAGATGGGAACGAAGTGGAGATCGAACCGAAATCAAATGCTTTTAGTGCCTTTGTGTTTAAGGTTCAGGCCAACATGGATAAAAAGCACAGGGACAGTATGGCGTTTCTCCGAATCTGTTCGGGGCGATTTGAGCGCGATCTCGTCGTGCAGCACGATCGAATGGGAAAACAGATTCGACTCTCGCGTTCTCACAACATGTTCGGGGGAGAACGCCAAACAATTGAGAGTGCGTATCCGGGAGATATCGTTGGGGTTGTAAATCCAGGGGCGTTTGTTATCGGAGATTCCATCTCTGAGCAGGGCGGGATCGAATTTCCACCTATGCCGAAGTTCCCCCCAGAAGTTGTTGGACGATTGCGACCGAAAGACGTGATGAAGAGGAAAGCATTCGAAAAGGGGATTCTTCAGTTCCGTTCAGAAGGCGCGGTACTTATCTTGGAGTCGATAGGAGGATCTCCAGAGCCGTTAGTTGCGGCTGTCGGGCCACTTCAATTTGAAGTACTGCAGTTTCGACTAGAAGAGGAATACGGAGTAAGAACCGAACTCGAAATGCTTCCTTATCGACACGGTTCGTGGCTTATAGGGGATCCAAAGGAGTTTCAGGCTCCATCGAGCGCAATGCTCGCTCGCGACGGCGAGGGAAACATCATCATGCTGTATCAAAGACCATGGGAGCGGGACCATGCCCTTGAGAAAAACCCCGAGCATCAGCTACGAGATTTTCTTGATATTGGTGGGGGAACAACCACCTGGAGCCAATAGGTTCCCTTCTTGAGGGGGCTTTATTGGCTCCCAAACCTCTCTTGAGAGGGCTTGAATGCCGATAATTCTCTTGTCTTCTGAACGATGGAGGTGGTGAAAGTGCCGTCTGAAATTTCTCGAAATTCCTCTCTTTCGACTCTCTTACAAGGTCTTCAAAAGGGGCTTGGTCGCGTAGCCGAGAATGCTCAAAAAGTTGCCTCCTATTCTTTCGAAGAAGGGGGAACTGATTCGCTTGCGGGAGTAATAGTTGATCTCAAGGCCGAAACCCGAGGTGTAGAGGCGATCGCGAAAACTATTAAAACCGTTCAAGACACTGAGGATGAAGTCTTAGACATCCTCGCCTAGTTTTGAGTTTCAAAGCCTGAAGTTTTTATGGAATCGCTATTTTGAGACGCCTATTCGTTTGAGGCAAGTTCTACCTCTCGTAGTCCGAACCGAAGAAGCGCTATCTCGTTCTGTTGCTCTTGAGCTGTTGGAGGGACGTACGTGCGTTGTGAGGGAATTTGAAGGGTACCACCGCCGATTCCTTGGCGCTCAAACTTCCATAAACCAAAATATTCAATTCCTCTTGAGAGAGAATCACGGAGGGTCTCGTACACTTGGGAGAGTGGAAGTCCACGCTGGACCTGCTCGGTTGGATGATAAAAGCTTGTTCCATCGAGTGAGAAACCTCTAGGGTTTGGATAAATTTGAAGATGCTCGAGGGAGTGGATCTCGACGTTTGAGCCATAAATAAAAAGGCCATTCTCTTCATAGCATCCGGGACATGGGTTTCGAACTATCTCGACAGACACCGGGAGACTTTGGGCGGCAAGTTCTGAGATAGCGACAAACGAATCGTCGTCCAAGTTATCTTCAAGCATTGGAATCGCAATATTTCGACTTTTGGGGTTGAGTCGCCGATTCAATTCGAAAAAAGGAGCGCACCGGCGTGCGAGTTGCCGATACTCGTCACGAGTTGAAGGATCAAAGCGTATCGCCTCCCGAAATACCTCGGGAGGTGTGTGCACGAATGGCGCATCTATTTCGGTGCTGGCATACGAGCGCATTGTGGAGCCATTTGAGAGAATGAGAACGAGTGTCAATGCTCGCTCTCCATCGTTCAGGCGGCGAATCGCTGATTCCAAGAGAGACGGATTCCACGAAAATGTACCATCTGCAAGCACGCCGATGTATGGCTCCAAGACGCGGGACTCAAGAAGGGTTTCCAGCTCGGTTTCAACAACTGCCTGGGCTTCTCGCTGCATAAGATACAACATGGAGTAACCTCGGGACTGACCGGTGTACCAGAGAAGAGGTTCCGGAGATGGCGAAGGTGAGGGAGAAGGAGTTGTAATTGTACCGTTGCCAACCGAGACCGGGTTTGGACCTCCTGTTCCTGCTCTTTGATTAAAAGAATTGGCCGGCCCATCTTCTGAGAGCGATTGGAGATCTCGAACATCGAATAAGCCGTTCTCTTCAGCTGGAGCTGTTGGAGTTTCCTGTAAGGACTCAGATGTCGGTGCCTGCGGATCCACAGTTATGAGGACTGGAGTTGAGTTCGGGTCTGGTTCAAATTCTCCTTCGCTCGGTGAATTTGGGAACGAAAAAGTGGGAGAGGAGGGAAAGAGACCAGAATCTGCCTCAGAGAAGTCGGGCTGAGAGGGCTCTCCGAAATCTTGAACTGAGTCGAGCTGCTTTATTTGTGCCGGATCAAACTGCCGCGATTTGGTCTCCAAGCGGGGCTCTTCCTGAGGAACTTGAGCCGGAGGTAAATTGCCCGAATCATACGACCAAATCAGGGATAAGCTGCTCAGAAGAAGCAAAAAGAAAACGAAAATACGCTTTTTCATTTCTCAAGACGAAACTTTCATTGGTCTTGCTCGAACTGATTCAAGGTTTCGGAAGGCCCAGAAAAAAATGAGAACCCCCTCCAAAATATTAGGAAGAAGGTCCCTTTTGGCCTTCCCCTCTCTCCCCTCTTTCAGATGGTATGCGAGTATGTGCAGTAGAACAATTCCTTTCGTGATAGTGCTTTGCTTTCTCAACCTCGCTGGTTGTCAGAGCTTTCAGAGAAGGATCCCTCTTCCTCCGGCAGACTTGGAGCCTGAGGTGGTCGTTCGACCAGATTTTCGTCATCGGGTAAAATTTTGTGGAGAAACTCTCTCTGCTATCGCTCGCTGGTACACTGGGGATCGGAATAATTGGACGATCATTGCTCAAATCAACCAAGTTGACCCAAAGCGTATAAAAGTCGGGAGTTCACTCATAATTCCCAGCGAATTGGTAACGGTAACTGACCCTTTCCCTCGCCCTTCGGTTCAATCGTCGAACGTTCACTCAAAAGCAAACTCCGATACATCGGAAGGAATGAACACCCAAGTAAAGATGAATCGAATCGATGAAAATGAAGTGAGAAGACGTCTCTGGGATGAACTCTCAACAAAGCTACAAGTTGGTTAACAGAGGGGGTTGATTCGAGAATTCGGAACAGAGTGACTATTGCCGTCTTTACCGCTACCTTTGAAGGCCATCTCGTTTTCTCTTAAGGATCCTTTTCAGGTATGCGCGAGCCCCAGAGAGATCAATTGCAGCGAGGTACCTCAAGTCCTCCTTTCCCCAAAGCAGAAGCCACCGTTAGTCGTGATGATTTGGTGGCTGCTTATGGCATTGCTCCGTTCAGCGAGGAGAACTTTTCAAAGATGCTTGAGAGAGCCAGTTATAGAGATATTGTTCAAGTTCTCTCAAAGAGTGTTGCCAGAGAGAATCTCTTAGGCGAAGGAATGAATTGTCATGTCTTTCGAATTCCTGGTGTCCAGGCCTATGCGCTCCGCTTGCCAAAACGTATTGCTCGGCTCGAAGGTCGAGATAGCTTTTCTGAGGTAGAAGACCCTTTTCCAGATCTTAACTTTGGTCAACCTGTTGGGCGCTTCCGTAATGCCCTGATTATTAAGCGAGCGCCTGGCGTGAGTCTCTCGCAATTTAGAGATCAAGAACAGAGACAGATTGATTGCCAGAAACGATTTGAGGAGCTCGCCGATCTCCCGGACCGATCTTTCCAGCTGTTCGTGGCGGCTGTATCTGCCTTGAATGCAAAAAATCTCCTCCTCGATAGCCTCCATAGTGGAAACGTGCTTCTGGATAAAAGTGGACTCCTCCTCACTCCGATTGACTTTGAGAAACGTCCTGAAGCCGGAAGCTTGAATAGTCTCTCAGATGTTGCGAACGCTTTGTTTGAGGTTGGAACCTCATTTGAACCGCTCTCTCACATGAAATTCGAAAGGTCCCTTGTCCGGCAACTACTCCACAAAGTGATCCACGCCAGCCTTACTCTTGGACTTCCCAAGGCCAATCAAAACGATCGCGCATTCCAGGCTATCTGTCGTCAGGCGGGGATTGATATCACCTTACTCACGGCCTGAAAGACAAGCACTCTTCAAAGATACCCCGTTTTCAACGGCCTTATTCGTTCCCAAGGAGGGCGATACGGTTTTCCGGCTTACAGCCGGCTAAGTAAGACTCCGACAACCGCTTCAGAGCAACCCTCGCAGCAAAGTGATTGTTTACATGTCCCTGCCAAATCTCAGGAATCCATGACCCAGAAAATGACTGAAACTCGGAAAAGAACTGAGGGAAAGGAATCGAGCCGTCACCAATCTGAAGTCCTTCATCTTCAATTCCCCTCGCGTCGCTCAGGTGTATGTGCTTCACGAATGGCTTGAGACTCTGACAATATTCAAGGAACGGAATATTTAAATATTCCGCAGCCATGGCTGCATGGGAGAGGTCTAAACAGACACCATTCCCAGTTTCTTGGGCGTACCATCGCAGCTCCTGAGGATCGATGAGAAAGTGTCCCTTCCATTGGCCCCCGAAGTACCACGGAGAGGGCGGCATCGTCTGAGCAAGAAGTTCGATCCCGTGATTCGAGAGGTGCTGCAAGTCGCGCAGAAAGCGAGCCCTATCAATTGCCACCTGTCGAACGTCTTCTTTGAGAGTCATCGCCCCACAGTTGAAGACAATCATAGGCGATTCGTCGAGAAAGAAGCGATTGAGCTGATGGGTAATCTCAATAACTCGCTCAAGTGTTCGCAAAGAGCGTTTATAGACTTCCCTATAACCCGTACAGAGATCAAAGAGCTGTTCACCGAGATATTCGCAGCAATGCACCCGTAACTTCAAACCATTTAATCGGTCACGAAATCGCTCAAACTTTTCGAGAGGTATCTCTCTTTCGGTATCAGCGTAAGTCAGGTGAAACTCAAGCACTCGAGGCGAAAATGAAAGAGCAGTTTCAAAATCGTGATAACGAACGACGAGACCTCCATGCCCCCACTCAAAGAAAGTTTCTTCCTCTCGAGAGCGAGCTAGCGTCGGGGCAATTTCAAAAAAGATTTCTTCAGTGGAGTAGTCTTTCGCGGCAGGAGTGCCAAAAAGTTGCCCAAGTGCTTGACCAGAAAGCCCAGTCCCAGGGCATCGAAGCATGAGGTCATCCTGCCCGATGATCTGCCCCATTCTGATAGGTCGAGCGGCGACAACGCTCTTTCGGAAGAGCTGTTTATTAAGCTGTTCGCCCTGAAGAAGAGCTTCCTTTCGTCGAGGTTTCTTTGAAAAAAGACGCTTACCATTCGCTTTGTGAGTTCGGAGACTCGCAGCAAGTCTCTGAAACTCCTCTGGAAGAAGGGACACGCGGTGGTCTGGCCCCTCCATCGAGCGATCGAGAGTGAAATGTTTCTCTATGATACATGCACCAAGAGAAACGGCGACGAGAGAGAGGGAAGTGCCAATATCGTGTCCTGAATACCCCACTGGACAACGATAACGGGCTGCGAGGTGCTTAACGTTTTCAAGGTGTGCATTTTGGGTATCGACCGGATAACACGAAACACAATGCATCAAAGCAAAACGGACCGAATTCTTGCTGAGGAACCCCACA
>JAGRAO010000201.1 GCA_020434565.1 Bdellovibrionales bacterium
ATCTTCAAGCTGCGTGTACTTCTTGATCTTTGCACGTTGCTTTCCCTCAACGAGAACTTTAATCGGGCCATCAGCGAGACGAATCAATTGAACGACTTCACCGAGCGTTCCAGTTTCATAAATATCCTTCTCCCCGGGATTACTTGTTCGAGCATCCTTTTGCGCGGCGAGCATGATCAGCTTGTTTTCCTTCTGCGACTCTTCGATCGCACGCACACTCTTTTCCCGCCCCACAAAGAGAGGAACGACCTGCTGTGGGAACACCACAAGCTCACGGAGGGCTAAGAGAGGAACCGGGCTGTTGTCAGAAGATTTCATAAGATTTCCGAATAGGTTAACTCTTTTCTCTATTGTACCCGCTCTACGATAAATCAGGTACTTTTGAGAAGTTACAAAAGAGGTGAGAGGTCAAAAACCGCAAAACTCCTAAAATGTACGATGACAGGTTGACGAAGAAAGGTCTCCAGCGATTAACAGTTCTTAAGACTTTCTCACCTTTCTCCAAAGTTTCAAAGAAAAACAAGAGGTTACCGCAATAGCTCCCTCAAGGATTCACGGCAATAGACCCTTCCGACAATCCCGGAATTTCGCCTGAACTGCGCGTTTGAGAAATCATAATCACGATGTTTCACCAGTGCAAGGTCGTGATCATCCGTAGCACGAGCCGAGATCGCCACACAAAGCCCCGCTAAACGAACAGCGGTTCATCCAAGCAAGCTCCTCACACGGCAACACCGCGCACGAGAGATTTTTCATCGGAGAGAACTTTGAACAAGAAAGCACTCGAAAACGGTTTAAGCGCTCTTTTCTTTCTGCTGGTACACGACGAGCGGTTTTTCTTTTTTCAAGACCGTATCTTCGCTAATGACGACCTCTTTGATGTCAGGTTCTGAAGGCACTTCGAACATGATATCGAGCATTATCCCTTCAAGAATTGCCCGCAGCCCTCGAGCGCCAGCTTTCCGCTCCATCGCTTGCTTCGCGACAGCGCGCAACGCTTCATCGGTAAACTTCAACTGAACATTTTCCATGTCGAACAACCGCTTATACTGTTTCGTAAGCGCGTTTTTCGGCTCTACAAGAATGCTCACAAGTGCATCCTCGTCCAGGTCCTCCAGAGGCGCAAGCAACGGCAAACGACCGATGAACTCAGGAATGAGACCAAACTTTAAGAGGTCTTCTGGTTGTACCTGTGCCAAGAGCTTTTCTTTCTCACGTTTCGAATTGATCTTCTCTCTGGTTTTCGAAACAGCACTCACGCCGAAACCGAGTTTTTTCTCACCCACCCGCTGGCGAATGATATCGTCGAGCCCGACAAAGGCCCCACCGCAAATAAAGAGAATATTCCTTGTGTCGACCTGCAAGAACTCCTGCTGCGGGTGCTTTCGCCCACCCTTGGGAGGGACACTCGCTACGGTCCCCTCTAACATCTTCAGGAGTGCTTGCTGGACGCCTTCTCCCGAAACATCGCGAGTAATTGAGGGATTCTCCGACTTTCGAGAGACTTTATCTATCTCGTCGATGTACACGATACCACGCTGGGCCTGCTCAACATCATAGTCAGAAGCCTGGAGCAAGTTGAGAATGATATTCTCCACGTCCTCCCCAACATACCCGGCCTCAGTAAGGCTCGTCGCATCAGTAATGGTAAACGGAACCTGAAGGATCTTTGCAAGTGTTTGCGCGAGGAGTGTTTTACCAGTCCCCGTCGGTCCAATCAGGAGGATGTTCGACTTTTGAATTTCTACCTCTTCTTTCGAAGAAGACTTTGAATCTATCCGCTTGTAGTGATTATGAACGGCGACACTCAAGACCTTTTTGGCGTAGGACTGTCCAACAACGTATTGATCGAGGAACTCCAAAATCTCTCTCGGCTTAGGAACCCGTGACTGTTTCGAGAGCGGATCTTCCTGTTCAACTTCGTCAGCAATAATGTCGTTACAGAGATCGATACACTCATCACAGATGTACACGCCAGGCCCAGCAATGAGCTTTCGAACCTCTTCCTGTGTTCTGTTACAAAAAGAGCACACAAGGGTGTGTCTGGTCTTATCGCTTCCCTTACTCAATGCTTCGATCTCCGACAGTAATCGCTGCTACGTTTTGTTCTTCCAGGATCTCTCCAAGAGTCCTTTGAGGCCTTAGGGTACGCATCCCTTGCCAAGCCCTATTCTACTAGATTTATTCTACCGCGAAACCTCGAGGTTCACTAAGAGCTTTCCGTAGAGCTAGAGAGCTCATGTCGCTCAAAAACCTGGTCAATCAACCCGTATTCCTTGGCTTCTAAAGCGGTCATAAACCGGTCCCGGTCGCTATCCTTCTTTATGGTGTCCTCGTCCTGCCCTGTGTGCTTTGCAAGAACCCGATTCATTTCGGCTTTCACTCGAATAATTTCGCGGGCATGGATCTCTATATCTGAGGCCTGCCCCCGAAACCCTCCAAGTGGCTGATGGATCATCACTCGCGCATGCGGGAGCGCCGATCGCTTACCGGCCGCACCGCCAGCAAGGAGGACCGCCCCCATACTGGCCGCTTGTCCTACACACACTGTTGAAACATCGGGACGCACATACTGCATTGTGTCGTAGATAGCCATTCCGGCACTGATCGATCCCCCAGGACTATTTATGTAAATGTAAATGTCCTTCTCTGGGTCTTCGCTCTCAAGGAAGAGAAGTTGCGCAGTAATCAAATTCGAGACCGTATCATTGACTTCTGAACCGAGAAAAATAATCCGCTCCTTCAAAAGTCGAGAGTAAATATCATACGACCTCTCTCCCCGTCCGGTCTGCTCAATGACATATGGAATAAAGTTCATGGTAATTCCCATCAGCTTACAAAGACGTTTTTATCGTCTCGCGTTCTCCCTCCTCTCTGGTTCTCTCGCCTCGCGAAATTTCGGATGAGTGAACCGAGAACCAAAACTATATTCGGCATTTACGAGCCAAGCAAGCACACCGTTCCTGCGGCCTCGCAATCCGTTGTCAGAAAGAGTTATCAACAGGCTGCTCCCTATTGGATTCTCAACTCTCAGCAGAGGCTTTGGCAGCGGATTTTTTCGTGGATGCCTTTTTAGCTTTTGAAGATTTCTTTTTGTCAGCCTTGTCAGGGCCGTCAGCTCCTGCCGAGTCGTCTTTCTCTTTCGGTGCGACAAAGGTGACTTTCGAGTTCTCCAGGAGAAATTTAAGAACCTTGGAACGTGTCTGTTCCAGGGCAAATTCGACGGCTCTTCCTCCTTCGAGGAAAAACTTACGAACTTCTTCTATCGGAACACCGTTATCGTCAGAGATTTTTTGCAAGGTTTCTTCAAGTTCTTCTTTCGAAGCCGATATCGATTCCTGCTCCGCGATCCGATCAACGATGACTGCCGTTTTTACACGACGCTCGGCAATCTGACCAAGCCCCTCGCGAAAGTTCTGCACTGGCAAATTTCGAACATTGATTTTTTGAGGGTCGACCAGCCCCTGTCGAACGAGGAGACCACGTATCTCATCATCGATGAGGATCTGAGGCACCTGAAACACATTCTTTTCAAGAATCGCATCGAGGAGCCTTGCTTGAGAGTCAGACTCGCTATCGCTCTCGATTCTTTGCTCAAGTCGCTCTCGGATCTTCAACCGGAGCTCAAGCAAGGTCTCAACCTGCATCCCAACTCCCTTTGCGAATTCATCAGTGAGATCCGGCAGTATCTGTTGAGAGATCTTCTCTAGGCTCACCGTATATTTTGCCTTCTTGCCTCGGAGAGCTTCTTCTTTATGATCGTCAGCAATGGTCCCCTCAATTTCTCGAGTTTCGCCAATTTTAAGGCCCAAGAGCCCCGTTTCAAGTTCATCCGGAAGGTGCCCTTCCCCTACACTGACAACGAGCGGCTCCTCTGGTGATTCAGTCGGGTCGTCCCCGATAGCGACTCGTAACTTCCCTTCGATGATATCACCCTTTTCCACGACTTCTCGACCAGCAACCGGCTTCAGTGTCGCTTGCGATTTGCGGTACTCCTCAAGCGCCTGGTCGACGTGTTTGTTCTCTACCGATGGCTTTTCAACCTCTACGGATAGTCCTTTGTAGTCAGAGATAGCCGGAGCAGGGAAGAGAGAGAGTTGGGCAGTAAACTGAAAGTTCCCATCCTCATCCCACTCAGTGGTATCAATCTCAGGATTTCCAATCACATCGAGAGATTCTTTCTCGATCACTTGCCCGAGGCTCTCCTGAATGAGCTTGCTTGCAACTTCCATACGAACTCGGCTGCCGTGAAGACGCTCAATCATCTGCTTTGGCGCCTTTCCGGGGCGAAAGCCCTTGATAGATACGGATCTCTGAAGACGATTCAGCTCTGAATCGACCTGCTCGGAAACTTGCGCCTTTGGGACAGTAACTGAAACTCGTTTCGTAACTTCGTCTACGTCAGAGACTGAAGAGTTGTATTCCATGGACTCGATATCTCCTGCACTCCTCTTCGCTTTCGGGAATGCCAAAAAAGTATCGGGAGAAGGTAGCACAGGAAAACGACTTATTCCAAACGCTCGGGAGAATAATGTACTGAAATATCGGCATTTTCTTGTTCTCATTGGGTCGTCAACGCTCCCCGAGCCTACAATCCGAAGCTACCTTTACACCGCAGCTGAGGCTCATTATGGTACCGGTCATCGCGGGGGTGGTGGAATTGGTAGACACGCCAGATTTAGGATCTGGTGCCTTCGGCATGAGAGTTCGAGTCTCTCCCTCCGCATTTCGTTCTCGCTCCCTGATCTTAGCCATCATTGGAGGGCATCAATCTTGCCCAGTGTAATTTCGAAGAGACCTCTCTCCCAGTTGTTCCATACTGCACAGACTTTTCTTCGCCTCTTGTCGCTCGCTCTGCTGTCTTCTGGATGCGCTACCCACCTTCGACAGGAACTCTCAAACGGTGAACTCGCGGGAGCCGCGTTCGAAAAGTTCCGATCAGAGAAGAGGAGGGCTGTTGTCGATCTCTACGAGCGACTTCTTGAGACTCAAGCGGAGAGTCGTCACGACATTCCAAAATTGATGAGAGCTGGATACTCTTTTTCACTCACCGTGCTAGAGGGCCAAGCGTTTCCAACGATTGTCAGAATGGGAAGCGACGGAGAAACCCGAGAACTAAATCTCGCGGGACCAGCACAAGCCCTTGGCGCAACTGGTTTGAAGAGCCTTCGTATCAGCCCGGATGGTGCCTCCATCGCGACTGCTCTCACGGTGACAGACGATCTGTCGCAAGTTGTTGTCTCCCGTTTTAGCCTTGGCTGGCAGGAAAGCAAGATATTTGAAGTACCTGGGCTGGGGCAGCTCGAGTGGCTCAGTGACACGCTCCTCGCCTATACGGTTTCGAGGGGAGAGACTATCTTCCTCGTCGTTTCCGACGTTAATGGGGAGATTCGATACTCCAGCGAAGAATCGCCGCTCTTTCCGATAGAACTCACCGAACTGCCCGGCCTTCACTCAGTTGGAATCATTCGAAGAGGTATCGACTCAGATAGCGCAGAACTCCTTACCCTGAATGAAGGTGAGTTGTTGAGAAAGCCGCTCATTACCTCAGAGTCCACAAAGCTCAGGTTAGCAGCATTTCAGGCCACATTAGCGGTGGTTTCGAGTCGCGAAGGAAAAGACTCTCTCTTTTCAGTTCCAACGGAGTCTCTCGACCTCCGTTCTCTCCAGCCGATCTACCAGGTGCAAAACAGCCAGACCGAGATTGAGGCTTTGGTGGCCTCAGGGGAGCTCCTCGTTCTTGCTGAGCGGGAAGGCTTAGAGAAACGATTTGTGAGCTTAAGAGATTGGCATGACAATCCGTGCTTTGTCACGGCACGAGACGTAGGGTGTCACGCTTCGCTTCGGGAAGCAGCACAACCGGAGGCAGTCGGTTTTGATATTTGGTGTCGCTCTTTTTCTCGGCCTGCTCGAACAACTCGCATTCAACTGCGTTGCGAGGAACCGGCTCTCCCTCCCTTCGAATCAGAACAAAACTTTCCAGTTTCTTTAAGCGAATCTCCTCTTCCTGTGTCGTTCTTTTTACCTTCTCAGAAAGCCGATTGGAAAACGGCACCGCTCTTGTTGCTTGTTTATGGAGCATACGGTGAAACTCTTGAGCCTGAGTACAACCCTTTCTTTCAGCTCTTAATGGAGAAGGGGTTTGTAGTGGGAATTCTTCACGCACGAGGAGGAGGTTTCCTCGGCCATGAGTGGGCGGCGTCAGGTCGGGGACTCGGGAGACAGATCTCCCTCAGGGAACTCCTTCGTACACTCGACTATCTGGGGGCGCTCCGGAAGAGAGATGCTCCAACATTTCTGTATGGACGAAGCGCTGGAGGGGTCCTCGCCGCAAATGTTGCTCTTATGACCAAGAGTGCACTTTCTGGAGTAGTGCTGGATTCACCTGTTCTCAGTCTTCGAGATGTCGTTGAGGACTCACCGAAGGAGCTGCGTGCAAGGGAGGAGAAAGAGTGGCTCCCTTGGGATGGAATAGATCCCACAGAGAATGCGGCACTCTATCCACTGACTTGCCCAGTTATCATACGGGCTGGAGTGAGAGACCAGCTTACCCCTATAAAGCGAGTCCGCGACTGGATTGACCGGGCGCAAAATGGGGGCAATTCGCTCTATTTTTCTTTGAGCGAAACGGCCGGCCACAGTGGTGAGAATAACCTGTACGACCGTTTCATGAGCGATGCCGAACTTGCTGAATTGGTTCTTTCTTTGTCCGTAGAGAGAGGATCTCACTAGAAACTATGGGCCTTTCGAACCGGATTGACCCTCGGCGTCGCCCAAAACCTCCGGCTTTGCTGCGCCGTCCTTAGCGCGCTAAGGAAGCCCTCCAGAAACTTCCAAATCGCTTCTAATAAACTTGGG
>JAGRAO010000202.1 GCA_020434565.1 Bdellovibrionales bacterium
GCCGTTTGTAGAAGCCGCGGCGCCTCCTTCAGTATCGATAACCGCTATTTTCTCCTTTACCGGAACGACGTCTCCTTCAGAAAAGAGGATCTGCGTAAGAGTTCCTGCAGCGGGAGAGGGAATCTCAGAGTCAACTTTGTCTGTAGAGATCTCGAGAATAATCTCGTCTTTCTCCACAGAGTCGCCAGTCGACTTGAGCCAGCGAGAGATAGTGGCTTCAGCAATCGATTCTCCCATTTGGGGCATAACCATATCGACTTTCATGAACTTCCTTCCTCCTGAAGACCCCTCTCGGTCTACAATTGAACTTCAACGAAACTCTTCTTCGGCGAAGTATAGAGTCTCTTTTCACTCTGGGCTACAGGTCTCATCCTCCGTATCCCATGATTTCTAATAGGCGAGGAGTGCTTGGGCTCCAGCGAGCACATCCTCGTTCTGCGGCAATACCACAGATTCTATCGCCGATGCATGTGCCACTGCCGCGACATATTTCATCCCAATACGTCGCACAGGCGCATCAAGGTGTTCAAAACACTGATCGACAATCTGAGCCGCTATCTCAGCGCCAAAGCCCATAAACTGAACATCTTCATGTGCGATCAGGACGCGATTCGTTTTCTTAACGCTCGCCTTGATAGTCTCCATGTCGAGAGGGACAATTGTTCGAAGATCGATCACCTCAACCGACACTCCGTTCTTTTCCAGCTCTTTGGCAGCAAGGAGACTCTTCTGAACGATTGCTCCGTATGTGACGATCGTAAGATCGGATCCCTCCCTTACGACTTTGGCTTTTCCGATCGGCGTCAAGAAATCTTTACCGCCCTCTTTTCCCTTGGCGTACACCTGACGGTAGAGTCCCTTATGCTCAAGGAAAAGCACAGGATCCTTCGATCGAATAGCGGCCTTCAAGAGCCCCTTTGCATCGGTTGCGTTTGAAGGCAAAACAATGTGCAGTCCAGGGAAGTGTGCAAATGTTGCTTCGATATTCTGCGAGTGATAGCAAGCCCCGTGAATATATCCTCCGACCGGAATACGAAGAACTGCAGGACACGAAAAGTCTCCACCAGAGCGATACCGCATCATGGCGAGCTCGTTTCGAATCTGCATCATCGCAGTCCAAACGTAATCTCCAAATTGAATCTCGGCTATTGGCTTGAGGCCGCGTGTGGCCATACCGATTGCTACCCCGGCGATCGAAGCCTCTGCAAGAGGGCCATTAAATACGCGATCGTTTCCAAAGCGATCTGTGAGGCCAGTTGTCACAGTGAAGACCCCACCTTTTCCGTGTGCGACATCTTGACCGAAAACGAAGGTATCAGAATCCCGTTCAAGCTCTTCATGTAGGGCATGGTTTAAGGCGTCAACCATGTACACCTCTTCGCCATCAGCTTCTTGCTCGGAAATCCCCTCCCAAGGATGTTTCTCAAGCACTGTAAATTCGAGTGCCTTTGCTGGATCAGGATCCGGCTGTGTTTCCGCCCATTCAGCTGCTTCATCAATCGCGCGCTTAATCTGCTGATCGATTTCCTCAAGCTCTGATTTGGAAACAAAACCATTCTTCGTCAGGTAAGAACGAAACTTGGCAATCGGGCACCGCTTTTTCTCCCGGTCGATATCTTCTTGAGAGCGATATTTGAGATGGTTATCGGAAATTGAGTGACTCTGGAGTCTTGGAACGAGCGCTTCGATAACAGTCGGTCCTTCACCACGGAGAGCTCTTGAGTGTGCTTCACGAAGAGCTTCGTAAGACTCGAGGTAGTCGGTACCATCGATTCTTGCGCGATCAAGGTTCTCGTAACCGGAAGATATCTGATAAACGCTCTCACCGGCGAGCTGCTCTCGAACAGGCACTGATATCGCGAACTCATTATTCTGAATAAGAAAGACAACCGGGAGTTTGTCACGGGCAGCCCAGTTAAGAGCCTCGTGATAATCCCCTTGAGAGCACGTGCCTTCGCCAGCAGAAACGTAGACGACCTCATTGAGCCCACGTCTTTTTGCTGCAAGAGCACACCCTACAGCTTGGAGAAACTGTGTCCCGGTTGGAGAGCTTTGGTTGACGATATTGAGACCCTTGTGCCCATAGTGCATTGGCATCTGTCGGCCGTGGGAGTTTGGGTCGTCCTCTTTATTCATTGCGTTGAGCATGAATTCTCGGTCTGTCATGCCGAGCCCGGCACAGAGCGCCATGTCGCGATAGTAGGGATAGAACCAATCCTTTCCGGCTCGAAAAACTTGGGAAGCTGCTACTTGGACCGCTTCGTGACCAGCTGTTCCGATCTGAAAGTGACATTTGTTCTGCTTGTAGAGAACGATACATTTTTCGTCATTCAGACGGCCGCGAACCATCGCTTCGTATGCGATTCGAAGTTCATTCCAGGGAAGCGCCGACTTTCGGCGCGAAACAGACGAGGACTTTCGAGAATTCGCTTTCTTCTTGATAGATTTTTTTGCTGTAGATTTCTTCGTCCCAGTCGAACGCTTCTTAGAGCGGGAAGCACTTTTTTTCTTCGACTTTTTCTTGGGAGACGAACTCTTTTGGGCCCGAGCTTTCTTTGCCTTTGTTCCTTTCTTGGAACTATTCGCATGCGAGCCGTTTGGAGAAGAGCCGTTTCTGTAATGATTCGAAAGTGAAGAACGCTTCGATAATTCTATTTGACCTCGAGCCACTACACCCTCCGATAATTGAAAACGTTACAGAACTCCGAGACGATGACAGCCTTTCCCTCTGAGAGTGTGAACTGTTGCTCTCGAGAGGCTTCCTCTCTAAGAGAGGTCACCTCAACCCCCTCCATTCCGCACGGATGAATCAGCTCAAAGCCAGAGTGAATCTCCTCGGTAATGTTGAGAGAAAACCCGTGCATCGTGCACCAACGAGAGAGGCGGACACCAATAGAGGCGATCTTTTTAGCGGTAGGAGGTCTACCATACTGAACTGCCTCAGTCCACACGCCGGTACGTCCTTGTACTCGAAACCCTTTGATATCAAATGCTTTTAGGGTACGGAGCACGACCTCCTCGAGCGAACGCATGTACCAGTCAACAGCTGTTCGCCTCTGCCTGAGATCGATGATGGGATAGACGACGATCTGGCCAGGTCCGTGATAGGTTACGTCACCTCCACGTTCAATTTCGATCGTCTCAATCCCCTTGCTCCTCAGGTGCTCTTGAGAAACCTTCAAACTGTGGTCCTTCGCACTTCTTCCAAGGGTGATAACCGGAGGGTGCTGGCCGAGAAAGAGCTTTGGTCCGGACGCGCCTTCGATCAGTCCGCGCTGCGCTTCTCGCTGAAGCGGCCAAATGATGCGAAAATCTTCGAGTCCAAAGTCGATAACTTCAATCGGTAAGACTTTGAAATCCTGACCGAGCGAACAGTCTGAATTGATATCGTCACTCCAATCTTTCGGATGTTGATCCATTCTCTCCAGTCGCTCTTCACAGAGGGAAGGCAAAGCCAGGAGCGATCGCTATTGAACGAGAGGCCCCCTAAAAATTAATCGGCTCTCCAATTGCCACGGCCATAGCTTCCATCATGGACTCCGAAAGCGTTGGATGCGGGTGGATGGTGTCTTTTACACTCGCAGCAACTCCTTCGTGAGAGCGGATAATTCCAGCTTCTGCGATGAGTTCCGTAGCTTCGGCATGTAAGATATGTACGCCGAGCACTTCCCCGATGTCTTGATCAATGATGACCTTTATCATCCCCTCTGGTTCGCCGATCGCGATTGCCTTTCCAATGGCTGAGAATGGAACTTTGCCAACTCGGTACTTCAGGCCTTTTTCCTTGCATGCTTCCTCTGTCAGTCCGACAGATGCAACTTGAGGCTGGCAATATGTGCAACTTGGGATGTTGTCGTACGCCATCCCGTGGCCAAATTTTCCACAAGCGGCTTCGGCGGCAACGATACCTTCATGGCTCGCTTTGTGCGCAAGTTGTGGGCCGTGGACAATGTCACCAATTGCAAAGTGGTGGGGAACTTCTGTCTGGAGAAATTCATCTACTGGAATAAATCCGCGTTCGGTGCTGATGCCGACGTTTTCCAATCCAATGGAGTCGGTATTCGGAAGAACCCCGATCGCCATAAGGCCGCAATCACCGGTCCACTTCTCTTCCTTATCTCCTTGTCGTAGTACGCACGTAAGAGTCTTTCCTGATACTTTGATGTCTCCGACAGCACACCCCGTTTTTACGGTCATGCCTCGCTTTACAAATACCTTTTCAAGGCTCTTGGCGATCTCTGTGTCTTCAACCGGAAGAATCTGAGGGAGCATCTCAACGAGTGTTACTTGCGCGCCGAGTGAGTGAAAAAAGTACGCGAACTCAACCCCGATAGCTCCAGCTCCTACGACCAGCAGTTTCTGAGGAAGGCGCTTATACTCAAGCGCAGTTCTGTAGGTATGGAGCACTTCACCGTCTACTTCGACGCCAGGAAGGGGTCGAGGGCGTGCGCCCGTGGCGATGATGATATCTTTGAAAGAATAGGTTGTCGTTTTGCCAGCGGCATCCCGAACGTGAAGGCGATTCCCACTGTCGAGCGATCCAGTGCCCTTAATGACTTCGACTTTGTTTTTCTTCATGAGGTAGCTCACGCCGTTAGAGAGCTTTCCAGCGACCTCTCGAGAACGCTCCATCACACGAGGAAAATCCACCCGTATTCCTTCGGTAGTAAAACCAAAATCAGCAGCGTGTTGCATGTCGGTGTACAGTTGGGCGGCGCGGAGGAGCGACTTTGAAGGTATACAGCCCCAGTTGAGGCAGATCCCTCCGAGAGCATCGCGTTCGACGATCGAAACGTTTCGACCAAGTTGAGCAGCACGGATTGCCGCAACATAACCACCAGGTCCTGAACCGAGTACAATCAGATCTTTTTGTTCCGAAGCCATTCGAGTCTCTCCGTTTCAATAAACGCTCGAGGTTTCAGCGGGTGCATCTTCGAAACCTCGGACATGACGTTAATGTTCATGGTGAACGGGACTCTATCACGAAAAAAAAAAGCATTACAATTCAGGTTTGACCCCGATATCTGCGTGAAAACCAGGGAGAATAAGAGGAAAAGAGTAATCGGAAATCCACGGTGGAAAAAGGCGCTCTGGGAGGGTCAGGATAAGCCGTTTTCCCGAAAGGGGATGGACGAACGCAGTTGCAAAACTGAGAAGCTGAAGACCCAAATTATTTTGCTCGCCACCATAGAAACGATCGCCACGGATCGGAAAGCCAAGTGATGCGCAATGGACTCGGATTTGGTGCGTTCTCCCGGTCTTTGGCTGCGCCAAAAGAAGGCTCAGCTTGCGCTCCGGAACACAAGAGATTCTTCGAAAATCGGTTTCGGAATCGAGTCCTCCCGACTCAACTGTCTTTCGAAGCACAGGATGGTTCCTATCTCGTCCAATTCGACTCTGTACTTTGAGTTCGCTCCACCCCGGGATACCCCCAACTCCAGCAAGATAGTATTTTTCGATCAAATGCCTTTCAAAGAGGCGTTGGAGTCGACCGTGAAAGTCTGGATGCTTACTCGCTAAGAGAAGCCCGCCGGTAGCGCTGTCCAAACGCGAAGGGAGATGCACTCTGTGACCGAAATGCGTTTCAAGGTATCCCTTAAGGTGGAATCTCCGCTGATCCTTATTGGCGATGGTAGGAAGACCTGCCGGCTTAAAGACAGCAAGAAGAGAGTTGTCGTCGTAGAGAATCCAAGATGGATCAAATTTTGGAAAGTAATCTTCCGCTTTTCGGAAGTCATACTTCGGCTCGAAATACTCAAGACGCACTGGGGCTACAAGTGCGCGATCACTGTAGACTCTCTCTCCATTGACAAAGACGCCGCCAAACTCCAGGCGCTCTTCCCAAGAGGAATCAGGAATGTGAGAAATATTTGCGCAAAGTGCTGCGATGACGCTCTCTGGAGTCTTCCTCTGATCGATGAATTCAAAAACCCATCTTGTGCTTGAGAGCGCTTCTTCGATTGCTAGCTGAGATTGCATCGGATCTAACCACTTCGGAAAAACCACCGGAGAAAGAGACAGACAACAGTGGTCATTCTTGAACTATAGACTGTTCCGTTCCACGAAACGAGAGGAGTGAAGAAGAATCGTGAACAATAAAGAGAGGTGAGTGCCTATTTCTTTGATGACGACTCCGCCGCGGCGTTTCGACTCTTATAGAATTGGTAGGCTTCAATCGAGTGCTTAAGCTGATCGAGACGGCCTGCGAGTTCCGCTGGCGGAAGAGAGAGGCTCAATTCTTGAGGGTAGGTAAAACCGAACCCCTGCTCCAACTTTCTGAGCTTTGCGATTGTTTGTTCATTTCCAATCTGTTCGAGTTGAGAGCGAGTATTGAGCACACGCTTTTCTCTAATATCTATTAACGATTCAAAGAGGCCTTGTTGATTGTGCCTTATCTCTCCGAGTCGTTGAGCCGAGCACTGCGCTAGTTTTGCGCGAAAATCTGCACTTACTCCTTGCTCATTCTGCTCCAACATCACGGTATTGGAAAATGAAGCTGACCCATCTTCGTTCAGCACCATTACGGTGGCAAAGGCTCCATTTCGAACGTCTTGTTTGGAGTAGTCAAAGGTGACGAGCACCGATCCGTCCTTTCCCGGAAGCATTTTGGTCGCTGAACGCTGTGAGAGTCCCGTTGGTGAATAGACGAGCGCTACAGCCTGCTGCGGATTTGCAACGGCTGGAACAAATACCGATGCGGTCTCAGCCCGAAGTGAACCTGCACCGCAAAAGGCAAAGAGACAAAGAAATTGCAAGAATAATCTCTTATTCATTTATGA
>JAGRAO010000203.1 GCA_020434565.1 Bdellovibrionales bacterium
ATAACCACTGAGAGGTGGCATTCGAAAGATATGAAGGGAAGAAGGGAGTGGAAGCTTTTTCATGAACAAGCCGAACTTGATCATTTCGATTCCACCGACGTTGGCAAAGCATGTACGACCAAGAAAGTTTCCAAGTGAAGTACGGAACTGCCGGGCGAACCGATCATGAATGAGTTCCATGGTCGGCATTCGACCACGGATAATTCTTTCTTGGTTGGCGAGGTCAAACTTCTTCGCGTTTGGCGCCTCGTCCATTTCTACCGAGTCCTGCTCGATATCACCCTCGGAAAGGCCACGCAGGAGGGAGTTAATTTCGTCTTGGGTGAGTACTTGGTTCATAATCTGCTAACCCTATTGCACTACAAATTGCGTGAAGTAGATCGACTTCACCTGTTCTTTTCGAAGGCTCTCGTTAATAAAGTCCTGGACTTCTCGCTTTAAGATCCCTCTCCCCTTCTCGATTGAAAGATCTTCTCTTTTCTGATTCGCAAGAATATTGATAAGCCCGTCTCGAATCGGCACGAGCTTCGCATAGAATCGACGCGGAACGTCACGCTCTGTAAATTCAATCTGAAGTTGGCAGCGAAGATATCCGCCATCTGAGAGATTTACCACAAAGGTCTGCATCGGATAGAGCGCACCAAGCGGCTCTTCGTCTTCCTCATACAACTCTTCATCCTCAAATCCTTCAGCAACCAAGCCGTTCTCCTGCTGAGCCATGTCTTTTTCGGCTTGAGGAACTTCTGGCTTTTCATTTCCCATTGTCATAATGACAATCGGTGTACCAACGAGGAGCACCAATAACACGGGGATGCCCCCAAAAAGGAGGAGCTTCTTCATCTTTGAAGGTTTCACTTCGGCGGCACCATCGGGAGTCGCCCCTGCTTCACCCTCTTTTTCGTCTTTTGCTTCCTCGTCAGCCATATATCAGTCCATCATCAAGGAGTTCGATGAGGTCTCCTCTTTCATCGCATCCATCCGTCCTAAGTTCGACAAAGAGACGTTCCGGATTTGAAATCATCTCGTTCAGCTCTTCTGTAAGCTGAAGAGTTCGTCCGAGGTGGTCATAGAAGGATTGAGAAACCCCTTCTGTGCCCTGTCCGCAGATTCGAACCGCAATCTGCTCCGATGTGTTTGCAGTCGGGGCAAGAAACCTCTCGACTTCTTGTCTCGAGTCTTCCCGAAGCCTTCCTCCACCTTCTTGAAACATCGAAGAGCGAAGCCAAAACTGTCGCACATCCCTCCCGTTACCGGGGTTTGCAAGCCCGATGCCACGTTTCGACGACGATTTCAGGTTTTCAAGCGAAGCACGGGTTTCTTGCAAAGTGTTGTTATCTGGAACACTTACCTTCTGAGATAGGACTTTTGGTCGAGCACCTTGATGTGCCAAAGATATGAAAAAGCACAGGATCAGTGTCAAAAGATCGCCAAAGCTCAAACGCCAGTTGGCTGTTAAGAGTTCGCCTATTCGGCCTTCATCCCGGGTCATGCGGACTCCCTTTTGTAGATGGAGACAACCGCCTGATTCAGGTCGAACCGTTGCGACGCAATCACTGATATATCGCTATCGAGATATCCATCTTTTGCAAGCCGTCTCTGCAAGGAGATCGAACGTGCGAGAACGGTTGCAAAATCCTCGCTCGATTGCGCAAAGAGCACTATGCGAAGCGAAATCTCGTGAGAGGAATAGAACGTTTTGATCGTCCAGTAACTCTCTTCTCTCATTTCACCTGTCTCGGGATCAAAAAGCTCATAGAAGGGAACCCTTCCAACCCTTTTTAAAGCGACCATTTCTTGAACTTTTGTGTCTTGTCCAAGGTCTGTTACTGCATGCGACTCTGTAGAGTTCTTCCCCTCACGCACGTGAACACTGCTGATTCCAACGGCCTCCATTTGAAGATTCTGAAGTATGAGGCACACCACTATGAGAATCACCGAAAGATACTGAAGACCAAACGCTTGCTGCAGTGGAGTGGAGACGAAAGAAGCTTTCATAGCTATCCCTGCAGGGCACTAAAACTCTGAAGCTTCTGTTCGAGTACTATCGGACTCTCTTCCTTCGTAAGGCTGAGAAAACCCTCCACGGTAACACGCTTTAAACGCTCATTTTTAAGGGAAATATCTCGTATTCGTCCAGCCAGTGGGAGACAGAAGAGATTCCCGAGTATCGCGCCATAAAGAGTACTTAAGAGCGCTATTGCCATAGCACTGCCAACTGGAGCTCCAGCTTGCAGCGCATCGAGCATACCTACGAGACCAACGAGGGTCCCTATCAGCCCAATCGCTGGAGCATATCCCCCAAGCGCTTCGAGTACCTTGACCGCTCGATAATCCTGCTCAAGACTACTTGAAATCTCATTTTCAAGAATACGTGCGATCTCTTCCCCTGAATGTCGGTCACTCGCAAGTTCCAATGCTAAGCGAAGAAAAGGGTCATGTGATTTCTGAGCTTCTTGATCAAGGACAACGAGGCCTTTCCTCTTCACAAGTTGTGCGAGAGCAGAGAGAAACTGCACTCGTTGAGAAACTGAGAGCGAGACCTGCGGGCGGAGAATTTGCTTGACCTGTAAGAAAGCGTATCGCAGGTCTTCGAAGGGGAACTGTATCGATACTGCAGCGCAGGTACCCCCAAGCACAAAGAGCAGACCATAGAGATTAAAAAATACGGTTGCGCTCCCGCTAAAGAGAAGCCCAGTCGCAAAAAGGGTTGAGAGGGTCAGCACCCCTATTGAAATCCCTTGATCAAATACGCGGGGACGTTCGAGTCTCTTTCTCCAGTCTTTCATAGTCTTGCCTGCCTTTTGGATTCGAATCAGCCTCAAGAGCAATCGCAAGCGGCATACCAAACGAGTCCCAATCGAAAGGTAATGATTTCAGGAGGTAACAAGTGCCCCTCTCCGATGTGACGGTGAAACGCGTCAGAGATCTGACACAAAATGCATGAGCTTCTCACTCCTACCGAAGTGCGGTAGGTTCGCGGCATGAGTAGCAACCACATCCTCGCAGCCGTCTTGCCGATTCATCCCGTTTATCTCCATACCCTTGATCCATTTGCGATTGAGTTTACCGATGGCATCGGCATTCGGTGGTACGGATTGGCCTATCTTACCGGCTTTTTGCTGGGGTATTGGTCTATCCTTTGGCTCTCTCGACGTTCAACGATTCTTCTCAAAACGGCTGACCTGAGTGACTTTGTTTTCTCCGTCGCGCTCGGATGTATTCTCGGTGGGAGAATCGGATATTGCCTCTTTTATGATCCGACGTTGTTTATCACCATCTTTCCCGATCTCCCTTATTGGGGAGTCCTTGCAGTAAATCACGGAGGAATGGCAAGTCACGGCGGAATGATTGGGATAGTGATTGCCTGTTATATCTTCGCTCGTAAGCGAGGTATCCCTGTTCCTCACCTCTTTGACTTGACTATCTTTGGAGCGACCCTTGGAATTTTTTTTGGACGAATTGCAAACTTTATCAATGGAGAGCTTGTTGGAAGGCCTGCCAGCGAAAACTACTGGCTCGCAGTCAAATTTCCTCAGGATATTTTGAGCTGGCCAAAGTACAATCCTGAAAAGCTCGCTGATTTAGCTCCGGTGGTTAAACAACTTGGGGTAGCTCCAAGCGAGTGGCTTCAGTGGATCGCTCTCCAGAGGCCTCAGGTCGATAGTCTCCTGCAACGGATCGTCGACGAAGTTCAGAATAACAATATTCTCGTTCGTACGAGCTTGGAACCGCTCCTTACCCCTCGCTACCCCTCCCAGCTCTTCGCAGCCTTTCTCGAAGGGTTACTCTTGTTTCTGTTTCTCTTCTGGGTGTGGCGAAAACCGAGGAAGCCTGGAGTAATTACTGGGCTGTTCTTCTCCGGATACGCAATTGTTCGAATAATCGGAGAGTTCTATCGGCGACCTGATCTCCACCTCGGATATCAATTCCTTTCGCTCACGAGAGGACAGTGGTTAAGCGTTGGACTCTTCGCGGTAGGAATTGCAAGCTCTTTGTACTGGAGAAGTCGGCCCAGCGAGCCTCTTGGAGGATGGAGAGATGGAGCTCGTCCTGAGCATTCTGCCGAAGAGGAGGAGCAGGACTAGGAGCAGGACTAGGAGAAGGACTAAGAGCAGGACTAGGAGAAGGACTAAGAGAAGGACTAAGAGAAGGACTGAGAGAAGGAGATCTTAACTCAGAATTGTCCTTGTCTTCTAAGGACAATGACAAGGACAAGGACAAGGACAAGGACAAGAGAGATTACTATTCATTCTCATCTTTCAGAGAGGAATATTTTGTGCTTTTCCCGCGAGACCTCTCGATAGGGTATTTTTCTCTATTTTTTGCCATTTTGGATTGAAGAGCTTGTTCAAGATCGATACCAAAATCGTGAGAGACCAAGAGAACCCAATAGAAGATGTCCGCTATCTCATCGGATACTTCTTCCTTTTTTTCCTGAAGATACTCCCAGCTCTGGTCATCACTCTTCCATTGGAAGTGTTCTGCAAGTTCTCCCGCTTCAAGCAGGAGAGAGAGCACCATGTCCTTTGGTGTGTGGAACTGCTTCCAATCTCGTTCATCACGAAATCCACGCACTATCTGAGACAATTCGGCTAGCGAGCGCATGATCCCCTCCTCACAAGTCAATCGAGGGGGAGAGCCTACTGCAATCGGAGACAATCTTCAAAAGCGAGGCGAAGTGCTTTAAATCTTTGTAGCGCTCGACCATCTTGAAGTTTCATAAGATCTTCACTTGGCTCCAAGTAAAGCACTCCAACACGCTGGTTCTTTCCAAGAACCGAAGCAATGCACGATCCCCCTTCAGGAGTCAGACTGTTGCTGCTCTCAACAATCGGAGAATTGCAGTGGTACGCGGAAAGCACAGGATTTGGAGAGCGCGTGTTCATCGACAGTGCGTGATAGACCTTAAACTGATCCAATCGAACATCACCTACTTTCAGCCGTGGATAGAGCTTCATCTGGTCGGGCTCAAGAAGGAAGATACATCCCCGGGGAAATCCAGCTTGCGGGATAATCTCTTTCACGAGGTAGAGGATATGCTCTCTATCAACATTCTCTGAGGAGCGGATATTGTTGTAGAATTGCTGGAACTTTTCGTGAACAACCGCCGGACAGTATCGAACGTAAGGATTTACTTCGCCTCCGAAGCTTTCCGAAGGAGTTTCTACTTCTGGGACGAACCGCTCGGGGTTGAGTTTCGTCGAAGGACTGAAAATCTCGGGAGCAAACGCAATATAGCTCACGCAATTTTCTTTGACTTTGTCTTGAATGAAATGGATTCCATCCTCTCCAAGAATGGAACCGATGCTCTTTCGGGCGCTCTCCCAGTCGGAATTTGCTGATGGATAGAGATCCGGATGGTTTGCTCGAGCAAGGGCCTCTCCGACTTCACACAGCTTCGACAAGGTCTCAGCCGTTTTCTTCACCTGAAATGCCTTTTGCGCAGGGAGATTCTTGGCTGCTTGATGGTCTCCGATAGCGAGTCGAAGCTCAGGCGAGAGCCCCCACTGCCTCGCCATAGCTATTCCGAGCAGGCTCGGCGAGAATCCAAGGAGTTTTGTGAGCTCAAGGTCGAGATTCTTGCCCTCCTTGTGAGCGGCCATCGCCTCACGGAAACTATCGGTATAGTTCCACGCTATCAGAGTGAGACCCAGTTGACGCATGATCTCTGTCGAAAATCCGAGGTTCTCGACAAGGTTCCGCCTTTCGCTTAAGACTTCAGCTGCACTCGAACTAATCACACATTCCCGGAAGCGAGAAAGGCCGAGGTCTTTCCCTCTATCGAGCTCATGAGCTGAAATGTGATCGGGGTCAACTTGAAGAACTTCTCGAAGCATTTGAAGTCCTGCACTTTTGAGCAAGCTCACAGGAGTTACTACCGAAGGAAGAGCTTGCGCTTTCTTGTCCAGCTTTCGTTTCGTTTCCCGCAGACAGTAAGTGAAAAGGGAGATATCGGTTTTCACCTCAGATACCAAGAAATCTATATCGAGATCGTAAGCTCCACTCGCAAGCCCCTCTTGGATTCGAGAGAGGAGATCCGAGTTGACCGGGATCCACTTCTTCTGAAGATTCTTGTACGCCTCAACGAGCTTGTGGTTTGCTTGAGTATCCATAGTGGGCCCTACCATCCAAAACGGCAAACGATTGTGCCTCGATACAGAGGTCGGAAAGCACGAAAGAAAATATGAGATTTGGGCTCGCAAAAGTTTGCGAGAAATGGAGGAAATGTCCTTCTTCGAAAGGCCGCAACCTTTTCCTGTCGGACTTTTCCTCCACGCAATCTTCAGAACAGGCGAATTTTATCGCCTGAAATCCCTATGATTTTTTCCGAGAGGATTTGAGAGAAGCGAGACGAAGATCCTGCTTCATTTCACGAACTACTAATTCTACTGCTGACATGACATACTCCTTTTGTCATTTCCGAAGCCTTCCATGAGCTCCATCAGAAGATCTATCGACAGTCATAAGGGACTTCTGAGGATTTTGACGCAGATTTTTTCTGAGAAAACCTCGTAATTTTGGGGGATTGTGCGGAAGGAGAGTTCGGGAACCCGCGCCCTGGTTCGGCTGGAACTTGTTGAGACTCCCCTGAGAAGTGGTTTCAAAAGTCCTTTTGGATTAAAGATTGAACTTGATAGTGTAGCCCCCAACGTGTGTTTCTGGTGGGGCTGATTCGGATGGATCGACAAGCTCTCCTCGATGATTCCCAGTACGAGCGTCTTTTACGCTCTTAATCCACTCCATCGTTAT
>JAGRAO010000204.1 GCA_020434565.1 Bdellovibrionales bacterium
TACATGGTCACAATTACGCCGCCAACACCTCAGCGAGACTGGCTCGGTAAAAAAGCCATCAAATGAGACAACACCCAACACCTATTCAAGAAATTCGGATGGAGTGCAGAGCACTCTTGTCAGGAAAGGCCGCTCTCAGGTCTCAGTGGGCCCTTCAGGCGCACGGAAGAGGCGTAAGGATCAGCGGTTCTTACGCTGCAGACTTCTTCACGCAATCCACAACAGCTGAAAACGCCTGCGGATCCTTTACGGCGAGTTCTGCGAGAACCTTTCGATCAAGCTCTATGGCATTTTGCTGAAGGCCGTTGATAAAACGGCTGTACGAGAGACCATTTAGCCGAGCAGCAGCGTTGATTCGGGCAATCCAGAGGGTGCGAAAATCTCGTTTCTTAGCCCGCCTATCACGGAATGCAAACTTCAAACTTCGGTCGACAGCATCTTTTGCAAACTTATAAACGTTCTTCCGTCGTCCACGAAACCCTTCGGCTTGAGCGAATACTCGTTTGTGTTTACGTCGCCCAGCAAATCCTCGTTTTACTCTCATGGTTCAGCTCTCACTTCTTAAGTAATCTCGAGTTCTCCTTTCAAGAGCCCTCTTTTGTTCTGATGTTTCTCTTCCTGAATGTAAATCCGCTTTGTTCAGAAGGGCCCAAAGACCACTACCGCACCTTTCCCGCGTACGGAAGAAGCCGCGACAGCCTCGGTGCATCTGTTTTATCAACGACGACAAGCCCTCGTAGCTGCCTCATTCGCTTTGGCGCACGCTTGGCTGTATTGTGGCTCCTATTGGCCTGACCCCGCTTGAATCCGCCTTTTCCATTGACACGAAACTTTTTGTAAACCGCTCTATTGGTTTTCATCTTTGGCATAAGAAACTCCATTTCCTCAACGAGCGGCCATTCATATTTCCGCCGACTCGTTTGCATCTTACGTGTACACAACACGCAGGTTCTCTCTAGGTTTTCAACGGACCGAACTCGTACATCGATCCTGCCTGAAAGAGAGAAACCGACACTTTCTCCCTCGCACCTCATATCAGAGGCACAACGAGCCCCTTATAATGAAGAAAAGCAGGAAAAATCTCAATAAGTTGAGAGAAAAAACTCACCCAGACGGCGAGATTTTTAGAAGGTGGTAGGCACGGGCAGATTCGAACTGCCGACCTCTTGCCTGTCAAGCAAGCGCTCTAACCAACTGAGCTACGTGCCTAAAAGAACTCTCTTCCCCGGCATTCCGAGAACCCTTTCGGGCAATCCAATCCCATACGACCGCTATCGGCGCTGGGAAGAGGACAAAGAGACTCTCCCAAAAGAACCGTCGAACCTCTTCTCTCTAAGCCCCCTAAAGACCACGGGTTCTCCCGAGCCGAGAGGAGGCGAAAAGTATCAGAGTTGGAATAACCAGGCAAACATCATGATCCGACTCCTTCCTGCTCTTCGTCCTTATCCTGCTCCGGCCCGAAGTTCTTCGGACAAGGGCTAACCTCGATAAAGAAAGAGGAACAACTCTGGTAGATTTTCCAGATTCGACAATCGATGAACCGGCGAAAGAACTACTCCTCGGCCTGGATCACCGGAGAAGAATGGAGATATCGAGACTCGGGACGATGAATAAACGGAGGTTGCGGAGCTGACTCGCGTGTCGACGCTCTCAAGCGAGAGAGCTGCGCACTCAAAGACGAACGGAGAGAAGAGATATTATCTGGGTTGAGATGGCGAGCACTCGGGATGACTTTCTTCCCCCACAAACGCTTTCCAGCATCGAACTGAGAAATCGCTATAAGTTCACTGAGACTTTTTTGCTGACTCCGATCCATGGATTTTCCCCTTTATTAATCAGGATCATTCTCTTGCGGCTCCTTGCAAGCAACCTCTCCCTATGTCTCTCGAGGCACCGCTTGCAAACTTCTGTCTTAAGTCCGAGCCCACCCAAACTTTCGTCAAACAGAATACCATTCTGAGGCGAGCGCTTTCTTCTACGTCTCGCTCACCTTCCACAACGAACCTTGCCCCTTCAAGGGCATTGATATCAAAACCCCCATCACCAACCAAAAAAACTTCCAGATGATAGGGTAAACCGAGCATGCCAAGCAACTTGTTGCGAACCAAGTACAGCCTTACAACGCCATTCTGATGGTTCAGGAGGTTGATCGATTCAGAGCCATTCAAAAAATTTTCCCTCCGATAGGGAGGAGAAGGAATCAAAAAACTCTGTGATTTCCAATACCTTTCCACGAAATGGGCAAGGGCGACCGGTTGGACGAAACACCCACTCAACGCCCCCCTCTCCAGAAAGCTCTCTCTCACAAAATGAGATGGCTTAAACGGGACTTTTAATGGCTCGCGAGCTAGGCCGCTTGATCAACCACCGCTTTAATTGGGTTCGGCGCCCCTCGAAAGATAGTGAAGGTTTTTAGGAGATCGAGTGCTCGCGCCAGCTGGGCGTCTCTCGCAAGGAGTTCCGGTAACGAGAGATCCTCTGGCTTTAGGAGCAAGAGTTCCTCATCCGTGATGTCTTCTTCAACCTTCTTCTCAGGAGCACTCTTCTTCAGCTCACGCTTATTGCTTGGGTTTCGGATTGCGCCCGGGAGATCCCCCTCTCGAATTGCATGCTGCTTCGAACGCTCGATTCTCTCTTGGCGGATACTCTCCTCAGCAGTTGGTGCTTCCATGACAATATCCGGATCAATTCCTTCTGCTTGAATCGAACGACCACTCTTTGTGAAATAGAGTGCCGTCGTCAAGGTAAGTGCACCTCCATTTCCAAGCGGGGTAATCGTTTGAACAGATCCTTTTCCAAATGTCTTGGTGCCGAGAATCAGTCCACGACCGTGATCCTTGAGAGCCCCTGAAACGATCTCAGAAGCCGACGCAGATCCACCATTCACGAGGACAATGATCGGATAATCCGGCTCGGTCCCCCGCTCATGCGCAAAAAATTTCTGCTTCTGGCTTTCAACCCGACCATCCGTGTAGACAATCACTCCCTCCGTGAGAAAGAGATCGCTCACTCGGATCGCCTGGGTGAGAAGGCCACCTGGATTGTTTCGCAAGTCAAGGATGAGGCCCTTGAGGACCCCGTCCTGAGACTGAGATGCCATATCAGTGAGAGCAGCACGCAGATCGTCAGAAGTCGTTTCCATAAACTGGTTGATCCGCGCATAACCAAAGCCATCTCCAAGCGAACGGTGCCGGACACTCTTCACCGTAATCCGATCTCGGACGATTGTGACATCAATCAAATCAGCAACTCCCTTGCGATGAATCGAGATATCGATTGGAGTTCCCTTTTTCCCTCGAAGCCGTTTGACTGCATCAACGAGCGAAAATTCCTTTGTGAATTTTCCCTCAATCTTGACTATCGCATCTCCGGGTTGGATGCCTGCTCGTTCTGCCGGAGAACCCTCCATCGGGGCAACCACAACAAGGAGCCCATCTTTAATGGTGATTTCAATTCCAAGCCCACCGAACTCTCCTTTCGTTTGGACTTGAAGGTCATTGTAAAAGTCAGGATCAAGATATCCGCTGTGCGGATCAAGGCTCGCGAGCATTCCCTTGATAGCGCCCTTTATTAACTCTTCGCTACCCACTTCGCGGTAATAATCCCTCTGGACCACCGCGAGAACATCTGTGAAAGTTTTGAGATCTTCATAGAGCTCAGCGCTATCCTTGTTCTCTTTCGCAACACCGAGGGGAAGGCTCCGCCCACCAAGAAAAAGAGAAGCCGACAAAACGACTACCAGTGCGACGAGAAGTCTTTCACGAAGCGAAAATTTCATCCTACAGGTCCAAGATAAAAGGCTTTTTTGCAGCTACTCTCCTCTACCGTAGCAATTGACGGGAACTTCCCGCAATAAGGCGAAAGGCGCTCCCACGTATAATGTCAGAGGAAGAGGATCCGGCACCAAAGCTCAACTCTCTCCATTCGACCACGATCCTTCTCTCTGAGGGCCACCCTGGGCCAGAAACTTCTCTACTGCGGGAGCCGCGATCTCAGGGACCAGTCGACAGTTTCCACAAGAAAAGTAAGCGTTCTCTGGCCTAAAAAATACGCGAGCAAAAATACCTAAAGGGGATTTTTATAGAAATTTTGAGGATTTACGGCCTTTCCGGCCTGGCGAATCTCAAAATAGAGATGATTTTGATCCCTCCCTATCACTCCCAGAGGAGCTCCTTTTATAACCGCCAACCCTTTCGAAACCGAAGTCTGATCGAGCCTGGCGTAGACCGAATACGATCTTCTTCCGTGATCGAGCACCACCACGGCACCAAGCGCTGGGAGTTGCCCAACAAAAGAGACGATTCCATCCGAAACCGCTTTCACGTTTTGCAAGGAGGAGACCGAAAACTCCACACCCTTCTGGAACACATAGTCCTGAAAAACGTTCACCTTGATCTTCCCAAATTGTCGAGCGAGTCTTCCGTCTACTGGGGTAAGCAGATGTCCTTTCCTCAACCCCTCTCCCCCTTCAGACGTGCTTTCTTGAGGGAGTATAGTCGATGCGTGCGAGACGCTACCCTCATGGTCTTCGCGAGCAACAACGGTAGAATTCTCACCATTCGTAAGTCCCGAAAGAATTGTCTCAAGGCGGAGCGCCTGGACTTGGAGTTCAAAAAGTCGCTCCCCCCGTTCCTTCTTTTGTTGATTCAAATGAGTGACAATTTCTTGCTGTTTCTTCACGGAGTCTTCAATAGCACTCCGCTTCTGTTGATGTTCTGATAAGAGGCGTAACTTCTCTCGTTGAAGCTCCTGAACAGAGCTTTGAACTTCATGGAGTTCCTCTTCCCGAAGCTCGAGGAGTGTTAACAGTTCCTTGTCGTGTAACCGCACCCGAGAGAGGTAAAAACTATCCCGTGCAAGAGATCCCTGTTCGATCCCTCCCAGAAAGAGAGAGGCATTCGAGATCCCTGGGTTCATATAGGTCGCCCGGATTCGCTGCAGAGAATCAAGCCTTAAGCGCTGTATTTGATTGTTGAGTTCCCCCACTCGCAGCGACAGCTGCGCTTCCTCATCATAGGTCTGTTCGAGTTCTCGACGAAGTGCGCGCTCAGTTCTCTCCAAATTCTCAAGCTTCTCTTTCTCTCCCTTAAGTTCTCGCTCAAGCGAATCAAATTTCTGCTCGAGTGCACGTAACTGCTCTTCGCCCTGTTCAACCTCTTGTTGTATTTCCTGTAATTGAGAAATTGACTCAGGAGCGATACGTGAATCAACTTGAGCATAA
This sequence comes from Bdellovibrionales bacterium, assembly GCA_020434565.1. Classification (GTDB taxonomy): domain Bacteria; phylum Bdellovibrionota_C; class UBA2361; order UBA2361; family RFPC01; genus JAGRAO01. Next base: position 5,222 of record JAGRAO010000204.1, read on the forward strand.
AGAGGGGTTAAAAAAGAAAAGAGAAGCGCACCCAAACACGAGACTCGATACGCCCTCAGATCTACAGAGTGACGAAAGCTTCGCCGGGATGAACGAACGCGAGAGGGGAACCCTCTCTTCTGCTTTTCTTGAGTGAACACGAAAGAAGAGGACTGTGGACGGCTCACCATCATCCCGACCTTTGAAAACGATGGACAGCGAGAACACTTCCGAGTAAAGCGGAACTCAGCCCAACAACAAAAACAACGAAAAACGAGAGGACCGAAAAACCAGACTCATTGAGTGATGGGAAAAACTGAACTATCTCAACTGGAAAAAGGGGCCGAATCGCTGCCACAACGCCATAAAGCAACGCGAACCCAAGCCCTGCTCCAAGAAATCCAACGAGAGCTCCTTCGATGAGAAATGGAGCTCGCACGTATTGGTCCGTTGCTCCCACGAGTCCCATAATCTCGATCTCACGCCGACGGGCAAAGATCGATAGTCGAATGGTTGATCCAACCAGATATCCGATCAGGAGGGCCAATCCGAAAGCAACGGCCAAGCCTATCCCTCGAAAGAGGCGCAAAAGTTTGACGAATTTACGGAGAAGTTCCTTAGGGTACTGCACTTCTAGAATGGCCGGATGTTGCCTGAGCCGTTTCGCAAAACCGTCCATAATCTCTTCGACATTCTCTTGATCCTTGAGCCGTATCCGAAGGGAGGGCGGAAGCGGATTATCACTTTCCAATCCCTGCAATACAGTGGCGTTCTCACCGAGGCTCTGCTGAAACTCCGCCAGTGCCATTTCTTTCGACACGTACCACACTTCCTCTACCGAGGGATTCTTTCCAAAATCAGCCTGGAGTTCTTCTCGTTCAGACGAAAGCACATCATCAGAAAAATATGCTACGAGAGTCGTCACATCCTTGTGAACCTGGACACTACTTCCCAGAACTTCAAAGAACCACAAGAGTGCCGCAAAAAGAAAAAGAAGCAGCGATGCGGTAACGATATTGAGCCCAAACTGCCACCATTCAGACCTTAACGTCTCGATGCTTCGACCAACATGGTGAACAAAGAGTTTCCAACCGCTTGCTCGAGAGAGACCATCGGCCTCCTTCCAAAGATCACGAAGGGTTGTCGCGGTGTATTTTTTTAATGCACTCTCTTTCGTTCTCTCTTGGCTCGCAGGCAGATTCATGGTGTCTCCTCACTCGAGCCCACGGGGACGCTCAAAATCGCCTAAGATCTTTCCCCGATCGAGAACGACGGTCCGGAGATTGAGGTTTTCAATCATAGAGAGATCGTGAGTTGCGACTACAACTGTGACTCCAGCAGCATTTGCTTCTAAGAGCAGATCGAAAACGGTTCTCGCCATATCAGCATCGAGATTCCCGGTCGGTTCATCAGCTAAAATGAGACGTGGATGATGAATCAGAGCACGGGCGATAGAGATTCGCTGTTGCTCTCCCCCTGAGAGCATTCTCGGAAAATCCTCGGTTCGCTCTTCAAGATCAAGCGCCCGGAGAAGAGAC
>JAGRAO010000205.1 GCA_020434565.1 Bdellovibrionales bacterium
TTCCTCGGGAAACCAAACCTCCTAAAATTGTCGATAGCCCTCCGCCTGAACCCGTATCAAAGCCTCAAGTTGTACCGACGACACCTCTGGCGCCAAGAAAGCTCGCTCAAAAGATAGCTCTCCCGAAAGAACCCAAAAATGAGACAACCTCTTCCAGCAGAAGCACCCCTGCAGTTGAAGAGATCACCCAGGCGACGCCCGCTTTGGAGATACCGGGGGTAGAATCGCTAACGTCTCGCCGTGCTGAGATGAGTTCAGTTCCCGAGACAGAAACCATCCCTCCTTCTGACACTGTTGTTCCACTTGAGCCTCTAGAGCTCAAGGAGGCTGTACCCCGAGTCGAAACAACGGCTGAGATCACCGCTAACTCTCCTCAGAAGCGCGAAAGAGCTCCTCGAAAAACTGCTCGCCCGAAAAAGGAGATCGCTTCAGTAAACGGCAAGGATCTCAAGGATGAGCAAGTGCTCTCTTCCGAAGCGGATCCTCCTCTTTGCTCCCTAACGGGAGGCACAAATGGAAAACTCAATCCGGCAGGGTCGTACATCCCAGGTCCAACGATTCCTCAAGCTCCTGCGCCTATCCAGGAGGAAGCCCGGCAGAGAGCTCGTCCGCGGAAAACTGGGATAATTGGCTCGGACGCAAGCCCGACTCTGGCAACATCGATCGTATCCCCACCCCTGTCACATTCGTTTCTGGAACGCTCCCTTCGTACGACTGAGCTGACATTTCCGTTTGCGCCTTCAATTGTTGAAGAGCTCGTTGAGAATCCCACTCCTTTTGGACTCTCTCTCCGGCAGCTTGGCGATGTAGTTGAGCCTCTGTTGCGTCGTCCTGCGCCAGCTTGCTCGCTCGCCTCTTTGACTGCACTCGGAAATGCCCTTGAACATGCTCGAAACGGGATGCGCTCTGGTTCTGTGATAGTTGCCGAACGCCCGGCACCGCTCCTGATTGGAGAACTTTTTATACTCGCTTCGCTAGCGAGGGCTCTCTCTCAGCACGTGCAGTCGCATTTCGATTCGTCTGCTTTTTCAGGCGAGCACCCTCAGAAAGTTCACCGAGCGAGAAATCACGCGGTCCTCGAGCTTCAGATGCTTGAAGTCGTTGTTGTGCCAAGAATTGTCTCAGAGCAGAGCGGCATCGTTGTAGAGCCTGGTACTCTTCCAGCGCACCCCCCACTGCAACGCTCCCGCCTAACTGACACTCGAGCTCTCGAGTATGCCCACAGATGCCTTGCGGCGCTTTCTACCACGCTCTCCTCTCCTGGCCTTGGTGCGGGCCGTGTCTCGGCTTGATGGGACTCTCTCGATATTTTCGAGCAGCGCCGCTATAGTTCGCGTAGTATCTGGAACCAAAGAACCTGGGAGAGGAACTCCATCTATGACCGTCGAAGAACATTTCGCTCGCTGCGATGAACTCTCGACTCTTCCTCTCAGAGTCTTTACCCCACCGACCTGGGCCGAATCAGCGCTTACCGACAGGGAGTTTCTCCTCATAGACCACGCCCACCTCGAGAGAAAAGCAGCTCAAAATGCCCTCTCACTCCTTCACCGCTGGCCCGAGCACCTGGCACCAGAGACCTGGGTGAGAAATTTAAGTGAAATAGCCCGTGATGAGTCCTCTCACCTGAGGCTCGTGCTGCGTTTGCTCAACAAGGCCGATATATCGTTTGAACGCCATCACCGAAACGATTATGCGCAAGGATTAAGGGAACACATCCGATTTGGAGAGGCAGATAGAGAGCTCCTCGACCGGCTTATCGTCTCTGCGCTGATTGAAGCTCGATCGTGTGAGAGATTTCATCTCCTGGCTGCAGCTCTCCCAGACGACGAGCTTGGCAAACTGTATCGGGGATTGTGGTCCTCCGAGAAAGATCACTACCTCCAGTTCCTCGAACTTTCCCAACTCGTTGTGGGGGCTCAGGAGGTTGCAGCAAGGTGGGACCTCTTTCTTAACTTTGAAGCTCAAGTTATCCAGAGGCAGCCCGCCGGCCCTCGAATTCACTCGTGGGTTGGAGCGGAATAAATCTTACCGAGGTGCTTTTCTCATCGCTTATGAACAGAAAGAATTCGCCGAGATTGCAAAATCGCGTTAACTCATGGTGGTCTCGACGAGAAAAGCCTATAGTGTGGAGTTCAAAAGTGCTGCCATTTTGAGACCACTTCTAGCTTTGTGGTTCCTCTCGGACCTGCTTGATTGCGAGAGTGAACTCGTTCGGATGAGGAACTATTCCTTCGTTCCGTCTCCGTTGACCGTCACGGATAGTGAGGTGTTTTTTGGGGTATCGTTGTGCGTCGCGTTCTTATGCTTGGATGGGAGTATCCGCCCCACATCAGTGGAGGACTTGGGACAGCTTGTGAGGGGCTGACACGAGGTCTTGCGCGTCAAGGTGTGGAAGTGCTCTTTATGGTTCCACGAGTCTTTGGGGACGAAGACTCCTCGCATATGACCTTGATAGACCCTTTGCGACACTCCGTGAAGAGGCGAAAAGGCGCTGGCCCTTCGAGCGACTCTCAAAGCCGAGTAACAATTGAGCAGCTTTTTTCTGAGGCAGAGCTCCAGGAGATTTTTATCCCAGCCTTCTTGCAGCCCTATTGGTCCGAGAAGGAGTACTCAAGGCAGCTCCAATTACTCCGGGAATCATCGACAATTGAATCGCTGCCTCTCGAACTCTCTTCACACCGTTTTTTAAGCTCCTCAGCACTTCAGTACGGTTCTGATATTTTCGAAGAGGTAAATCGCTACGCTGCTGTCGTCAGCCGAACAGCTCGTTATCTTGATTTTGATCTCGTTCACGCTCACGACTGGATGACGTTTCTCGCAGGCACGCTTGTTAGTCGCCAGAGTGGCAAACCACTCGTTGTTCATATTCACAGTTTGGAATATGACCGCAGCGGACAAGCTGGAAACCGGCGTATTCATGACCTCGAAAAGCTCGGAATTGTCTCTGCTGATGCGGTTATTGCCGTGAGCCATTATACAAAGGGAATTATTCGACGAGAGCACGGAATTCCAGCGGAAAAAATTTCAGTGGTTCACAACGGAATCTACCCGTCAGAAGCCGTCCAGCACTACCGCGATAGTAGTCCGGACCGGCGCAAGCGCGTACTTTTTCTCGGAAGAGTTACATTTCAGAAGGGACCGGACTACTTTGTTGAGGCTGCGGCAAAGGTAATCCCGCACGTTCCAGAGGTTGAGTTTGTCCTGGCGGGTACGGGGGACATGCTACCGAGGCTTAAAAGCCGCGTATATGAGCTTGGAATAGAACGCCACTTCAGCTTTCCGGGATTTTTAAAGGGTGAAGAGGTCGAACGTGCCTTTTCGACGGCGGATCTCTACGTTATGCCCTCTGTTTCAGAACCCTTCGGTATAGCCGCCCTTGAGGCCATAAGCTTTGACACCCCTGCTCTTATTTCGAGGCAGACAGGAGTGTCAGAAGTTCTCGGGCATACATTAAAATTTGATTTTTGGGACATCGATCGCCTTGCGGATCTCATCATTAATGCGTTGCAGTATGACGAGTTACGGCAGGACATGATCCAGATGGCCCGTCGAGAGCTCAAAAGGCTCAGATGGGATGCCGCAGCGGAAAAGACCCTTGCCGTCTACGAGATGATTATTCATCGAAACGAGCGTAGAATTTAGCAGGTGGGTGAAAATACCCCGCCGAGCGATAAGAGCTATTACCATGCCCTCAGTCTGTTTTTACTTTCAAGTACATCAGCCATTTCGAGTGGCTCGATTTACGCACTTTGATTCAGTTATCTGGACTGATTATTTCGATGTTCAGAAAAACGCTTCGATTTGTCGTAAAGTTGCTCAAAAGTGCTACCTTCCAACGAATGCGAAGTTGCTCGAATTGATTCAGCGCCACGACGGTGCTTTCCGTGTCTCTTTTTCTATAACCGGTACAGCCCTGGAACAGTTCGAAGCGTACGCACCGGAAGTTCTTGATTCCTTTGTTCGGCTTGCTCAGACAGGTTGCGTAGAGTTCATCGGTGAGACGTACTACCATTCGCTCGCTGCACTGTACTCAGAGGACGAATTTCGGGCACAGGTAAAACTCCACACCAAAGCAATTCAGAAATATTTTGGCCAGACTCCTCGTGTCTTTCGAAATACTGAGCTCATTTACAACGACCGAATAGGCCAACTCGCTCGAGAAATCGGATTTGAGGCGATCATTGCCGAAGGAGTCGATGACGTTCTTGATTGGCGAAGTCCAAATTTCGTGTATACCGTACACAATTCCGATGCGAAATTGCTCCTGAAGAATTACAAGCTATCCGATGATATCGCGTTTCGATTCTCGAACCGTGGATGGGAAGAGTTCCCTCTTACCGCAGATAAATTCTCTGGCTGGGTTCATAGAGTCAGTGGTAATGGCGATGTGGTCAACCTGTTCATGGACTATGAAACGTTTGGCGAACATCAGTGGGCTTCGACGGGAATTTTCGAGTTCCTTGATTATCTTCCCGGCGAAATTATGAAGCATCCAGACTGGAATTTTGCGACCCCGTTCGAGGTGGTATCGCGATATTCTGCTCGAGCGGACTTGCACTTTCATCGCCTCACCTCATGGGCTGACCTCGAAAGGGACCTGACTGCTTGGCGCGGAAATACTATGCAGGAAAAGGCGCTGGCTGAGGTGTACAGCCTCGAAAAGCAGGTAAAATCTTTGAATGACCTGCGTCTCCTTGCAGTGTGGAGAAAGCTCCTTACCTCAGACCACTTTTACTATATGTGTACAAAGTGGTTTGCCGACGGTGATGTGCACGCCTATTTTAGCCCGTTTGAGAGCCCCTACGATGCCTTCGTTAACTATATGAACGTGTTGAAAGATTTTAAACGTGAACTCGACAAAGGAAGCTCGGCTCTTTCAAAGGATAAGGGTTCACATTCCAAGAAAAGCGGGCCCCGCTCCAGCGAAACTACCGAACTCTTAAGCGCCTAGGCGGCAATGCCGATCATTTCTCTCTGAGAACAGGGACTGCGGGGCAGCGCTCCTTTTTCATGAATTGTTTGAACCACTTACGAAAAGCTTCTCTCTCTGTTATGATAAAAGAATGTTCGTATCTTCGAATATCGGAATGAATTCCTTGATGAACAGCCTTGTGAATATCACGCCGCAACGGCTTCTGCTTGCTCTCTCTTTGGCCCTTACGTTCGGGCTTTCATGCTGCTTTGCTCAGGACATTACCGCACTCGGAGGAGAGCTGAGCAATTCTATACCAGGCCACAACGGCATTCAGGTTGCAGCCCCAAATGTGACCGACACAGGCAGGCGCGCGACTCAACTTCTTGGATTTGAGACCTTCCACCGAAATTTTAAGAAGAGTGAGGGGCTCGGTCCAAACTTTATCAATGATGCATGTGGCGGTTGTCATATTCAAAATGGAAAGGGCCCGGTAAGACTCCGAGGTGCGCGACTTAAAATGAACACCATGGTCATAAAGGTCGCACTCGAGGGCTCCGGTGAAAACGGCGCTCCAATTAATGTGCCTGGGGTTGGAGAACAGTTGCAAGATCGCACCAATTCTCCTCGATTGAAGAGTCGATTCCGGGTGCGCTTGAGATGGCGCTTCATTTCGGGAAAATTTCCCGATGGCGAACGCTATAGACTTCGGCAACCGCGACGGCTCCGCTTTCGCATTCCTGGATACTCTCGAAAAGAGATAAAGTCTTCGCTCCGTATGACTCCCGCAATTATCGGACCCGGTCTGCTTGAATCCATCCCCGAAGCCACGATCCTTGGATGGAGCGACCCGGATGATACAAATAATGACGGCATCTCTGGTCGACCGAGTTATATCCCAGACAAGGTGAACAGCGGACTCACACTCGGAAGATTCGGGCTCAGAGCTGCTCAGCCAACGGTTGAGCAGCAAAGCGCTGCCGCAGCTTTTTTCGACATGGGTATCTCAAACAGGCTGTTTGATGGGGGCGAGGATACTCCGAACCTCTCCGATGAAGGCCTTGAAAAGTTAACCGTGTATCAGGAAATCGCTGGAGTTCCCTTTGCACGGAATCAAGAAAACGAGCGCGTCGTGGCCGGAAAGGTTCTTTTTCAACAGATCGGGTGTGACGATTGCCACAAGATGACCGTGACCACGGAAAGTTCGTCTTCCCCTGAGCTCGACGGCCAAACGATTCACCCCTTCACTGACCTTTTGCTCCATGATATGGGAGCTGGCCTTGCTGACAATAGGCCGGAGTTCTCTGCGTCCTCTTCTGAATGGCGAACGCTCCCGTTGTGGGGACTTGGATTTATTCGAACTGTTTCGCGGGTAGAGCTTCGTTTTATGCACGACGGAAGGGCTCGCAGTGTTCAGGAAGCAATTCTTTGGCACGGGGGCGAGGCACAGGCTTCTCGTGATGCTTTTAAGAACCTTTCCAAGCGTGAGCGTACATCGCTCCTCCGTTTCCTCGACTCGCTCTAATCAAAGGGCGAAGTTCTGTTTCATTACGGAGTTTCCTCGTGTCGATGCATCTTTTCAATACAGAGCGCCACGAGAGCAGTCCAGCCGGTCTGGTGACACGCTCCTAACCCTTCGCCGGTGTCGCCGTGAAAGTACTCAAAGAAATGATGAAGCCCCTGGTTCTCCGCTCGCGAATAGAAGTCGTGATGCCGACGACGATATGACGGAAGTCCCCCCTTCTCCCCGTCTTTAAAAAGAGAGACGAGTCGTTTTGAGAGTTCTACAGAGATCTGTTTGAGGTTCATGACC
>JAGRAO010000206.1 GCA_020434565.1 Bdellovibrionales bacterium
GGATAATCAAAATTTTGAGGATGTCACATCAAAGTTTGGCGTTGAAGTAGAGAAACTCCCGGCGCGGACAGTGGTAAGGGTCTCTTCTCTTCCTGAACACGTTTTAAGAGCTCACTATTGGAAGATTCACTTTGCGAATGGCCAGCGCTCAGGAACTTTTGCCGCTCCTGAAACGAGGCAGTTCTTGGCTGTGTATGAGGAGGGGGCTCAGAGGCGATGACGAAACGGGTTTGCCTTCTCAATCTTTTCCTGACGTGGATGATCGTTGCTGTGAGTTTTGGTCTTCCGCAATCCGCGTTGACGGAGGCGCTTTCGATTGGCTTCCTCAAGGAAGAAGCTTCCAAAAATTATCTGGATGAGGGAAATCCGTTCTCCTACACCGTCCAGAGCGCAGTTCTCGAGCCCCTTTTTCGAGTTGGTGAGCGTGATGGGCAGCAGCATATTAGGCTTACCCTTGTAAGAAGCTTTGAGGTATCTCAAGATGGCTTACGGTGGCAGTTTGAGTTGTCTCCTGAAAAAATTTTTTCGAGCGGAGCTCGTGTCCGCCCCTCTGATGTGTTGTTTTCTCTTCAGCGTTGCGCTGGCCTCGATTCTGCGGTTCAACTCTCAGCCTTTGAGAGTAGTCTCTCGAGTTCAGGTTCCGTAGAGTTCGGGGTTACCCTTGAAGTCGTCAGGAGTCCGGATCAAAACGCTCCCGCGATCGCAAGTCGAGACTTCCTCTCTCACTGTCCCATTCTCGAGCGAGAATCTTCTCAGATTTTTGGAGGAGATCTCGGAACAGGAACCCTTCTTGTTGGCACAGGGCACTATTTTGTTTCTCATTTTAATGATTTATCCAAGGTAAGCTTGGGTTGGCTCGGCGAACCTCCACTGGCAGGAAGGCCATATTGGCCCCACGTTCAGCTTCGAATTTTTGAAACGGCGGAAGCAGCCTTAAGTGCTCTTCGAGGAGGTGGGCTGCACATTCTCTTTGCTGAGGATCAGACTGTGCTTTCAAAGGTTGAAAATGATGAAACTTTATTTAACACACGGTGTTCTCAATATACTGTAGCGGCTCGAAACGAGGTTTCGCTGAATTGTAACCCCGTGCTAGACTTCGCCAAACTTGTTGTAAAGTTTTGATAGCGTTGGCTTTTTGGAAACCTGGGGGCGCCCCAGCTTGGAATTGAAGAGGTCTCTAGGGAGTATGATTTCGTGTCTCTATCTTGATCCTGACACTCTACAAAAGAGATGGGGTCTTCGCCAGTTTCTGAGTTTGATGATGAGCGGATTGCTCGCATTGGGGGTGCTGGGCTGTGCTCAACGGAGTATTACGAAACCACGCTCAGAGCTGATTTCGGATGCGCGCTCTTCGGGTATGCCTGTTCGCTCGATTGCTGAAGATCGGGAGCTCTTCTTTTTAAAGTCCGAAGAGCAGAATACGCGGCTACAACAACTTCTTTTTCGCAGACTGAGCGCTGGTTCGATCAACGATGTCTATCGAATCGGGGCTGGTGATGTCGTGAAACTGAATGTTTTTGACGTTGAGGAACTCGATGTTGAGGCTCGAGTTCGGGAATCAGGGGATGTTGTGATCCCTCTTATCGGATCAGTCGATGCCGTTGGTCTCACGGAGCACGACCTTCAGGAACGAATTGCCGGACGGCTTTCAGAATTTATTCGGTCACCACGTGTCTCTGTTTATGTCTCTGCTTTTGGAAGCCAAAAGGTTGCTGTAATTGGAGCTGTGGAAAAGCCTGGGAGTTTTCCGCTTGAAAAAAGTTCGAATACGCTGATGGAGCTTGTAAGCCGTGCAGGAGGCCTCTCTGATAAGGCCGCAAATTACCTCAAGCTTGTTCCGGCTGAATATTCAACTCAGTCAGAATTCGCACTTGGCGCAGGGGATGTTCGCGCGCAGCTAAATCAGTTTCAGCGAGCTGGGAGCCAGCCTCCTGAGCGGGCTGGAATAGAGATCCCGCTTGATTCAGTGCTCGGATTAAGTGGATCGGCCCCTCTTGAGATGCCGATTCGACCTGGCGATATGATTATCGTTCCGCAAGCTGGACAGGTCCTCGTCGAAGGTGAAGTTGAAAATCGAGGATCATACGCTCTGGGGCAGCGCACGACTTTGCTCGGAGCTCTCGCTGCAGCGGGTGGTATTACGTACAGCGCAAAGATCGACGAAGTAGAGATCATTCGACCTGATGTTAATCAGAAGCTTCGATTGGTGTTGAATCTTGAAGATCTCGTTTCCGGTGACCAAGGGGATATTCCGTTGAGAAATGGAGATATAGTTCGAGTGCCGTCTGACAGTAGTCGAAGGCTCCGAACCGATACCTTTGAGAGTATTTCGCGGCTTGTCGGCGTCGGAGTTGGCGTAAGTCCGCGATAGTGACTGGCTGGGCAGAGAGGAGAGATCTGTCGATTCATTGAGCTGACTGTGAGGATGAGTTCGATTGTCGGAATTTGGTTTGAGAAGGCGCGTTGAACAATGAGAGATGAACCTACGAACAGTCACACGCCTGTCATTCGCGCGATGCCGAGAAACCTCCCCTCTGAGCACATCGCAAGGGGGTATGATTACCGCGTTCCGGAGATAGAGGAAGAAGAAGGTTTTCTTGTTCGAGAATATCTCGAAATCCTCGTGAAATATCGAACGCTGATAGCGACCGTCACTGTGATCGGTGCTCTTCTTGCTCTCGTGTATGCGTTCTCTGCTACTCCGCTCTACATGGCGTCGAGTACTATTCGAATCGGAACCTATGAACCGGTGCTCTCGGCGGGGGGTGTAGAGGGAGTTTATCAGGAGAAGAGCAAGGAAGCGCGTTATCTCGAAACCCAACTGGAAGAGATAAAGAGTATATCTCTCGCGAATGATGTCTTGTCGGCTAAGCCTGCTATCCGCGATCGATTTGAAGAGAAAGGTGAGCCGAGCTTCCTTTCAAAGATTTTTGGATTTGGTCGCGAGCAGAAAGAAACAGACCGTTCTCTCCTTGAGATCTCAGGTTATGAAAATTCCATATCTACGATTAATCGGTACCTCGCGGCGGTAACAGTGGCGCCCGTTCGACGGACATCGCTTGCTGAAATTACGGCGGTTACAGATGATCCGAAGATGTCTGCTCAGATCGCGAATGCTCACGCTGAGCAATATATTGAATGGGTGCGACAGAACCGAGTTCGGCAGCAGTCTCGGACGCTCAAATTTCTTCGAGGTCAGTCAGATGAGCTGCGAGATAGAGTCGCCCTTCTCGAGGGAGAACTTGCTGACTACGCTGAAGAGAATTCGATCGTCGCTGTCAATTCGGATGAAAATATTACTGCCCAGAGGATGGCTCAGCTCAATAAGATGTTGACTGAAGCGACGGCGAAGCGGATTGAGGCTGATAACGTATATGAGAAAGCCGTTGAGTCTGCAGAGGGAAATTCTGCTGGTTTCGATGATTCGTCGGTTCAATCGATGAGAAGTGAGTTGGGACGACTCGAATCTGAGTATAAGCAGCTCTCGGCAAAGTTCACGCCAAGTTATCCGAAGATGGTGCAGCTTCAATCTCAAATTGATTCTTTGCGCTCTTCGATTCGACAACAGAGGGAGCAGATTCTTCTCGGATTGAAGTCGAAGGCTTCCGCCCTCAACGAGGAAGAAAACAGGCTTCGTGAGGAACTCGAACAGCAGAAGAGCCGAATGTTTGATTTGGCAAAGCGTCAAGTGCAGTACAATGTGTTGACGCGAGAACTTGATAGTTCTCGCGAGCTTTTGCAAAGTGTCCTTCGGCAGATCGAAGAGTCTGCTCTCGCTGTGGAAGGAAACTCGTCGAACGTCTCAATCGTTGATTTTGCTACAATTCCGCAGTTTGCAAGCCATCCGAAAAAGCTCTTGCTCCTCGTGATCGGCCTGGGGGCCGGGCTCGCTGCGGGTGTCGGTGCGGCCTTCGTCTTGAGTTATTTTGATAACACCATCCGAAATCCAGAAGATCTCAATAAACTGGTTCAGCTTCCAAACCTGGGTGTCGTGCCCTCGTTTGAGTTAGAGGGAATCGGAACTGAGGAGAACGTGGGAGAGGGGGAGCGCTCTGTTCGAGATCGAAACGTTTCGGGTACTGCTCTCGCTCCTACCGAATCGCCATCAGGTTCTTCTCTCCCCTCAATTGCTTTTCTTTCTGAACCCAAATCACTTGCGGCGGAAGCTTACCGAACCATTCGGACTGGAATTCTTCTCTCTCAGGCGGGAGAGCCTCCCCGGACACTCGTTGTGACCTCAGCAGAGAGCTCCGAGGGAAAGACCACCACTGCGCTTAACCTTGCGGCTTCTCTTGCGAGTGCTGGAGGACGGGTAGTTATTGTTGACTGTGATTTGAGACGACCGAGTGTCGGGAGAAAATTTAGTCTCGATCCTGCCTTGCCCGGATTGGTCGAGTTTCTTACTGGACAGGCGAGTATGCAGGAAATCTCTCTGAATCATCTTGTCCGTCGTATTACGGTGATCCCAAGTGGACGTATCCCGCCAAATCCGGCCGAGCTGCTTGGCTCAGTGGAGATGCGAAAATTTCTTGATGAGCTTGCACGTAACTTTGACTATGTTGTCCTTGACTCGCCTCCGATCCTCCCAGTTACCGATTCAGCGATCCTCTCTCGGTATGTTGACGGTGTAATCTTCGTAGTGAAGGGGGGCGAAACGCCGAAGCAGGTGATTGCCGACGCGAAAAAGCGACTTGAAGCGGTTGGTGCCAGAATTCTCGGTACAGTTCTCAACGACATCGATGTCAATAGCGGCGATTATTACTACTATAACCGATACTACTCTCGATACTATCGGCAAGAGGAAGGAGATCCTGGAAATCAGGCTGCAAGTTAGGGCGAGGGGCCCGAGTTGATTCTCGTTCCCAATTCCAATCTTTTTGTTTCTGAAGGGAGCTGCCCCTCTTGCGTGTGAAGTAGACTGGCGCGGTTAAAGAGGGTAAACATTCCCGTTTCTGTGTCCATCCCCGATAAGAGAGCCGTAAAGTCCCGGTGTCTCAGTGAATTTTCCTGATGGATCCTCCCAAATTGCCGAAGGCTACCGCACATCAATCAAAGTGTTCTCCATAACTTATGCAGTAAGTCAGGTTTTCGGTGATGTTTCGATTCGTTGCACTTTTGACGCTCTCCCTCTTTTGCTTTTGCCCTTTTGCGTGGGGTGAAGAGATTTGTCTCCTTTCCTTTCAGATAGAGGGAATTCCGTCTTCGAGCACCTCAGTTGAAGATGAGCCAGTAGTCTTGGAGTTTGCCGAGGTCGTTTCCGAATGTTCAAAGGATCTCTCTGCCCTTTTGAAGGAAGTCCTTGAAGAGCTCGATATTGAGGGTGAACCAAAAAACGCGGTTTGCACTTGCAGCGACTAGAGAATTGATTTTATGAGCCCTTTTGTGAGCGAAAGGGAATAACGGAATAGAGAGGGCGTTTTCTCAGTACCTCTATAGGGTGAGCGAACGGAGAGAGGTTAATAGTGATAATTCCAAAGCGAAAACCTTCAGGTTCAGCAGCGTCCGGTTCGACACGTCGGCCCGAAGAAGCGATCCAGTCAGTCGTAAATTCTCCTTCGCACGGTCGTCTCGACCTCATGGTTTCAAACTCTGCTCAAGAGGGAACTGGAGCTGAAAACCTGAGCCAAGGAAGTCCACGGGCTCCGGAGTCGAAAGCTCCTGGTCTTATGCCGGTGATTCGAGGGCTTGATGGGCGAACGATTGATGAGTCCGGTTCTGTTAATTCCCAATTTGTCTCAGACTACGAGGTCCAGAATCCTGGCTTTAATTGCATTGGTACTCCGGACGAAATCATATCAAAGCTTGAAGCGGTGAGTTATCAGTGCTTGCACTACCTTGCGGTTCAGATTGGGCTTCTCCTCAATACACCGACAACAAGGATTCGGGCTCTTCTCCTCGAGGGACCATCGGGATGCGGAAAGAGTTACATGGCAAAGTCACTTGCGAAAATTACTGGTGCCGAGCTCATGTGTCTCAGCTGCTATCGAGGAATGCCGACTCAGAATCTCATTGAATCTCCGTCTACTCTTGGAATGGCTCGAGCCATGGCGGGCAAGCTCGATGAGGATGGAGCGCCATCCCTGATGAATCTCGGAATTCTCTCGAGAGCTTTTCTCCGTTCACAAGAAAAGCCAGTCATTCTCCTTATCGATGAGCTTGATAAACCGGATGAAGCTATCGATACTTTTTTCTTGGGACCGATTCAGGATGCTCGGATCTGGCTTGAATCTCGCGATCCAATTGATGCGAATCCCAATCAACTGATTATTATTTTCACAAAAAACTTCAATAGAAAACTTGATGACGCGCTCCTCCGTCGAGTGCATCCCATTACTATGACCTACCTCGATTCGACTCTGGAAAGGAAGATCCTTTCTCCGCACTGCGATGCCCAATTGGTGGCAAATCTCGTTGCGATAGCAGACCGAATGAGGAACAGCGATGGGTCATATCAGTTTGAGCGTCCCCCTGCTCCTGAGGAACTCCTCTCAGCTGGTCACTATGTTCAACGGCTTCTTGAATGGGGTCTGAGCGAGTTTGCATTCGTCGGCAAGAGTATCTGGAATATTATCTCCAAATCTGAGCATGATCGCGCCGTCCTTGATCACATGTTGCGGTTTCATCCTGATTTTATCGATCCG
>JAGRAO010000207.1 GCA_020434565.1 Bdellovibrionales bacterium
GCCTCCCCGAAACAAAGCTCGGGATCCTCCCTGGTTTCGGAGGAACTCAGCGCTTGCCAAGGCTGATCGGGCTTCCGAAGGCACTCGATATCATTCTCGCCGGAAAGACTCTCAAACCGGGACAGGCGAGGAGCTATGGCTTGGTGAGTGAGATCGTCCCCTATCCGCAATTGGTGGAGCGAGCTGAAGCAATCTTGCTCAAGAGACAGAGAACCAAAGAGAAATCCATTTCACTGATCGACAAATTTCTCACCTTTACCTCCCCTGGCCGAAAGATCGTCCAACGCGGGGCTGAAAAGCAGATCCAGCGCGCCACGAAAGGATTTTATCCAGCTCAACCCGCAGCTCTCCAAAGCTGCCTCTTTGGTCTCCAAAAGGGTCTCAAAGCCGGTTTCGATTTCGAAGCCAAAGAACTTGGACGACTTTTGGTTACCCCAGAAAGCAAAGCTCTGGTCCGCCTGTTTTTTCTCACCGAAGACGCCAAGGGCATTGGGCGCTCTGCCCGAGCTGGCGTTTCCGAAATGCGTGCCGTTGTGGTTGGAGCTGGCATCATGGGCGCAGGGATCGCGAGTTCGCTTGCTCGCCGTGACATTCACGTTGTGCTGAAAGACACCTCCCAACAGGCTCTCGACAAAGCTATAGCTCACATCAAGGAGTTCCTCGACAAGCGCCGCCACCTCAAAGAAAAAGAGAAAAGCTTTATCTTAAACCGTATTGAAACAACGACCTCTGATTCTGCGAACATCGGGAACGCTACTATTGCGATTGAGGCTATCGTTGAGCGAATGGATGTGAAGAAGGCCGTTTTCTCGTCACTTTCGGAAGCGATGCCAGAAGACGCTATCCTTGCGACCAACACTTCTTCGTTGTCGGTTTCAGAGATAGCTGAATCAGTAAAACACCCCGAACGTGTCGTCGGAATGCATTTCTTTAATCCAGTAGAAAAGATGCCTCTCGTCGAAATCGTAAGAGGGGAAAAAACTGACGAACGTACTACGGCAGTTGTCGCGGCCCTCACTTCAAAGCTTGGAAAATTCCCAATAGTAGTTCAGGACGTTCCTGGCTTTTTGGTAAATCGAATTCTGACTCCCTATTTGAACGAGGCAGGATTTCTGCTGGTCGACGGGTACTCAATTTCTGACATAGACAGCGCAGCCGTTAGTTTTGGGATGCCGATGGGTCCAGTTCGGCTCCTTGATGAAGTCGGGCTCGATGTGGCAATGCATGTATCTGAGGTCATGGTAGAAGGCTACGGATCAAGAATGAAAAGCCCGGGCCTGGTTTCGAAGATGGTTCAAGCTAGTCGGCTCGGGAAGAAATCTGGCAAGGGTTTTTACGATTTTAGCAGCTCCCCTTCCCGGCCTGCGGAGGACATCGTTGATCTCTTGGGGTTGAAGCGTGAGCGTGACCTCGGCGACAAGAAGGTCGTGATTGATAGACTCGTGATGAGTCTTATTAATGAAGCTGTACTGTGTCTTGATGAAGGAGTCGCCGGAACACCCGGAGAAGAAGCTGCGAAGCAGATTGACCTCGGCACTGTCATGGGCACCGGGTTCCCTCCATTTCGAGGAGGACTGCTTTTTTATGCCGAGGGCCTCGGAGCGAAGGCTATCCTTCAGACGCTGCGGCACCTGGAGAAGCAGCACGGAGACCGTTTCCAACCTGTCAGAGGTATTGTTGACCGAGCGGAGTCGGGAAAGAGCTTCTTTAGCGCGAGCTAGTTTAAGCGGCTTCTTGCCGACGCTCCCACGCCCATTTCCGCTGAAGGCGCTCGAGGGCTCCACCGTACTTCTGTTCAACCTGATCAACAATCTGAGCCAAAACAAACTGGCCGTCTTCGTTTAAGTGTGATGGATTTGGCAACTGAGCGAGAACGCTAAAACAGATCTCTTTCTCGTGAACGAGGTATTTCGCCGCTCTTGAAAACCGCTTTGAGAGTTCCAGGATATCGAACACAAAGTTGTGCTCAACGGCAGCTTTAAAGCTTGGCGCACACTCACGCACCACCGCGTGAATGAGACCCGGAAAAAGCTCACCTGGATAGCTCTGAATCCCGTAGCACCATCCCTCTACTTCTATTGCGAATACTTCATCAAATCTATTTTTAATTTCCACGATCCTCTCCTATGCAGCTAATCCGTATCGAGTCCTCAAGTACGTTCCGTTTAAACGAAGCGCATCCTGCGCATCTGAAAATGAGAGTGTTCCTCGCGGCCCCGAATGTGGGCGCCCCTTCCAAGCGATTTCAGTCGCTACACCGTCTTCACCATTGAGCGCTGCCGAGACGAGTTCTCCAGCTGCACGCATACTCGTGTTTCGAGCAACTTCACGAGCGTGCTCGCTTGCAAGGAGTGAGGTTGTCCCGTTGAGAGAGTGAGCCGACTCAGGTTCGAGCCCTTCAGCACGCGTTCCCATCTGAATGTGCTTTCGAGCCGCGGCTCGAACAACTGCCATTGCCTGGGAAAGTTCAGTTGCCTGAGCTTGTCTATCGCCATAGAGATACGGTGATTCAGCTCTCGGTGACTTTGGCCATTCGGTTGGAAAAACAAGATCTGCATCAGGATTCGCAGACGCTCGAATTCGGTCGGCATTTTCGAGCATCACATCGCTTCGGAACTCAGCTATCCGCAGAGTCTCCGGTGTTATGTGCGGCCGAAGGCCGAATCCACGAGCGACCTCAGGGCCTGCATGCTGGCCCGTCGCCATTTTTCTTAGCTCTACGACTCCCGGATTATTACTCTTGGCGGATTCAGTGCCCGGAACTGGCTCAGCTGAAAAGTTAAGCGCACCAAGATTAAAGTCGAGACTTGATTGGACCTGGTCAGGCTCCTGTCGCGCCTGACTTCTCAATTCTTCTACTTCTTGATTTGGCTCCACTGCCCTATCAAGGGTAACTTCACTCTGGTCGCCTTTGACTTCGCTCTCAGCGGGCGTGAGCTGACGCTCTGCTTCATCCAATGCCATCGAAACTAACCTCTCTGTTATATTCCCCGCCAAGAAAACATCCGGGCTTGGACCGACAAAACCTGACTGGTTTTGCGACTTTCTGCCGGGAACATCTGTTTTCCCTTTGAGGGACCTCCAGACATCTTCGATGTCTTTCAGTATGAAAACCGCAGTACTACCTTGTTTGCGTATGAAAGTTATGAATCAGCGCTTTGCTTTTGTGCGGTATGCTCAAACGAGCAGGAGTGGTTGGAATTCGAGGGGGTGAAACACCTTGCTGTTTCGCGCTGAAGTGTATTAATGTCAACTACTTAGCGAGTTAGATTCAAAGAATCATCCGGAATGAGCCGAGCGCGACTCATTCGAGAAGAACGGTATGTCGATAGTATGGAAATTTGGTGGCACCTCGGTTGAGAAACCGGAAACCATCCAACAGGTAGTTCGACTCTTTGAGAGAGCCGAAGAGCGTCCTCGAGCGATTGTGTTTTCTGCGTTCGCCGGGGTGACGAACACGCTGCTTGAGCTGATGAACTTTGCTCAGTCTCGCGATCCGGGGTGGCAATCGCTCTTTGACGCTCTAGAGCGTCGTCACAAAGAAGCGCTTCAACAGCTCGCTTCAGACGACTCTGTCACGAGAGGAGACGTAGACCGAGAACTCGGTAGCCTGCGAGACTGTCTCACAGGTATTTCATTAACCGGCGACATCTCTCCGAAAGTATCGGACATCGTTTTGAGTTTTGGTGAACGCCTCAGCAATCAGATTATTTCTGCGGCGTTTAGGGCCAATGGCTTTGAAGCCGAGTATCTCGACGCGCGAAAAATCCTCGTCTCAGACAGAAAATTCGGAGAGGCGCATGTTTTAAAGAACGCTTCTTACCAAAAGATTCGGGAGCACTTTGCAGCAGATCTCCCGTTGCAGTGCGTTACAGGGTTCATTGCTGCTTCAGAAGATGGAGAAACTACCACGCTTGGTCGGGGAGGATCTGACTTAAGTGCTTCTCTGATCGCGGCTGGACTTGAGGCAACCCGGCTTGAAATCTGGTCTGACGTCGATGGGGTCCTTACCGTCGATCCAAGAATTGTCCCCAATTCCAAACTTGTCTCCCATCTCACCTACCAAGAAGCAATGGAACTCTCTCATTTTGGAGCCAAGGTCCTATACGCTCCGACGTTGCAACCGGTCCGAGAAAAGGGAATTCCGCTTCAGGTTCGTAACACCTTTCGATCTGATTGCTCTGGCACACTCATCTCAAACGAAACTTCGACCGGAAAAGGGATAGCTTCAGGATTGTCTGCCATTGATCAGGTGGTGCTTATTACCATTCAAGGAAGTGGAATGGTTGGAATCCCGGGGGTATCTCACCGTTTATTTGGAGCACTCGCTACTTCGCAGATCAGTGTGATTCTCATCACCCAGGCCTCTTCGGAACACTCAATTTGCCTCGCAATTCGCCCAGGCGAACAGGCAAAGGCAATTGACTCCATCAAGCAAGAGTTCGAACTCGAAATCTCTGTCGGAAGGGTCGATCCCCCTCTTCTCGAAGAAGACTGCTCAATCGTGTCGCTCGTAGGTGAGAACATGCAACACACACCCGGAGTCGCTGCACGAGTGTTCGACTCTCTTGCGAAGGCGCGGGTGAATGTCGTTGCCATTGCTCAAGGCTCATCTGAACGAAATATCTCTCTGGTCGTTAAGGCCGGAGATCGGATCAGCGCGCTCCGGGCTATCCATTCAGCGTTCTTTGAAGAAACTCCGCCGTCTCGTTGCTTCGTCCTCGGGGTTGGACAGGTTGGAAGCAATCTCCTTTCTCTCATACCGCAACAGGAGAGCATTCTTCGCGAGCGGTTTGGCCGTACTCTCGTTGTCGCTGGAGTTGCAAATAGCTCCAAGTATCTTTTGAACGAGCATACTTCACACCTCTCGTCTCATTTCAGTGAAAAGCTCGCATCAGAAGGAACGCCCTACACAGAAATTTCAGAACTTGGAGAGGTCGTTTTGCGCTCTCTCGGTCATGGAGATGTCCTTGTGGATTGCACCGCTAGCTCCTCTCTGACGGAGCTCTATAGAACGTGCTTCTCAAATGGGATCTCGATTGTTTCGGCAAATAAAACAATTCAAACACAGGACTGGGAAACGTATTCTGAATTGTCTCAGCTTGCTCGTTCCGGCGGCTGTTCGTGGCTCTACGAAACCTCCTGTGGAGCCGCACTCCCCGTTCTTTCGACCCTCAACAATCTTGTTCTCGTTGGCGATACCGTTGAACGTATCGAAGCGATCTTCTCGGGCTCGATGAACTACTTTTTTTCCGAACTTGCCAAAGCTGTCCCAGCCGAAGAGGTCTACCAAAAAGCAAAAGAGGAGGGATATTTGGAACCAGACCCCCGCGACGACTTCCTCGGCACAGATTTTTCTCGAAAACTTGTAATCGTCGCACGAACTCTTGGGCTTCAAATTGAGCTCGATGATGTTGAGGTTGTACCGTATCTCCCGATTGGGTGCACCGAAGCAACTTCGGCAGAAGAATTCAAGAATATTCTGTTTTCTTCTCTCTCTGAAATTGAAGCCAGAGTCTCCGAGGTAAGTTCTCGTGGCAAAGTGCTCAAGCTCGTTGGAACGATCGAGTCTATCAAGGGTTCATCAGCTGCCGTTTCGCTCGGGTTGAGAGAGTTTGGGTTAGACGATCCTCTAGCGAGAGTTTCTGGAACAGATAATATCTTGGCGTGTTATTCGAGGCTGTATGGTACGCAACCACTCGTTATCCAGGGTGCTGGTACTGGTCCTAAACTTACCGCTTCGGGTGTGTTTACAGATATTTTGAGTGCCACCCTCACCCAAAGGGGATCGCTATGACTTCTCGAGTAACAGCTTTTGCACCTGCGACGGTTGCCAATATCACCGTTGGATTTGACTCCCTCGGACTCTGCCTCGACCACTTCGGGGATCGGGTTACGATTGAAAAGAGTGAAGCGACTGGAGTCTCCATTCAGGAGATAGAGGGAACTTCTGTCTTGTTGCCGCTTGATCCGGCCAAGAATACAGCGACGCTCGGTGTGCTCTCGCTCTATTCAGAGCAATCACCAGACTTTGGGCTTCGAGTCTCGATTAAAAAGGGTTTGCCGATCGGCAGTGGACTCGGCTCATCTGCCTGCTCAAGCGTTGCAGGGGTTTGCGCTGCTGCGCGGCTTATAGCTCCAGACCTTTCGAAAGAGGATCTCCTCTCCTATTGTCTTGAAGGTGAAGCTCTCGCCCATGGGGTAGGAAACGCGGATAACATCGCACCTTGTCTTCTCGGCGGTATGGTCTTTGTAGCCGAGGATTCACCCCTTCGACTTCTTCGACTCAAAGTGCCCGCATCTCTCTGGGTTACAGTTTTTCACCAAGACGTTTTTGTCCCAACTGAAAAAGCGCGCGCTCTTCTTCCGTCGGAGGTATCAACTCGAACCGCAGTTCTTCAGTCCCGACGTTTGGCTGAGTTCTTGCTTCTGCTCGAGAGAGGGAGTCTCAGGGACCTAAGCGAAGTGCTGGAAGATTACCTCGCCGAGCCATATCGAAAAAATCTCATTCCCCATTTCGAGGAATTCAGAATTGCCGCCCGCGATGCTGGTGCGTTTCACCTTGGGATTTCTGGTT
>JAGRAO010000208.1 GCA_020434565.1 Bdellovibrionales bacterium
ACTATTCCGATAACTCCAGTGTGAAACTCTCTATCCCAAACGACGATACCGGAAGGGAGCTCTCCTCGTTCCTCAAGTTTTTGTACCGCTCCTTCTTTGACCTGCTCCTCAATTGTCTGGCGCTCCTTATTGAGTTTGTCGAGTCGTTTGGCGATCTTTTCGGCTTTCTTTGAATCCTCGGTGGTGAGCAACTCGACTACCAGCTCGCCGCTTACGAGTCGACCTGCGGCATTCAACCTCGGACCAATTCCGAAAGAGACATGAGAGCAGCTTAATTTGGAATGGGCTCCGATGACATTTCGCAGTGCAACAAGACCTGGGCGAGTTGATTGAGCAAGAAGCTCTAGTCCACGCTTGGCAATCACTCGATTTGGCCCATTGAGCGGTACCATATCGCAGATCGTCCCGAGACAAGCGAGGTCGAGAAACGTTTTTGGATCTACTGAATCAATACCCGAAAGAACTCTCTTTAGGCCTAACGTAAAGTACCAAACGAGTCCTACTGCACACAGAGTCTCTCCAGCAAAGCCACACCCCTCTTGTTTAGGATTAATAAACACATCACACACCGGTGCTTCTTGAACGTGGTGGTGATCAATAACAATCGTTTTGAGACCTAGCTCTCGTGCAAGGCTCAGTTCTTTTGTGCTGGTGGTTCCATAATCCACGGTGACAAGGAGTGAGTGACCATTGGCTTTAGCTTCGCGCACTATTCGCTCGTTAAGTCCGTACCCCTCTTCGAACCGATCCGGAACAAAGACTCGCGAGCGAATCTTGCATTCACGTAAGAAGGAATAGAGAAGAGACCCTCCAGAGAGCCCATCCACGTCAAAGTCACACGCAATCGCTATTGTGCCGCCAGACTCTGCTACCTCTCGGACGACTTCGCACGCTTCTTTCAAGCCTTTCAAGGCAGCGGGGTGCGGCAATCCCTCCCGGAGGCTCGGTTCGAGAAAGTTTTTGAGTTCGACGGAAGGCTCAAAACCTCGAGCAGCGAGAATTCTCGCTGTGAGGGGACTCAATCCAAATTCTCTTCCGATCTCTTCCGAGCGAGGCTCGACCTGATCACGGAGTCGAATGCTTTTGTACGCTATTTGAAGCGGCTGTGACGAAGGTTCGTGGGACATACACTCTTTCCTACACCTTCTTAAGAGACAATAACAACGTTTGGAGTTTGTTTAAACTGCTTAAACTATACCTGAGGATATTGGAAATGTCCGAAGGCCCCCCGGAGGGACAAAAAACTCTGCCTACTAAGAAAGAAAAGTCTTCGTCTTGAACCGGAAAACAGAGGAAGGATGTACGCAAACTGATTCAAGTAGAGATCGAGAAAGACGAGAATCGATTTATTGTCGGAGAGAGACTGTATTGGCGGTGAACATGGAACGAAAAGAACTTTAAAGGAGATATTCCTTCTCTTCGCTGGAGGGGTCGCTGATATCATCTCGAAAGAGGGCAACTCGGTTTCGCTCCATCACTGATTCAACTGTCTCGGCAGTCAACTGAACGATCTTCGTTTCAAGCGATTCCATTGAAGTAATGAGTTCATCCATCTTTTTTCGAGCATCGGTATCATCTTTGAGAGAGGGCTCGAGTTCCGCGAGTCGGGTCAGCAACTTTGATTCAGTCTCAAAGATTGCTTGGCCAGCATAGGCTGCGACCGTCGTTGGAATTTGAGCCGAGAGCTGCCCGATCATCGCATCATAGGCTTTTGCGACCTGTTCACGTTTGCTCGCAGTGAGCCCATCAATTTTTTTCATAAGTCCAAAGAGCTCTACGGTTGTTCGCGCGTGATCTGCGCTTGACCTTCTAAGGCAAGCAAGCAGATAGAGGCTCAATAGGAGCTGAGCCAAGAACGCTGCTAGGACAATACCTATGCCGACATAAAGAAGTGTAGAGGAGGTCAGTTCTTCCATTGGCCAAATGAAGTGAGCGTACGGGATTACTTTTTTACGATGCCGTGAGGTCCTGGAAGGATGCCCGCGCAGAATGGGGCCACTAACAACTTGGATTTATACTAAAAAATCCCCTCATCTTTTAATAAGAGGAAGTCGTCAAACTCCCGAAGCGGCAAGGCATACCCAGCCTGGCGAATAGGTTCGGCAAGCGTTCGGACTTCGTTGCTCGTGACCCATCTCCAATTCATAAATTCAGGTTCAAATCGGTCAAGAACGATATCACTATCGTCTCCAAGAAATTCAACCAACCAAAAACTCTGCTCCTGGCCTCGCCACTTTGATTTGGCATAGCTCGGCGGCTCGATCCAGTCGTAGCGATGAGTTGCGCGGAGTTTTTTTACTATCTGAAAATGGAAAGGTTCAGCTCCAAGCTCTTCATGGAGTTCCTCCACAACAGCTTCTTCTTTCGTTTGGTGTTTCTTTACGCCACCTTGTGGAAACTGCCAAACCCCAGGACATCCCTTTCTTTCTCCAAGAAAGAGGTGCGATGAGCCGTCGTAAACCAGCATGCACACATTTTGTCGATACGGGAGCTCGGCCACCGATGTACTCTTCCTCAAAATTTTTCTTCTGAGCGAAAAGGCTAAATCCGCGACAGGGGAAGGTCAATTTCTAAAGGGGGTATGCCTGCAAAAACCCCAAGGTCTTTTCGAATCCGAGTTGTCCTCCCCGCACAAGCTCCTCAAGACTTTGAGAAAGAGAGAGCCTCTTTCTCCTGGATCCGTAGTTCAAAAAGGCTTCCGCAGGCACACAGTATCCTCTGTCGCCTGTACCACCGCACATTCCGCACCCGACACTCTTTTTCACGAGAAACCCAAGGTGCTGAGTCGCCCCTCGGTCCTCAATCGAACAGCTGCAGCACTGACTCGGAAGCACCTGTTGAAAAACGGCCAACTTTAGGGCAGTGGCTAAAGTCGTCTCAGGGATCCCAAGAGTTCCCATCCGAGCTGGAAGCTCACTCAACGGTCCACAGTGAACACTTGCGAGAACCAAGTGTCCTGAAAGAGCAGCCTCGAGCGCAGAGTGAGCAGTTTCCCGGTCCCGTATCTCAGAGTACATAATCACATCTGGTCGCTGACGAAGGAGGGCTTTTGTAGCTTCGGAATAGTCGAGCGTCTCTCTGTGCTCGAGGGAGGTCTGGGAAACCCCTTCCAATCGGCGCTCCACAGGATCCTCGAGTGTCACGATATTCTTTCCGGCAAGCGCGAGCGATTGGACGAGAGAGTAAAGTGTAGTGGTTTTGCCACTCCCTGTTGAGCCCACGATAAGAACAAGTCCGTATCCTAACTCAGGGACTTCCTCCAAAAGCGAGAGTGCAGATGGGGCAAATCCGAGTTCTTCTAAGGATACAACGCTCTCTTTTAGTGGAAGCCTTAATACGAGCTTTGTTCCAAAGCTCGTCGGAAAGGCATGCACTCGAATAGATTGAAGTGAGTCACCCAACAGAAACGAGAAGCTCCCATCAATCGGGGTTCCTGGAGTACGATACGGGATCTTCAGAAGAGAGACGACATAGTTGACGAGCTGTTCTCTCACTGATTTCGAGAGATTCGGCAACGAGAATCGTTCAAACCTCCCTTGTTGATGAATAAAGACAAACAGACCCTCCTGATTGGGAAGAAGTTGCAAATCTGGGGAATCGTTACTCCATGCGAACTCGAGAAGAACCCCAAGGAGCCGCTCAATAGCGCATTCAACTCCTCGAGGAAGGTGATTTCGTTTCAACGCATGCGTCCCATCTATGTGCTCGGCAAGAGAATCGACTCTCTTTCGAGTTTCTCGAAAATCGCTCTGATAGGCCCGATAGATCAGATTTGGAAAGAGTCTTGAGTCAACGCGCACCTCTCTGATGCTCCTTCCAAAACAAAACCGGAGGGCAGATTTTTCTTCGTTGGTCAGCGACCGAGAGGTAGCCAAAGAGACACTTTCTCCCTTTGGTCCGAACTCATGCTCCAAAGGGAGAACTTGGAGATGGAGAGCATGCTCTAGTGGTAAACACTCGCGAAGCGAGCGTTCAGATCTTAAGACCAGGCTCCGCTCACTGAACGGGAGGAATTCCTCTGCTCGTTTGGGAGTTTCACGAAGTACAGTGATATCAGCCGTCATCGGGTTCGAGGGTTTGGTAAGAAACAGGTGCGTTCCCGGTTATCGGCGATCGGCTTCAGAAGTTTCTCGTGTTTACCGTATGAACAATCAGTCAGAATTACGTTAAGGAAATGAGAATCCTTTCCTTTCGGACTCTCCTCCGGTTACCTACCGTACGGCAAAGGTTCGCTCTCCCTTGAAGAACTCTTCTCCGGGAAGGAGGTTTTCACAATGTTTTCAGCGGATGTATATCGAGCTATCACGTATGATGCACAGGAGGCCGCACACGAACTCGGCAATGACTTCGTTTCTTCTGAACACGTTCTCATCGCCATCCTCGACGAACGGACCGATCCGAGCGTTCAACTGATCGACAGCTTGGCGGTCGGGGGCGTGGAGTGTGTCATTCTCAGTGCCAAGGAGAAGGTGAAGAGGTTTGGAAGGATGTTTGGGGACAACCACCTCCGGACACGCCTTCCACAGACCGAGCTCTTGGTCCGAAAAGCCGAAGAACTTGCAAACGGCTCTCGAGCTGAGAGAGTACATCTTCTCCTTCAAATGCTCGCGTGGAGGGAATCCGGCGCATGCGAAGTGCTCAGTGAGTGCGACGTATCGCTAGCTTCATTTGCGGAAGCTCTGAAGACGAGCACCTCGGCTGCTCTCCTTTCAATTCCTGCGTAAGGTTGTGTCGCTCTTCCACCAGAGCTCAAAGGAATCCCTAGACCAGTGGAGTGGATACCTGGTCTCCTTCTTTCTTTCGCGCAGGGTGCCACTCTCTGACAATTGGCTGATTTCGGATGTCAGCATCTTTTCTTCGGTGTTCCTCGCATAGTTCGATTTTTCTTTCGAATTCGAACGTACATTTCAGAAAGCTGAAGAGAGCGCACCGTTTTTCGAACGCTTGACATGTTAATAGGAGAGGGAAAACTGTCGTTTAGACCATACCTCTCTATACAGAACTCAATTTTTATGCTGTAGTACTGGGCAGTTATTGATTCATTGGAGCAAACCCTCCGGGAATCATGACTAGCGGTCAGAGGGAAAGAGGTTTATCCGGTAGTACCCATGGAAGAAAAGGTTACAGACACCATCGTTGAAATGCACGAACTCGAAAAGCAAATTGCAGAGCTTCGAGTATCCCAGTGCGCTTGTATCAAAGACCGCTCAAACGAAAGCCAGCTTCGATTTCAAGAGCTTACCCAGATGATTTGGCTCAGACTTGAGCAACTCCAATCGCTTGCTCTCAAAAGCTTCGGAAGAAGAAACTAGGGAGGCCCTCTCATATTCTTTTGATAATATTCCTGCTCCTTATCCTCGTCCGATTCCGATCCCTGCTCTCAATCCTCTTCCGTTCCCACTCTCCGTTATTCCGTCCTGACCTCCGCACCTGTTCAGTCTAATCTCCCATAACCCCTGTGGGTGGTGGGAAGTCTCACAAGGTCATTCAAGGAGGTGTGTATGTTGTTAAAACTCCTTCGAGTCACCGACGAGGGTCGCCGGATTCTCTGGCTAACCTTTTGGTGCTTTCTGGCGATGTGCTAGAGAGAAGAAGCCACAGCAAAGAACACCAAATTGAAGAGAAGATGTTCAACAAGGTGATACGTACCTAATGTTCTTCCTTCTCACCACCCACCCTTTCAGCGGCTGATTCAAACTTTGCTCCTCGATACAGCTCACGCTGGAGTTTTAAAAAATCTCGATTGTTCGGTGCTCGTTCCTGAAGCAACTTTCCCAGTTCGGCAAACCGTCGGGAGTCATTCTGTTTGGCGGCAAGAAGGTAAAGGCTCACAAGGGTATCGATACTGTCCGGGGCCTTGTCGTGTGCTTCCTGAAAGAGTGCCTCCGCTACTGTGATATCTCCCTTTGCCATCAAGAGCCGACCAAGCGCGTTCAACGAAGGAACGTGCTGCGCAGAATATGAGAGGCTTGTCCGAAGCATAATCTCAGCTTCCTCCAATTTTCCTTGCGCAGCCAAGATGGTTGCCTTGACGTACAATACATCAGGGTGGTCAAAGAGGATCCGGAGTGCCCCATCAATCACTTCAGTCGCCTCGCCCAGCTTTCCGTAGTCTCGAAGCAACACGGCATAGTTTATCCTCGTTCGAACGCTCTGCGGGGCTATCTCCATCTGTCGCTCAACGAGCGCTCTATCGTCTTTCCAGCGGTACTGATCCTGCAAACCGATTACGAGGTATACAAAACAAAAACAGCTAAAGGTGGCTCTGCGTGGAAGTTTCGGAAAACGATCAATCAGGGCACCGAGAAAGAGCGACACACCAACACTTGGAGTGTAGACGAGTCGCTCGGCGAAAACTGTTCCAAGTGGGAAGAAAAGATTACTCGTAAGAAGAAACGCCACGAAAAACCAGAGCGTCGCGAATGCATACTCAGGCGAGCGCTTTCGAGCAAAAACCAGGCACAGAACAAGGAGACCCGCAAAAATAACCTTTAAGAAGGTCTCAGTCGAAAAGGCAAAATGCTCGGGGGCAAGAGTGGCAAACGAGTAATCAGCACTCAAAGGAAAGG
>JAGRAO010000020.1 GCA_020434565.1 Bdellovibrionales bacterium
GAATAAAAACTGGATTTTTATTTTGGAAGGAACAGACACCATCTCGTCTGTGATTGACACTGATGATCGCAACCTTTTTGGCGAAAGGAGGGGAAACTCTCCAAGACGGGGATACCATGAGAGGAAAGGTCCTCATCGATCCCACTCCTCAGGTGGCCGGCCTAGCCGCCGTTCCGGCAGTGACAAACCGCAAGCAACCTCCGCTGAGCACTCCGGACAGGATCCCGAGAATTAGGCGTTTGCGAAATTGATTGTCCTCGGGACGCTTGTCCTCCTTTCTGCTCCTCGGTACCCTTGGGGGCGTTGCTGCCTTACAAGAGGCTACCCATTTCTCGGGAGAGTAAGAAAATGAGAACCGTTCGAAAGTGTCCGTCTTTGACCTGCGCCCTCCTCGGGCTGTTGTTTTGTGCAGCGAACCTTGTTCAAGCTGCGGAATTCCGTTCCCAGCCAGCCCCAAAGGATGCCGAAGCTTACATCATCTCTCCGGCGGACGGAGAAACCGTCCCTGAAAATTTCACGGTTCAATTTGGACTTCGAAATTTCGGCATCGCTCCCGCAGGAGAAGGAAACGAAAAAACGGGCCATCATCATCTTCTTATCGATTTTGAGGGAATTCCAGCATTGGACACACCATTGCCTGCGACTGATAACATTAGACACTTTGGGGGAGGTCAGACGGAAACGACTCTTTCCTTATCGCCGGGTAAACATACTTTGCAGCTTGTTCTTGGCGACAAGCTGCACATCCCACACAATCCGCCGATAATGTCTAAAAAAATCACTATCACCGTGAAGGAGTAAACTGCTTCGAAAGATACGGGCTCCCCTTGAGGCCGAAACGAAGCTGTAAATGTGTGGCGGAAGAAATGCCGATCCTTGAACCTGCGACAATCTCCTCTTGAGAGATGGGCTGTAGCCGGGGCAGGACTCTCAAACTACCAGAAAGGAGAGAAAGGTCGTTGTGCTCCCTGGTAATGCCGAGTGCTTCGCAAAGTTTTCCCGGTCCACTGCAGAGGTCGCGGAGTCCTTCTTTTTTCCGACGCTCTTTCATGAGAGAAATTCCATCTTCTCCTGGGACAAGGGCCCGGATGAGAACTGCTTCCCCACTTCCCACTGGCCCCGAGACGACGTTAAAGCAAAAGTACATCCCATAGATAAAATAGACATAGCTCCTTCCGGGAGGGCCAAACATCACGGCGTTGCGGGGAGTCATTCCTCTGCTCGCGTGGCAGGCATCATCTCCAACCCCGAGATAGGCCTCCGTCTCGACAATGACTCCTGAAGCAACTCCCTGGGGCGACCTATGTTCTAGACGGCATCCGAGAAGGGCGGCAGCAAGCTGCTCAGTTGATTGCTCAAAGAATTCTCTAGTTAATTTCACTGGTTAACCGCTATTCTCGGCTCTACTACACATTCGATTAGAATTTCATTACCTGTTATACCTTCAAGTTACAAAGCTTCTTCCATTGTGTATATAAAACGCGGGTATAACACCTGAGGAGACCGCATGGCGAAAGAGCAGATACTTGTCGTTGAGGATGAGGAAGAGATCGTTGAACTCATAGACTATAACCTTGGCCGCGAGGGATTCAAAATCGAGCGTGCTACCACCGGCGAAGACGGCCTTGCGATCGCACGCTCTCTAAAGCCCGACCTTATTCTCCTCGACATCATGCTTCCTGGTATCCACGGTCTCGACGTTTGTCGATCGCTGAAATCTGATCCGAACACTTCAGATATTCCAGTTATTATCATCTCCGCTCGTGGAGAAGAAACGGATGTCGTGACCGGCTTAGAACTAGGAGCGGACGACTACATGACGAAACCGTTCTCTCCTCGAGTACTTGTTGCTCGGACCCGTGCAGTTCTGAGGCGCAAGAAAGAGGCAGCGATTGACGAAACTTCGGCACTAAACGTCCATGAACTTCGAATAAACCCCGGAAAGCACGAAGTGTTCTTGAAAGAGAATGCATTGTCACTGACGGCAACTGAGTTTCGAATTCTTCACTTTCTCGCCCGCCATCCGGGCTGGGTGTTTACTCGGCAGCAAATCGTAGACACAGTTCACGGAGAAGACTATCCGGTTACCGAGCGTTCAATTGATGTCCAGATTGCTGGGCTTCGAAAAAAACTGGGTGAATCCTCTGACTACATCGAAACTGTCCGCGGTATTGGCTATCGAATGAAAGAGTAATATTCATGCGGGCTACCACGCTCTATCGGAGCGTTTTTCCAACCCTTCTCCTCCTGGCTCTTGGAGTTGTAGCCGCTACGTTTCTCCTTGTTCGCAATTCCGTGTTTTCAGTGATTGAAGCTGAGTATGGAAGGGATCTCATCAGTCACCTTCAGTCTGCCACCGGTGATGCAGAGAACGAGAATGAATTACGATCTGCCCTGATAGATTTTTTGCGGCATTCAAATTCGTCGGTTCTCGTTGTCGACTCGGCCGGTGAAGAGTTTTTTCGGGGGGGACCAAATTCATCCGAAATTGAAGTCCCTTTTCCTCTTCAACCTCGGAGCGAAGAGTTCACTGTCGTTCGCGATGCTGTTGACAGCTCATCTCTTCCTTACTTAGAAGCCCGCACGGAACTCTTTTCGAGGTCTTATTCGGCAGTACTTACTGCTCCATTTCCGCTGCTTGTTCAGGTATCGCGAGGTTTATACGGTGCCGCCTTCATCGCAATAGGGGGTGCGCTTCTCCTCGCCCTACTCTTTTCGTCATTGGTGATCGCCCCTGTAAAACAGGGACTCTCAGGACTATTGAAGTTGGCGCGGAGAGTTGGCTCAGCCGATGCCAGCTCGTTCGTGGGAAACTCCTCCCTTCGCGAGATTCAGGAAGTTGCTGTTCGTCTTGAGCGAGTCTCCCGAGACATTGAGGCCCACATGGATGGGATCCTGAATGAAAAAAATGAAACGGATGCAGTACTCTCAAGTATGGCGGAAGGGGTTATCGCCATCGACTCAAACGAGCGAATCATTCGAATGAACGGCGCAGCGATGGATGTTTTTGACCTTGAACTCCATCCAAAAACGCACCCGAGTGTTCAAGAAGCTATTCGGAATACTGACTTTTTGAAGTTGGTGAAAAAAGTACTCTCCAGTCACCACCCAATAGAGGGAGAGATTACTCTTCTTCAAGATGGTGAGAAAATTCTTCACGTGAACGCCACTCCGTTGAGGAACACTCAAGCTGATCTCATTGGCGCGCTGCTTGTATTTCACGACATTACCAATTTGAGGAAACTGGAGACAATGCGCCGTGATTTTGTCGCAAACGTGTCTCACGAGCTTAAAACTCCAATCACCTCTATCAAGGGCTTTGTCGAAACTCTCCTCGATGGAGCACTTGACAATAACGAAGATGCCAAGAGATTTCTCGGCATAGTACTCAAGCAGTCCGATCGCCTCACTTCTATTATCGATGATCTCTTGAGCCTTTCGAGACTTGAATCCGACCAAAAAAATTCGATTTCGTTTGATGCAACGGATGTCGGAGAGGTGATTCATCGAGCATGCCAGACGTGCGAAAGCGAGGCGCAAAGGAAGGGTATTCGTTTAAAAATTGAGGCACTCAACGGCTTGCACACTCGCGCGAATGGCCACCTCTTAGAGCAAGCGGTGATTAATCTCTTAAGCAATGCAATTAAGTATAGCCACGAACAGAACGACGTCATCGTCCGGGTGAACGCCGATGAGCACGAGATTCGGCTCTCAGTGGAAGATTTCGGCATTGGCATCCCGAAAATTCATATCCCTCGTCTGTTCGAACGCTTTTATCGCGTCGACAAGGCGCGGAGCAGAAAGATGGGAGGCACAGGACTTGGACTCGCTATTACAAAACATATCGCTCAACTCCATAACGGTTTTGTAAGCGTAAAGAGCACTCCTGGCCAAGGCAGCGTTTTTACCTTGCATCTTCCGTTCGAAAGAAGCGTTCCGAAACAGGTGAATTCTCGTTAGGAGGTCGGCGGTGGGAGAAGGGAGCAATTCCAATATTTATCAACTGTTCTCGAACCCTCCTTCTTATGCTAACCTCACTCCCCCTGGAGGACATATGTCATCACATTTGGCAAGAGAGGTTGAGCGACTGAAGAAGAAGCTTCTCGAACTGAGTACTACCGTCGAAGAAAACGTACATCGAGCTGTTCGTGCGGTTTTGGATAAAGACGAAAGTCTCGCAGACGCAGCTATTCGGTTTGACCCTAAGATTGACCAGATGGAGGTTGAAGTCGAGGAAGATTGCCTGAAGATCCTTGCCCTGTATCATCCTGTCGCGATTGACCTTCGCTTCATTATCTCGGTTCTCAAAATCAACAACGACCTTGAGAGAATTGGAGACCTATCAACAAATATCGCCGCTCGAGCAAAATCACTTGCACGACTCGCCAATAGCGACACCGAGTCAAACCTTGAGCAGATGTCAGAGCTCGTCCAGGGAATGCTACGTGATAGCTTAAGCGCACTCATCCGGCTTGATCTTAAGCTCGCTCAGAAGGTGTGCAACTCCGATCAGGCCGTAGACGAGCTCAACAGAGAAACGTATAAGCGAGCACACAAAGAGATATTAAAGCACCCTGGCAGTGTGAAGAAGATGTTCTTTTACGTCTCCGTATCTCGAAACCTCGAGCGAATTGCAGATCTCGCTACAAACATCGCTGAGGATGTTATTTACATGATAGATGGCGAGATAGTCCGTCACCGAATCATGACAATCGATTAGAGCTCCCGTCAGAAGTGAAGATTTTGACGACAGTCAGATATTTGCGAAATGGCAGCCAAACCTTCGAGAGCCGCATTAGGTCCGACATTCGGGCTAGCTCTCTCGACTGAAAGAGCTGGTCTTGACCGGAACAACCGAAAGCTCCATGTCATCCTGAGGAAAGAGTTTTTGAAGTTCGCTCCTTAACTTCTCCGAAAAATCGAGCACTTGTCGAACCGTCCTTTCAGGAGCAAACTCCAGCTCGACCTGCACGACTATCTTTGCCCCCGAACGACGAGTTCGAAGAGAATGAAACCCTCGATACTCGTCTTCGAGCTGCACGAGAAGCTGCATCAATTTCAACTGTAATCCTTCGTCGAGCGCCCTGTCGACGAGGTCACCAACAGAGTCAGCAGCGAGAGCGTGAGCAGATTTTAAGAGAAAAAAAGCGAGCGCTATTGAGCCTAGCGCATCTCCGTATTGCGCTACGGCGTGGTCGAGAAAGGAGACGAGAAGCGAGAGCGTCACGACAGCGCTTGCCCACATCTTCATCGAAAAGAGCGACGCTTGAGAAGAGGAGACCGGGGAACGCTCCTGTTGTGAGAGACGAGAAAAACGATAAAAAAGAAAGCCATTCCCGACTATTGAAAGTGCAGAAAGAATCAAGCCAAACGAAATATTCTCGAGAACCTCGGGATGAAACGCCCGTTCAATTCCAGTGTACAAGCAGGCGAAAGAAGCCACGATCATTGAGAGAGAGATGCCGACACTCGCGAGCTGTTCGAGTTTCCCAAATCCAAAATTAAAAGTAGAGATATCCGACCGACTGATCTTTTCAGTGACTGCAAATGCCACGGCAATAGCCAGAAAATCTACAAAGGACCGAAGCAGATCAGCAAAGAGGGTTACCGAATTCGAAACGAAGCTGGCATAGGCGGTGGGAAGCAGCGCCACTCCAGTAGTAACGACAGAGAAGAAAAGCAAAAACCTCTTCTCATTATGAGACGCCTTAGAACTCATGAGGACATTGTGTCATCCCCGGCACTCTCGACACTAGCCCGCATTTCAAAACTCGGCTAATCCTCGTCTTTCAGTTCTGCATCATCGGGGTTAATACCGTCGGTCTCGTCAACAATCCGCTCAAGCGTATCCTGAAGATCCTGGGCAACTTCAGCTCCTGGCTGCATATTCGGTTGAACAAGATTCAAAAGCGTATCGGCTATTCGCTTTCCACGTTCTGTGCTCGCTGCTTTTGCAGCTCCCGTTTCAATAAAATCGAGTTCGGGAATCCCAACTTTTCTTGCTGCGCGAGTAAGTAATAGCGAGCCAGAGGCCTTCTTCGCCGCAAGGGCGATGCCGCGAAAGACCTTTCCGCTTCCGAGGAACATGACGTCAATTCCTCCATCAGCAAGCGCTACTAAACATTCCTTTCGTGCCGCTTGCACCATGGCGTCATCGCTCTTCGACCGACCTTCATGGAATTTGCGCCACGCATCGGCATACTCGGTTGAAGCTCCTATCCCGGGCAGGATTTGAATGAGCTGTCGTACTATTGACTTCTCCTTGTCCGGATCAACGGAAACAGAGTGGAGCACATCGCTTGCAACTCTTTGAGTTTCATCCTTTGCCTCCTGCACCTTTCGACCCGTAAAACGTCTCAGCTGAGAGAGCGCGGCCCCAGCGACCCGCCCCCCTGATTTTGCAAGCTCTGCCGTGGCAACAGCAACAACGGCTCCAGCAAGTCTTCCAGTTTCTCCCAACTCCTTCATTCTTGTTGAGAGTTCACTTGGCTGCTTTGGTGCTTCGGGAGAATCCGTCGGAGCTTCCTCGCTCGGACTTTCAGGTGCTGGAGCGTTTGCTCCTTGTGTCTCTTCTGCCACCACAGGTGGAACCGCGATTTGTTCGCCTTCAAGAGCATCAGGAAGCGCGTAATCTCCCTCTGGAGCACTTGCTCGTGACTCTTCATGCTCGGGACTCTCTTCGGGCTCCACACCTTGAGGGGAGAACTCTGCTCCACTCAGATCGGGTAGGTGAGAGTCCCCTGGGTTCGGATTCACTTCACGCTCTGGACCCCCTTGCATGTCTGGACCTTGCATATTTTCCTCACACGAAAATAGTATCTATTGTCTTTGTAATAGATTTACCATTGCTAACCAAACAAGCTTTCACTGAGAAGGTGAAAGCCCCGCGACCCAGAATAGAGCTGGTCTTTCAAGGAGTTAGGGAATTTCACTCGGCCCTTCGAGGCTAGGCGGAAGGACCTGAGCACCATTGTTTCAGAAAATGTCCTCAAGACTCGTGGCGGGGATACAGATTGTGTGTCTCGAAAACCAACGGTTTCCTCTATTATCCTGTGCGTATAGATCCTCAAGGAATTTGAAGTTGTTCGCCCTTCGCCGGAAGCTCTGGCCAAAGGGCCTTAATTCGACTGTCGCCCGATGCTTTTTCATACTGCCGGCTTTCTCTTCCTCTTTCTTCCGCTCTTTCTCTTGGTTCTCCGCGTCGCCCCTGCAGGCATTTGGAAAAGAGTTGTCCTCTTTTCATTTAGCTATCTTTTCTACTCAGGCAGTAATCCATTCTTTGTTCTCTTGCTCCTGTTCTCGAGCACCGTCGATTACGTAGTTGGTCTGGGCTTGGTTACAAACACACGAAATCTCAACAGGAGAATTCTTCTTGGGTTCAGTGTTCTCGTCAACCTTGGATTGCTCGGCTTCTACAAATATGGGGGTATGTTTCTCCCATCTCTTTCTTCTCTTGGGTCATACTTCGGCCTTCCAACATTGAGTGACGAGTACTTCAAGACAATTGTTCTTCCAGCCGGGATTAGTTTTTACACTTTCCAGTCGATGTCTTATTCCTTCGATCTCTATTTTCGAAAGATCAAAGTCGAACGTTCTTTTCTCGCTTTTTTAAACTATGTCGCATATCTTCCCCAATTGATTGCTGGCCCAATCGAACGGTACCACAATCTCCAACCACAGCTTGAGAACCTCAGTCGAGGGGAAACAAAAAGCGAATGGAAATCCGGGCTCGACCGGATAGCGCTCGGGATACTTCAGAAACTCTTTATGGCTGACAGCTGCGGTTTTATCGTGGATGCCATGCTCACCGGACCGCACAGTTTGAGCTTCGCGGCTGCCTGGGCTATCGCTATCGGATTCGGTTTGCAGATCTTTTACGACTTCTCTGCGTATAGCCATATGGCGATTGGGATATCTCAACTTGTTGGCGTAAAACTGAGTGATAATTTTCTTGCGCCTTACCAAGCGCGAAATGTGCGTGAATTTTGGAGGAGGTGGCACATTACCCTTTCCACTTGGTTTCGAGACTATCTCTACATTCCGCTTGGGGGCTCACACGGTTCTTTTGCGAGGGTATCCTTTAACCTCATGATCACCTTTCTCGTAAGTGGTTTGTGGCATGGAGCTCATTCGAGCTTCGTTGTTTGGGGAGCACTCCACGGAGCCTATCTGATCATCTTTCTTTTCTTCGAAAGAACCTTTCCCCGACTCGCCCTCCCAGCCTGGATTTCAGTCGCCTGGACCTATGTTGCTGTGTCCTACGCGTGGGTTGTTTTTCGAGTAACAGATCTTTCAAAAGTGGCTGAGATCTGGGCTGCAATGAGTGGGATGTCAGATGAAGTCCTGGGAGTACTCCATCCGGCTGATATGAGCTTTCTCACGATTGTCCTTGTCGGCACTATGGCTTTTCCTCATGCAAGGTCTCGACCACCCGGCAAGAGCGGATATCTCGAAACTTTCCTTCTATGGATCGGAGCACTCTTTGCGCTTTTCAATTCGCCCGAGCTTGTTCAGTTCATTTATTTTCAATTTTAGGGGAGAAGTCGATTATGTTTCAGAAAACTCAAATCGAGAAACCTCACTGATGAATCGAAATCTCCTGATTGTTCTCCTCTCTCTCGGTTTAGGGATGCTCATCACCGAACAGACTCTCGGAGTCTTCCTCCATAAGAGAGAGGTTGAACGGTATCGCGGTCGAAATATATCAGAACCTCTTACTCTCTACCGTGCCCCTACGAATACTTTTCCGGTTCCTCCAAAAACGAAACGGAGAATCATTTATCTCTCAAATTCTCATGCTCGAACCGGTGGATTCGTCTCTCACCACTTGCAAAGACTGCTCGATGGTGTTGAACCCGACAAGTGGCAAGTCCTTGATTTTTCTGACCCCGGGATCTTTGCGCCTGATATGCTCCAACGCGGGATCTTCGCGCTCGAGTGGGAACCAGATCTCTTCATTTTTCCGGTGGCCTATATTTCGTTCTCTGATCGAATGCAACTGCGACGACAGGCACACACAGCTCGTTCCTTTTTTCGGCCAGAAGTATTCTCGCATCTCCCGTTTGGATTTTGGATGAGAAACTATGATATCGGGCTCTACCTTGACGAACTCATGTCATCAGCCCTCTACCTTCATCGATACCGATCAGATCTTCGCAATCTCTGGGAGAAGCCATTAGCCGCACTACTTCATTCTTCTCTCGGTCCTGAGCAGATTCATTCACTTGAGGTTCAACAAAGCATCAGTTGGAAATTCCCCGATGGATTTGATCGAAATCTCTTCGATTGGCGCCTCTATGCCGAGGGTCGCTCAGGCCACCTGGCGGATTACAACGCCCTCGTATCTCTCTATCACAAACACAAGATTCCAACTGTTGTGGCGAATCTCCCCGTTCACTGGGAGAAAGATCCCCACCAACACCGCGAAGGCGATGTTCAACTCTTCCGTCAACAGCTTAAGACTTTTCTCCCCTCTGAGGTGGAATTTATCGACTACCAGGGAACATTCCCAAAGGAGTTTTCGACGTACGATGCTTTGCACCCAACGTGGCACGGAGCGCGGCTTCATGCTCTCGATATCGTTTTGAGAATGATATCTCGGGGGCTTCTTTCGGTTAAGCCTGATACGGTACTGAAGGAGTTCTCCACCGAGGGGGAACAAGATCGCGACCAGTACCGCACAATTTTCTCACTTCCTTCAGAGGAGAAAACCGAGCGATTTCTCCGATATGATCTCTTCGATGCCAAAAATGCTCGGCATCTTCTGGACGCGCTCGACACTCTTAAGATCGGTTCTCCTTCTTTGAATCAATATGTCGCAAAGCTCGTATCTCGAATTCGCTTTTGGCGCACCAATCAAGCCGACTGTGGCTCTTTGTGGACCGGCTCACCCTGGGAAGAGACATGGCTGAAAGGCTGCAGTGGCGAAATCTCTCGAGCAGCCCTCGATCTTGACGTTTTCGTTGAAGCGTTGAATTCGAGCTTGGGAGCTCGTCTGAAGCCATTTCCAATATCGCAATACCTTGCAGAGACTGCTCCGATTGAAGAGAAAGTGTTTCCCATACAAAGTGAGAGAGGAAACTTCTCGTTCTCAGAGCGTCAGTATTCAAGCGATACAGCAAGGATATTTGTGTATACAAAATCGAGCGACTCCCATCCGTTTGCAATAGCAGTCCGGCCGAGCGCTGGTCCGAGTTATCTTCGGATAGATCTACTGGGAGATGGGGGTTTTGCCATTTTGACAGACCCGCGAAATTTCTCACTCCCGTGGTGGGTGACCGACGAGCCCCTCAAGATCGATTGGGGCATCCAGTAGGATGTGAGAGCAATCCCTGACACATCCCCAGGAAGATACGTTTTATTTTTCATTCCCGAGAAAAGTCTCTCCTACTCCTCGTTCTTGTCCTTGACAAGCCAGCATGGAACCAGCGTTTCGTAGGGATACCTCAATGAAGAGACTTTTGAGCTTGAACAGCCCTGCTCTACGGACAAAAAGGGCAAGAAAAACGAAAAAAAGAGGAGTGACGTTGTGCTACACCAAAACCACCCTCAAAGACGTAGGTCAAGACAAAACAAGCCGAATGGAAGCGGGAGCGCAAACCGAAGTCTGCGCCCCCGCCGTTCACACGCGCACGGAGGAGTCAGTTTCCTGACTGTATTACCCCGTGCGTTCCGTTGTTGTTGCAGTCGCCGTTTCCAGCGAGGTGGAGTTCTTCGCAGACAGCTTCTTACCGCGGGTGCGGTCCAAGCTGAAGCGAAGACCTCGAGAGAACCAGTAGAGACCCATGACCGCAGGATAGAGCGACACGACTCCACAGACATATACCATCATCGGGATTCGAGCAGGCTTGCCCGGTTCCCAAACAGTGATGATGTTGCGGTACATCGATCGCGCTGGCCAGCGAATCTCTGTCACGAGCATGTTGAGCGGCTTCTCGTCCTTGTCGAATCGGCTGAGAACACCGTTCATGTCCGACGAACGAAACTTGAAGAAGAGCGGCTCGTCGTGATTTTCGTACGACTCACCGTAAGAATCCTCAGTCTTCGCTCCGTAGTCAGAGTAGATAGTAGTCGATTCGGCCTCGATCTGAACATTCACATTCTCGACGATCCGAAGGAGCGCCAAATTGGGAATGAGCACCAGACCGAGGAAGGCCGGTAGGACCTTCAAGAGGATGATCCGGGTAAGACCGAACCACTTCTTCCTCCAGCTGTAGATGGCTACGGCACCCGATCCGACAACAGCCAGGCAGAGAGCCCACAGTGCAAAGTCAAACTTCCACACTGCGTACATCAGGAACGCTGCTGACAATGCCCAGATGAACCAGGCGAGAGTCGAAACAACAAACCTGACGGTAGCCAAAGCGAGCGACCACAGGAAGTGCCGCTCCGGTTGATCCTTGCCGCGCGCCTTGGGGATGATCGGAGTGACCACCTTTCGGAGCGCAGGCGCGACATGCGCCGGAAAGAGGAAGCACGCCACGGCAGAACCGAACAGAGCCATCTTGAGCACATCGTGCCACTTGAGATCGGCAAAGTTCAGCATGCCGGTGAAAGCACCGACAACAACCGAAACAAACGCGATCGCACCAACGACCGCGAGCCATCCGCCGGGGAGTTTCCCGACGACCCTGTTCAGAGTCTGCATGACACTCGAGTTTCGAGTGCCTCCACTGCTTTTGCTTGTCATGATTGAAACCTCCGTGCGCTTCAAAAAGCGCTACGCTATGGCTGTGGGTTCGACAGCCTTTTTGCGTGTGAATGAACCCTTGGTGTAGCGACAACGCCACATCTCTTGTTGACCACGCCCTGATCACTCAAGAGATGCGGCAATCGTACAAACTTCTACCCACACTGACTCGATGCCACCACGGAACAGCACGCACCGCTTCGCGCTCGGCAAAGAGAAAAGAGAGTTCATGACAAAGAGCGAAGGACTACAGTGTGTTATGTTCACTAGGTCTCTTGAGGTAGCCCTCCTGCCGATGAACGGCTTTGGCTTCGAGAAGTTCCCGTAACTGTTCAGAAACAATCTCTTTTGCGCCTTTTGGGAACCCCTTGTATCCGAACACTTTGCTTACGGCAGGGAGTATTTCTTCCTCTCGTATGCCGAAGCTCCTTTCAACGATAGCCAAAACAGCGGCCTGAACCTCTTCCGGGGCTATCCGATCAAATGCTCGAGCTGCCCCTCGGAGAGAAGAGCGGTCTCGAATCTCAACGCTGGAACTGGTGCCGCTGTAGAGAAATCCATTTCGCTCGACGAGATCTCCCCTGCTCTTTGCACGCTCGCAAGCTCGCTCCAGCAGATCGGCGATACCGTCATGCTTGCGTTTGTAGCCGAGAGCCTTTCGAATTCGCTTCTCTGCTTCTTCGGTATGGATTGGCCCCTCTTGAAATACGAGATCTGAATACGCTTCTGCGAGAAGAGCAGTCGGTCTCGCGCTCTCACCGTCTTGCAATGCCTCTCGTATCCCTGCTACAGAGATCTCTGCTTGGTGATACGGAACAGACAGAGAACCTGCCTTCGGAGCTCGCTTGGCGCGATTGACATGTCGAATGAGACGGGTGGACTTATCATCTGGAGCAGCGCTTTTTCCTAAGCTCTCAATTCTCCTCTTTATCCGCTGTATCTCTCCATCAAGATCGTTCAGGCAATCGACGG
Organism: Bdellovibrionales bacterium; assembly: GCA_020434565.1. GTDB lineage: Bacteria > Bdellovibrionota_C > UBA2361 > UBA2361 > RFPC01 > JAGRAO01. The sequence continues at coordinate 12,662 of JAGRAO010000020.1, forward strand.
CATACAGTTGCTCGAGATTCCACCCCCGAAAACGGAGCGCCTCACTCATGAGCTTTTCCCGGTCGCGGGCTGACAGCACAGAAGAATAATGTGGCCCATCGAGCTTTATCCCTAAGATGTAGCGATCCGGGAAAACTGGATCAACAACTCCGAGTTCAACACCAGATGCAAACGCTCCTATCCCCGACCGAACTGTATATCCCTCTTGTTCTAGCCTTGACTTAACAAGATCACGAAGAGGGTCAGGATAGAGGCTTCGTTCACCAAGCTCTTGAGCGGAGGCACCATCCCGGGCCCGCGCGAGAAGTTCGTTCAACAGCGAGATTGCCCGCGAATTTGAACGTTGGAACTCAGGCTCATCTGGTTCAAGACTCGAGAATATCTCACAGTACTTCTTCGCACGGGTAGCAAGGACATTCAGCCTATTAGCGCCCTTACGCTGATTCAGGGGACCAAAGTTCAAAGAGAGTTTCCCGTCCTTATCACGTGCATATCCGACACTTATATAGATTCTATCGCGCTCAATGCCTTGGGCACTCTCAAGATTCTTTACAAAAAACGGTTCCGCAGTGTGTCTCTCGAAGTACGTATCGAGTTCGGGATGTTTTCGACAAAGTTTCTCAAGCTCTCGTGTAATCGCGTCAGCCTGTGGTTGATTGAGAGCGATAACACCAAGAGATTCCTCTGGGTGACACATCGCATGATGGAGTACCGCATTTGCCACTACAGATGCTTCGGCCTCGTTCGTTCGCCTCTCTTTTGGTTCATACACCCCGTGAGCAACGTGATGATAGATCAGTCCATCGCCAGCTTTTCCCGTTTCTGCTGAGGGGAAAACTACTAGAGAATCGTTGTAAAATTCTCGATTCGATACTTCAATTAAACCGGGCTTAGAACTTCGATAGTGCCACTTCAATTGGAACGACGGAATATTTGCTGATTCTACAAGGTCGAGGATACTTTCAATTTGGGTTCCCTCTTCTTCCGTGGTGCCAAACGAGGAAGAAGTATTCCGTTCAAAGAACGTTGTCGGTGAAAGTTGTTCCCTATCTCCAACGATAACGGTTTGATCAGCGCGCAAAATGGAGCCAAACGCTGAGGTCGGGGGGATCTGACTCCCTTCATCAAAGAGCACCAAATCAAAGTCAATCTGTCCCGGTTCGAGGTCACGAGCAACAGTTTGGGGACTCATGAGAAAAATCGGTTTCACCCGCTGTACTGCTTCTCCAGCCTCAGAGAGCAGCTTTCGAACCGGAAGGAATCCCCCTTTTTTTTCAATTTCGTGATACATCAAACCGCTCTGACCAGCCTCTGCGTATCGGGGAAGCGCATGGAAGTGATTGGAACATATCTCCTCGGCATTTGCCTGAAGGAGTTTGCTGTATGCCTCTGCAAACAGCTCTACAGTTTTCCTAAATTCGCCCCTCTCAAAGGACCGAGCGAGTGAATGGTGCGCAAAAAAAGTGTGCGCCAAACTTTCAAACCACGCCCGCTCGAGAACTTCAGCAAGAGGGCCCACCCCGTGACTATTCTCTTCAAACCGTTCACGGACGAACGCGAGGGCCTCAGAGTTCTGAAGGGAACATCGTTGATTATAGTGAACGAGCTCGGGAAGACGCTTTAAGCCGTATCGCATCTCACCGAGTACTTGTTCTTGTTCTTTGAGGGACACAGAGAAAAAGCGGCTCTCTTGTGCTTGATCAGAAAAGTCAAGTACTTGGAAGAGTTCCTCTCTTCGAGCCTTCCACTCGCGGTGAGAACGCACCAGTCTTCGGAGCTCACCACTCAAAGCGTAGACCTCTTCGGGTTGGCGCAGGAGCTCCAGAAGCCGTGCTCTTTGAGAGTGATCAGAGGCAGCAACGACAAATTCCTGTAGAGCATGTACGAGCTGAGAAGTTCGTTGCCAGAAACGCAGCTCACCAAGTCGCTTCCGATCAGAGTCCCAACTTTCACCGAGGAGTTCTCGAAATCGCTGGGCTTCATTCGGGAGAGCTCGCTGAGCATCCTGAAGCTTTATGAGAAGCTCTAAGAGCTTCTTCTGATCGGGTATTGTCTCGGGAACGGGAGTAACGTGGGAAAGATCTCTTAGCGCTTGTTTGTATGCACCATTGAATGCGAACTTGAATGTCCTGAGCTCATGCCTTTCGACAGTTTCGAGTACTCCGGCAAGATCAGCCATCGCAAGTGAATCGAAATCCACGGGTTGTCCAATTCTTTCAAAGTAATGAGCGAGATTCCTCATCTCTTCAAGGGCTCGTTGAATCTCAAAACTCTCGGTTATCCACCGCTGGTCATGTAACTGGGCTCCCTTCAACAGCTCTCCCCGTCCAGTGTACAGCTCGTCTATGCCCTTCAGTGCGACGAGCATTCGATCTGTTTCATTCTCAGAGAGAAGATCTGAAAGGGAAAGTTTATCGCAAAGGTTTTTTAGTTCTCGCTCAAGTGTCGCGGCGGCTGAATGCGACTCTTTAAGCAGGTCACTGATCTTTTCGAGCCTGAGTTCACTTTCCTCAGTGAGTCGACATCCATAAAAGAGGTGAGCGTTCGGTGACCCAATGGCCTGAGAAAATTGATCGAGTTCTTTCGCGAATCGTTGCGCCTGCTCGAAATCTCGACGGGTCCAGCCGACCAGTCGGGCCGGATCAATCTCAGGCGGCTCCGGAGAGACCTGCCGAAGAGCGGCCAGGTGCGCGAGAACATCGTAACCAGTAAAACCAGATTCTCGAACCTCCTCTCTCATGGTGTCACTGTGAGCATTCAACCGTGTTTGGGCACTTTCAAATTGCTCAATATATTTCGCTCGATCTGAAGTTCGCGGCTCTCCGAGAGAGAGTGTTTCCTTCAAGGAATGAACGACATCGGCACGCGAAGTCTTTCCGTCGATGGTGAGAGAGAGAGCACCAAGTCCTGCCGCCTCAAGCCATTCCTGAGCAACCCGCAGAGCGTCACGCTTCTCCGAAACAATCAGGACTCGCTTTCCCTCTGCTACAGCCTGAGCAGCCGCATTCACAATTGTCGTTGATTTCCCAGTTCCGGGAGGCCCCTCTATCTTCAGCGATTTTCCAGCTCGAATCTCCTCAAGAACCCTCAATTGTGAACTGTCGGTATTCAGGACAGTGAAATTTTTTCGAATATCAATTTGGGTATCGAGCCTCTGCTCCAGATCCGTAGTGGCACCAGAGTCAACAAACCCTCCATCAAAGAGAGATCTCATTACCGGGTGTCGAACAGGACTTCGGCTCTGCGGCCACGCTTCCGGATCGAGATCCTTGTAGAGCAGGTGATTTCCAAATGAAAAGTTTTCAACTGCCATGAAGTCGGGAAAGACCTCTGCCGCTATCCCGTTAGTACCACCTCGCTCCCTGAGCACCTCTGCGATTTGCCGAAAATAATCCGTGGGCTTCCACTTCTCTCCCTCTGGGATTCCCGGGAGCTCGACTCCAAATTCCTCGGACAAGCGCTTCCGAAGGGCGAGGTTCGCTTCGATGTCTTGTCCGATATATCGCAATCGAAAGGGCGATTTTGCGCTCTTTCTTTCGAGCTCCACTGGCACAAGAAGGAGAGGACTGGAATGGCTCGCACCACTTGAATCATTCCAGCGAACAACTCCAAGAGTCAGGTACAGAGTACTCGCTCCCTTTTCCTCATAGTTGGATCGAGCATTTCTTTCAGTCTGTAAGAGCCTCTCCTGCAGATCGAGACCCCCGTGGGTGGTCTGCAGAATATTATCTTCGTGATGTTCTTTAATTTTTTCTTTGAGCGCCTCCGACATTGGCTGGGGCATCCTGTCGGGATCGAATTCTTCTTCATCAGAGGGATTTTCACCGAAATAAAGACGAGCTTCCTTTTCTACGAGAAGGGAATAAATCGGATCTGCCTTCTCATCGATTACTTGAATACCATGGTTTGCTTGAGATAACCGAAAGTGCAGGAGTGGATTCGAAAGTTCTGTTCCGACGAGCCCTTGCCGAGCTTGATCTATCGCTTGAGCGATCTCAGCCTCAAGTCGATCTTGATCGTCTCGAACAGAATCGACCGAGGCAGCGCTCGGATCATTTCCAACGACTGATTCATTCTGGTTCGCAAACTTCATCGAGAGGCTCCCGCACGTACATTCTTCTCTCAATTGCTCTCGTACCTTTCAGTCTAATGAAAAAAGAGAGCTAACCAACTTTTTTTGAAAGTACCTATTGGTTAGTGGAATAGCTTTACTATTATCACAGTAAGGCGAGAGAACGGCTGCTTTTCAGCTGTTCCAGCCCATCCCAGGGGGGACGGGCGAATTGAGAGGAGACTGCGGGTCGTGTCACACCTTCAACCGGAAAGCCGCCCTACTATTCCTGGAGAGAGCCAATCGGGGTCACTCGACCGACCATTTCTTCTGCGGGAGCTTGGAGTCACACCGGATTCCCACAAACGCTTCCATGATCTTTGTGTCCCTGAAATTCACCGAGTCTCAACAGTTGCAGAAGTCATTCTCCACAGACCGATGCGCGAAGCCGCAGAACGAATCATCCGAACGAGCGAGGATATTCTTCGTAACTGCGAACAGGATCCAGACGACATTCGGGAAGAGATTAATTTCCATCTTCTTATTCGGAGAGTCGCAGACAACCTTGAAGAATATGCATCTCTCGTCTCGAAGCACCGAAATCCAGCAGAAGTCGCTGAGAGAATTCGAGAGTACGAACAGACCATAGAGACAGCCGCTGATTGGTTCGAGCGACTCCTTGAGCGCATGAAAGCAAACGACGGCAAGCATGCTCTCCATCGTCTCAAAATTTTAAGCGTATTACTCAACACGGATCCTGCTCCGGTTGCTCCACAGAGTGAGCTTCCAGGGGAGGATTCTTAACCTACAGGAGCGGTATATGCACATCTCAAACGAAACAGGAACTCACGGGAGACCAGATCCATCAGAGGGACGGCACCCTTCGCATGGAGAAGTACCCGCGGATGGAGGCCTCCAGGCCCTCGCGCAATTTCGCGAGGAAGCTCAACAGGGCGAGCAAAAGAAGAGTCCTGTGAAAGACGAAGAGTACGCCCTTCCTGAGTTTGATGAGCTCATTAGCGAATCACCGGTGACTCAAGATCTCAACGAGGATGCACGCAGGGAAGCTATCGAGATGGCTGAGGAGCTCGACTTTGACGACCCGGTCAATGTGATGAACTACGGACTCGAGGAGCAGCAGGCAGCGAGCGAAGTAACACGCAAATTCATTCAGGACGTTCGTGCTACCGATCTTAAGAAAGTCGGAACGTATCTCACAGACGCAAACAGGGCGATGCAAGAGTTGAACTTTGGAGATATGAAGCCGACCGGGTTTGAAGCCCTTCTTCGAAAGGTCCTGCCGAAAAGAGCAACCGATGCCATCGATCGATTTAGCGATAAGCATCAACAAGTGAGCGACGTTTTGGACGAACAGAGTGTAGCGTGCGGCCAAGAGCGCGAAAAGTTACTTGAAGCGCGCACTCAAGCCCAAGAAAAAGTTGATGAGAACGCAGAGCTCTATAAAACGATGTCAAAGATGATCGCCGCCGCCGAGCTCCGACACGCGCGCGAGAAAAAAGAGGTTGAACTCTTTAAAAAGAAAAACGCTGGGACTCGAGACCAGGATGTTCTGCGCCAAATGGAGCTTCGGGATAAAACTCTGACATTGCAGGCCAGGCACATCAACAGCATGAAAGCGTTTCGAACCGAGATGAATAACTCGACTCGAACCTTCCAAGAGCAGATCGATCATATTGACCTGCAAATTCAAAACATCAACGACCAACAAACGTTCAATCGAATCGTGTGGGATAACACAGCCCTGATGATCATGATCGATGCGAAGACCGCCGATTCCGTGAAGGCCGTGAAGTACAACAGAGAAACCGTTCAACGGCTTCTTGAGGATCGTGCTGACAACGTGGAAGGCACTTGCCAGGCAATCAGAAACGAGGCGCAGGCCGGTGTTGTCGATGTCGCCGTGATGGAAGCTGTGACTCTCAAAAACTTGAAACTGATCAAGGATCGTATTGAGGGTTACAAAGCCATACGCGAAGCAATGGAAAAAGGCGATAGAGCCTACGAACGAATGGAAAAGTTCCTCGACCTCTCAAAGCAGATGGCAGTAGCCGTCACCTCCGACGACGAAGCTGCTCTCGAGAAACTCATGAGCGAGGCGGATTCGTCACTCAAGACTCCCCGCCAGGAGTCTTAGGTGTGCTCTCTAACCCGCACTGTATGACCTACTCCCCCGGGGCGCCCTTGCTCCCCGGGGCTTTTTTCCAACCGTTTTCACAAGGATGAACTATGGGACTTTTCGGGAAAAGCAAGAGACCAGAAATACCAGACGAATCGCGGCACATGAGAGACCTGGCCGAGGGTCAGGCCGAGAAGCTCGAGCGGCAACGGGACAAAAAACAGGGTGACCTCGCTGAAACGAGAGATGGCCTCGCAGAGAGTGGCTCAAAGCTCGACCGTCTCGATGAACTTCTTCGCGAAGCAGGGATGCCAGAAGCGCCCGCACCAGACAATTGAAAGGGGCAGCCCACCGTGGCTAGCCCAGAGAGGCCCAGTACTCCAACCCAAGAGAGAAGTAAAAGAGTTATGAGACCCGATCCTATCCGTCCGACATCCGATACCGTTGCTGACCTCAACACCTCTACCGGAATGCCCCGCCCTGCAAATCAGGATACGATCGCAGCGCCCTCATCAGGAGCAGCGGAACCGAACCTCAAAAAGCGTGAGCGAGCACCCCAGAACGATCATGTCGTCATTGCTAATAGATGCCTCCATCTCCTTCGAGAAGGGAAAATCGAAGAGTTTAACAAACTCCGCCCTGCAAATGCTCTTGATTTCAGCCGACAAGACTTAAGCGGCTTGGACCTCAGAAAAGCAGATCTCCGAAATGTAGACCTCTCTCGAGCCGATTTGAGCGGTTCGGATCTCTCCGGGGCCTTGCTTCAGCACGCTATCCTTGACTTTGCGGACCTCTCACATACCGTTCTGAATGACGCAAAGCTTTTCAGAGCATCACTCCAGCATGCGAATCTTGAGCAGGTAAGAGAAGCCGAGCGAGCGGAATTTCAAGAAGCCAATCTTCGAGATGCTTCGCTCAAGGAGGGAAACTTTTCTTACGCCTATTTCTCCAACGCAAGTCTCATCTCGGCCTTTCTCACAAAGAGTCTCTTTATCGGCGCCCACCTCCAGGGAGCTCGCTTGATGAGCACGACTATGGTTGGCACGAATTTTCAGAATGCCAACTTGCACAAAGCCGTCCTCTTTCAAGCCAATGGGTCGGATGTGAATTTCAGTGGGGCCAACCTCACCCAAGCGATTGCACTCAATTCATTCTTTAAGAGCAGCGCGGATAAATCTGAGACGCCTGATTCTCCTCGAATGAACTTTGACGATGCTTGGGTCAAAGATCTTCAGCATAACGGCGCACTGAACGAAGAGTGGCTCGCTTCGGCCAACAAGTATGACCTCCCTATCGAGGGATATTTTGATGCCACACCGACTGCTGACGATCAGAAGATTCTCGTAAATGGAATTCCAGGATCAGACAAAGTTGCCTACGATGCTGCTCTCGCTGAGCTCGAGGAGCTCATTGGACTCGATGAGGTCAAGGAGAACGTACGAAAGCTCGTTAAGCATCTTCAGCATAGCGAAGTTCGAAAGGCTCTCGGAGAGAAGGGACTCGAGTATACTTTGCACGCCGTCTACACCGGATCTCCTGGTACCGGGAAAACTACCGTTGCACGAATCGTTGGGCAGCTCTTCTACGCTATGGGCGCACTGAAGGACCAAGGGATTGTTGAGACGGACAAGAGCGGGATGATCGCTGGCTACCAGGGTCAAACGACGGGCCTCGTGAATAAGCTGATTGACTCGTCTATTGGAAGAACTCTGGTGATAGACGAAGCCTATGCCCTCGCACAATCTGACAACGATTCATACGCACAAGATGCGATCGCAGTGCTTGTGAAACGACTTGAGGACGATAGAGATAAGTTTGCCTGCGTTGTTTGCGGGTATGAGAAGGAGATGAATAAATTCATCGAATCAAACCCAGGACTCAAAGATCGTTTCTCTCATTTCTTCCACTTTCAAGACTTTTCTACGGGACAACTCGTTGACATCATGAAGCTCATGCTCGACAAGCGAAACTACCACTATACCCCTGAATTTCTTGCGGAGGCATCGCTCCTTCTTGCAGCCGCCAAGGTTCTCGGTGGAAAAAACTTTGCAAATGGGAGAACAGTCCGAAAGAGTTTTGAGAAGATGACCTGGCTTATGTCAGAGAGATTTGTCGAAAGTGGAGCACTCGATCGAAAGGACAAAAAGGAACTTCTCACCCCAACGGCCCAAGATCTCCCTTTTGAAGAGATCGCCAAAGTGCCCCGAAGTGCCCTTCCTCCCCTTTCCGATTTGAAATGGATGAGCGCGGAAGCTCCTGATCCGAGAAGACAATTGAAAGTGCGAGATCTCCCCGAGCAGGGACCATTTCCTTGCCTGATGAGAGAATCATACGATCTTATCGCCAAAGCCGTAGAAGAATACAATAAAAAGACGAAAGAGACTCCTGAATTTCCAATGTATGTATGATTCTTGGTACGAGCGATAGTTATCCCTCCAAAGGGAAATCCTCATCCTTGTCCCAATCCTCTCCTTGCTCTTTTTCTGAATAGAAGCAGGACAAGGATGAAGCGCAAGAGCGGAACGAGCAGACAAAGCGACGAGAGTCTGGCGCTTGCCGACGCAACAGAACGGACGATCAGAGAATTTTCAATATTCGAGCACCTAAAGCGATCGTCGCCACTGGATAATCTCAACGGTGGCTTGAGCTGCCTCGATACCCTTGTTGTGCTCACCGGTACACCGAGCTATGAGGTCCTCTACCCTGTGCACAGGGAGAAGTTCCATTATAATCGGTACCTCAAAGTCATACATCACTTTCCCCAGCTCACGAATGCACGTCTCAAGGATCACCTGGTAGTGATCGGTTTCACCCTTCACAATCGCCCCAAAAACCGCTATCGCATCATAGCGCTCGAGTCGCGCGAGCTGCTTTGCTGCGAACGGGAGTTCGTAGCTTCCAGGAACGCGATGAATATCAATGGCCTTGGCTTCTGCCTCTTGGAGAAGCTCGATATATTTCTCGACAATTTTGTCAGTGTGTTCACTGTGCCACTGAGCTTGCAACACAGCTATTTTCGCTTTCGGAATCTTGCCAACCTCTTCAGTGTAAGACTTTTTCATAGTCCTCCATCACCTCATCCTTCTCTTGAATTCTCTGAAACCACTGGAACATTCACCATTTGCGCAGGATGAGAACAAGTCTCAACAAACTCGAGAAGATGCTCGCCCTTCATGATCAAGGTCGCTGTATTCACGAGAGGATGACAATGCCAGAAGTCCTCTTGTGAAAGATCAGAATCGACAAAGAGTCGGACTTGTCCATTCTGATCATTTATCACGGAAAGGATGGTAACTGATCCCGGAGTGACGCCGAGCTTTTCGAATAGGTCTTCGGGGGATCCCAAACTTACTCGTGACAAACCACGGTCCCGCGAAAACTGCGCGAGATCTACCCGCTTGTCGCCTCGAACCACCAGAAGAAGATAATTCTTCTTCTTCTTATCACGCAAAAAGAGATTTTTCGTGGGCACGCCACGCAAATGACTGGTAAATTTGTCTGCCGCCTCAGAGGTAAACACCGCGGGATGCTCATGCCGCTCAAAGGGATAACCCGCAAGCGTCTCAAGGAGTTCTTGTTCTGTCATCATTTAAGAGTACTCCAAGCGGTAGAGGATCGCATCAATCGCAAATTCAATCGCATCATCAAGTCCAGAGTGTTTCCGGAAGTCAACAGCTACAGGGTGGCTCACTCGACGTTCAGAAATGAGCCCCCGCATCTTCCCAAATTTCTCTCGGGAACTCCGATCATAAACTCCGACAGCGATTCCCCCGCTCTTTTGTACGAGCGAAAAGCACGGGACATCGGTTAAACCATCCCCGATAACGACGACCTGATCCAAAGGAATATACGCATCAGCATGAGACACCTTTTTGTTAACCGCAAAGGGATCGCCAGAATACCGCGCACCGATCAGCCCCTTCTGAATATGAAAGAGGAAGCGGGTTTTATCGGTAAAACTGACGACTTTTTTAACCCCGTCAATCTCTTTCCCCTCTCCATAGCTATAGTCACATGCCCAGATCTCTCGGAAAAGCGGCGCAAGCTTCGAGGCACGTATAACCTCGCCTATCCCGCTGCTAATAACAAACGCTTCCAGCGAAGCATCCTTTCGACGCTTTACCAAATTTGCACGATATCGTTTAAGAGCGGGAGCTACTCCCGGATAGACCGCAAGAGAGGCTCCAACGGTTTGCAGGTATCGCTGGGTCACCCTGTCTTTCTTCGTCCTCGAACGCGAGAGACGAAGTATCTGGTCAAGATAAGCAGGTATGGGATCCCAGCCTTGTTTCACAAGCTTTGCATGAGCTTTCCAATGTTCGTGCGGGTCGACTTCTAACCTCTCGAGGAGTTGACTGGTCGAATCAGGCGCAAGGGTGTCATCAAAGTCAAATACCAATCCAATCCGAATTTTCTGACGTCCCATTTTCACCGCTTATTCTGTACATTGAGCAAGTTCGATAACCTGTTCCCGCCAATATGGCGAGCAATCACACCCATCAAGACGGACTATTTTACCCATATCACTCGCAACTTCTGGCAGGAGTTGATTGCAGGCAGACTCTTGAACACACATGTCCTTCCAAGCTCCGTCATGGAATAGCGAGCTTTCTTTCAAGCACTCAAGAAAAGCAGTACAGCCGGAAACAATTCGAGTGACGAGATCAATTCCCCGTCTCGTAACAAATTCAAATTTTTGGTAATCGAGGCTCTCTTCCAGATACCCATTTAACAAAATCGGGGGAGGCAGCTCCGCCGTCTCAAGAAGTAAGGCTCCAACGGCTCTGGCAGTTCGGCCGTTACCGTCCCGGAAAGGATGGATTGAATTTATATCTTTTTGGGCGCGAGAAGCTATCGACACGATATCGTCAGCGTTCTGGTCCTTAAAATACCTCGCAATATTCTTCACCACTTGAATAGGACGACGAGCCAGAGCCAGCACTCTCGCTCGATTTGAACTCGAGCATGCCTCAAATTCTCCCGGCCCTCCACAGGACTCCTCAGTTCCCAAATAGGCACCATCGAGAGCAACTGCATGAACAGAAAACAAGATATCGTGATCAAATTCCGAGCTCGCCGGCAGCACTCCACCACCGTAGTAAGCCTTCGCTTTTTCCACTTGATGCGGATCTCCCCCTTCTCTCACATACCACTCTCTCGCCAAGGGAGATTGGAAAAACGCTTTTACATGAGGCTGAGAAAGATAGTTTGGAGACCACTCGAGGGGCTTTCTCTCACGCAATTGACCCGACAACTGATGTCGATATTGTATCGTTCGTCGCACCGAGTCCCAAAGAATCGAGCGCGCACCGGCCGCCGTTCGAAATACACATTTATTTTGGTTTCGAGCCCTCCCCATCAGTCTCGTGAGGGCGTCGGGATTGTAGCGGAATTCTCCAAGCGATTCGTCCTTACGATGATGCAACCACGGCCTCAGCGTAAAAAAATTCATCGCCTGCAAAATTGAGATATCGGAGGGATTTACTGAACCTCCGAATGCAGAGTGAAAATCCTGTTGTACCTTCTTCCATCCAAGTTGAAGAGATGGGGTATCGTATGGAGCCGACCACAAGAGAGAGGGAATCAAGCAAAAAACGAGAAAGAGCCGAAGTTGAAACATATGGGCAGGGTAGCCATTTTTGCCGTTTCTGTCATCAATCCCCGCTGTTGCGACCCCAGAGGTGTACCGGACGCGCACTCCCTCTAAAGGCTGAGTTCTTCTCTGATTGGTACTTATGAAGCTCAAGTGCAAGAGCTTGTTCGGGCGAGGGATGTCTCTCACCCCGAAGCTGTCTCAGTCGAGCAACAATCCACTCAGCTCCGGATTGCTTATGAATCAGGCGATCACGAACAATTCCGAGGAACTCTTCTCTCTGTTTTGCAGGAACTCCAACACTCTCTAGCCCTCGGTCCGCCAGTGGAAGAAGCATGAGACAAAGCGTACGAGCCGGATAGCGCTCAAGTTTACCGCTTGAGTCAATCCACTGGAGCTGAGCTGCAGGACCAAACTGCGCAGCCTGACGAAAGTTCCGTTTCGCAACCTCAAAGGGAAGGAGGTCTTCGATAGAGCTTGCGCCAAACCGATTCGAAAGCTCGAGGGATACCCCAAGTATGAGACCGTAGAAAAAGGCGGCATTCGCGACCATGTCGATCGGAGTTGGACCAGCGGGGAGAAATCGTGATTCTATTCGGAGATGATCATCGCCAAAACAGAGTCGATTCCACCTCCACACAATTCCATTTTGCAAGGCCAAGGTTCTTTTGGCCAAATCATCAAGGTGCTCTTCAGCAGCCGTAGGAGCGGCTTCTATGACTTCCGGATCGATAAGGATGGCATCGTATCTCCGGAGATCGAACAATGGATCAAGCGGCGAAGTGATCCACGAATCTCCAAACGGCACCTGCTCAGGTCGAGTAGCCTGCTCCCAAATGGGGATTCGAGATTCCGCCCAGCACTCCCTTCCAAAAACGACTGGAGAATTTACGGCGGGAGCAAGCGCGATACCAGAGATTGCTTGCACAACATTATACGTCCTGACAAACCGATCAGGAGCAACCGACAGATGTAACTGAAAACTCGTGTTGATTGCTTCAACGAGAATATATGGAGCACAGAAAGCGACACCCTCTGGGCCCTCCAGATGGACGTCAAACGATTGCCTCCCGGTAAGAGCCTTGATTCCCGCATCAAGATTTCGATACCGGTTTGAAACAAATCGCTCCTTTGGAAAATGTTCTAGTCGGTAGCCCGGAAGAATTCCCGCGAGGACAGCACGGGCCCCAAAAGAGGACGCTGCTTGTTCAGCACGATGGTGACTCTCCTTCAGCTGTTCCAAGAGCCCGACGAGAAAATCAGCG
>JAGRAO010000209.1 GCA_020434565.1 Bdellovibrionales bacterium
GAGCTGAAGAGGCAGGATTTGATATGCTTGAGCTTCACTGTGCTCACGGATACCTCTTAAGCTCTTTCATTTCTCCATTGACAAATTTACGAAGCGACGAGTACGGAGGATCGCTAGAGAATCGAATGCGATTTCCGCTGGAAGTACTCGATGCCATCCGCACCGTGTGGTCGCAGAAAAAGCCACTTTCTGTCAGAATTTCAGCAACTGATTGGGTCGATGGAGGTATCACGATTGAGGATTCGGTCGAAGTCGCTCGAATGTTCGTGGAACACGGAGCGGATATTATCGACGTGTCGGCTGGACAGGTAACTCCTTTGCAGAAGCCAGTTTATGGTCGGATGTTTCAAACCCCGTTCGCCGATAGAATACGGTCAGAGTTAAACGTATCTGTCATGGCGGTCGGAAACATATTCGAGCCCGATCACGTTAATGGTATTATCGCGTCTGGACGAGCGGATCTCTGCCTCCTTGCCCGTCCGCATCTCGCCGATCCGCACTGGACACTCCATGCTGCTGCCGAATTCCAATACCAGGAACAGTTTTGGCCACCTCAATATCTCTCAGGAAAGCAACAGCTCTATACTCTTGTGAAACGAGCAAAGGAAGCTGTGGCAGAGGAACCGATTTAATCAGCGTAGAAACGAACAGGATAGTTACTGCATGACACTGATATTTCAAAACCGACATGTCCTTGTCACCGGTGGTGGGAGAGGAATCGGAGCGGCGATTGCTTCGCAATTCGCTGCTCTTGGTGCGAGTCTTTCGCTGATTGGCCGCAATAAAAAAGTGCTCGAAGAAAAGGCAGCGGAGCTGAACGGAGAGTTTGGCATTCACGTCTTTTCTTACTCAGCAGATGTTTCAGACCACGCCCAAGTGATTGAGGCCTTTGACGCCGCAGAAAACCAGCATGGGCAGATAGAGTTTCTCATTAACAATGCTGGCCAGGTAGAAAGTGCTCCATTTTCAAAGACAACCTCCGAACTGTGGCGGAAGATGGTTGGGATAAATCTTGATGGCGTCTACTTCGGCACGTCGTACGTAATCCCGAAGATGCTTGAGAGCGGCTTTGGGAGAGTAGTAAACATCGCGAGCACGGCAGGTCTTACAGGATACCGCTATGTAAGTGCCTACTGTGCGGCAAAACATGGGGTTGTAGGCTTCACCAAGGCCTTAGCTCTTGAAACTGCTGGAAAAGGTATTACAGTGAACGCGGTTTGCCCGGGTTACACCGATACTGATCTGGTAAGCGAAGCTGCTGGAGTTATCGCGGGCAAAACGCAGCAGACGGTTGAAGAGATAAAGCAGGGTTTCGTGAAAGGTATCCCGCAAGGGCGCTTTGTTCGTCCTCAAGAGGTTGCAGCAGCCGTTTCCTGGCTTTGTGAAGATTCGCAAGGTTCAATTACAGGAGCAACTATCAACATTTCCGGTGGAGAGATCCTTTGAGTTTTAATCCGAATTCCTTTGCCCCAAAACATTTTCGCTGGGCCTTCGCAGACAAGGTCGGAACAGTCACCTTGGATCGCCCAGAGAAAAAGAATCCTCTCACCTTTGAATCATATGCTGAACTCAGAGATCTGTTCCGTTCACTTCACGGAGACACGGAGACGAAAACGGTCGTTATCACTGGAGCTGGCGGCAATTTCTGTTCGGGAGGAGATGTCTTTGAAATCATCGAGCCTCTGACGAAGATGCAGATGCCGGAGTTGCTCAGTTTCACGCAGATGACAGGTGATCTGATCTGCGCCATGCTCTCGTGCCCTCAGACAATAGTAGCCGCAGTAGATGGAATTTGCGTAGGAGCCGGAGCGGCTATTGCGATGGCGTCTGATCTTCGAATCGGAACTCCAAGGAGCAAAGTAGCCTTTTTATTCTCGAAAGTTGGGCTTGCTGGTTGCGACATGGGCTCGTGCTCTCTCCTTCCGCGGCTTATCGGCCATGGGCGCGCCGCAGAACTGCTCTACTCTGGCCGCTCATTGTCGGCGGAAGAAGCTCTCAATTGGGGGTTTTTCTCAGAGCTTGTACCTGAAGCTGAGCTTCCCTCTCGTGTTATCGCAAAGGCGGGAGAATTAGCGAATGGACCAACCTTCGCACACGCAATGACGAAGCGGATGCTCTTACAAGAATGGGATATGTCGGTCCTCGAAGCTGTTGAAGCAGAGGCTCAAGCTCAAGCGATCTGTATGCAGACTCAGGATTTCCGGCGGGCATTTGAAGCTTTCGCAGAAAAGCGCTCTCCCAACTTTCAGGGAAATTAACCGAGTTCCGTTTGGGGATATTGTTATGGCAGAAAAGAGTTTTCTTGAGTGGCCATTCTTTCACGATGCGCATCGGGCTCTGTATCAACAACTTGTTGAGTGGAGAGAAGATCAAAGTGATCTTTGCACCAGAGAGCCAGTTGATTTTCAAAGTGAGGATGTTCTTGCTCGAGAACTCATATCTTCTCTTGCCGAAGCGGGCTTTCTCGCCTTGTGCGTTGGAGAGGAGCACTCACAAACACACTCTGGACTTGACGTTCGAAGTCTCTGCCTCTCACGAGAAGCGTTAGCGTATGCTTCGCCTATGGCGGACTTCTGCTTTGCAATGCAGGGGCTCGGGAGTGGGCCGATCTCTCTTTTTGGGACGAAAGAACAAAGAGAGAAGTATCTCGCCGGTGTTCGAGAGGGAGAACTCATCGCTGCGTTTGCGCTTTCTGAAAAGAAAGCTGGCTCCGATGTTTCAGCCATCTCGTGCAACGCGGTAAAAGACGGAGATGGCTATATTCTCAATGGTGAAAAAGCGTGGATCTCTAACGCGGGGTTAGCTGATTTCTATGTGGTTTTTGCAAAGACAGATCTTGAGAACAATCCAAAGGCACTCGGTGCATTTATCGTAGAGAAAGGCGATCGTGGATTTCGTGTAGAGGAGAGAAATCAGATTATTTCACCTCACCCTTTGGGCACCCTCTCTCTCAATCAGTGTCGAATCCCGAAAGGCCGTCTCATCGGCGATCCGACGAAAGGCTTTCGAATCGCTATGGCCACTCTTGATGTGTTTCGAACAACCGTAGGAGCAGCAGCGCTTGGCTTTGCGAAACGCGCGCTCGATGAAACGATCCGGCACGCGAAGCAACGAGAGCTTTTCGGCCAGCACTTGAGTGACTTTCAAATGATTCAGTCGCATATCGCCGAGATGGATTCAGAGGTAGATGCATCCTCCCTTTTAATATATCGCTCGGCTTGGCTTAAGGATTCTGGAGCGGAAAGGATTACCCGTGAGTCGTCGATAGCAAAGCTTTATGCTACCGACTCCGCACAGAGGACAATTGATCGAGCTGTGCAGGTGTTTGGCGGTCTGGGAGTAACTTCGAACTCCGTCCCAGAACGGCTCTATCGAGCAATCCGCCCACTTCGAATCTATGAGGGAGCCAGCGAGATTCAAAAGATCGTCATCGCGCGTCAGGTACTTGAAAGGAATTAACATTATGAAAATTCTTCAACCAGAGGGCTGGCCCAAACCGAAAGGTTACGCAAACGGAATAGCTGCTCGTGGGACAGTGATTAGTATCGCTGGTCAAATCGGCTGGGACATTCATGAGAAGCTCGTTTCAGAAGACTTTGTCGGCCAGACCAAACAAGCGCTCTTGAACATCCGTTCGATTCTGTTTGAAGCTGGAGCAGAGCCAGAGAATCTTGTTCGGCTTACCTGGTACGTCCTGGACAAGAGAGAGTATCTCGAGAATCTCAAGGCGATTGGCGAGGCATATCGCCAAGTCTTCAGTACTCACTATCCTGCGATGAGCCTCATTCAGGTCGCTGGTCTTTTAGAAGATGGTGCAAAAGTTGAAATTGAGGCAACCGCGGTCATTCCCGATAAGCCGTAGGTAAATTCGAAGGGTAGACGTTTACACGTTCAAGAGAGAGATTCGACGGAGTAAAAAGTGGCGAGCTGGACTTCACATATCGATACCTTTGCTGCAGAGAATTTACCTCCGGTCAGCCAATGGCCAGAGATGCCGAGAGAGCTTCCTGAGCTCAATTACTCGGATCATGTCAACTGTGGTGTTGAGCTCCTCGACAAACAAGTTCAAAACGGTCACGGAGCCGCGCCTCTCTTTATTGAAGAAAGTCACACAATCTCTTACGGAGAATTTTTAGAACTTACAAACCAAATTGCTAATTCTCTCGTACAGGATCTTGGGCTTCAACCTGGAAACAGGGTGCTCCTTCGGGGGCCCAACACGGTAAAGATGGCCGCGTGTTGGTTTGCTGTCGTAAAAGCCGGAGGGATATGCGTCACAACTATGCCACTCCTTCGAGCGAAAGAACTCACCTACATTATTGAAAAAGCGAAAGTATCGATTGCATTGTGCGACGAAGCGTGTCGAGAGGAGATGGCGATTGCAGCTGCAAGATCTCCTCAGCTTGAAGCACTCTCGTATTTCAATGGCGCTCAGGATAAATCGCTGGAGTCGCTCTGTGAAGTGGCCTCCACTTCGTTTAAAAACGTTGATACTGCAGACACAGATGTAGTTCTGATCGGTTTTACGTCAGGCACGACAGGAAATCCCAAGGCCACGATGCATTTTCATAGGGATGTCATGGCCATCTGTGACTGCTTTCCCAAATATGTCCTCCAGCCAAACGAAAGGGATATTTTCGCCGGAACTCCTCCTTTCGGTTTTACCTTTGGGCTTGGAGCACTTTTACTTTTTCCTATGCGAGTAGGAGCGTCGATAGCGCTCGTACCGAAACCTTCGCCAGCGAATCTGCTCTCAGCCATTCAAGATCGCCGAGCAACCGTTTGTTTCACGTCTCCGACAGCGTATCGCGCTCTCTTAGCGGAATCAGGAAACTTCGATTTGAGCTCGCTCAAGAAGTGTGTCTCAGCGGGCGAGCCCCTTCCGCTTCCGACTTTTGAGAAATGGAGAGATCAGCTTGGGATAGAAATAATTGACGGAATCGGCTCAACAGAGATCCTCCACATCTTTATCTCTGCTTCAGGAAGTGAAATCCGTCCCGGCTCTACGGGAAAACCGATCCCTGGTTACGAAGCAAAGATTGTTGATTCAGAAGGAAACGATCTCCCTCCGGGTCAGGTCGGACTCCTCGCTGTGCGCGGCCCTACCGGTTGTCGCTACCTCGACGATGAGAGGCAAAAAGATTATGTGCGGTCAGGTTGGAATATTACTGGAGATGCTTATCGAGTAGATGAAGATGGATATTTTTGGTTCCAAGCTCGAGCTGACGACATGATTATCTCTTCTGGCTACAACATAAGTGGTCTCGAAGTCGAAAGTGCTCTTCTGACCCACCCTGAAGTGCTTGAATGTGGCGTTGTTGGCGCACCCGACGACGAACGGGGACATATTGTAAAGGCGTTTATAGTTCTCAAAGACTCATCCAAGGGAACCGAAGAGACAAAGAAACAGCTCAAAGACTTCGTGAAACAAACTATCGCACCGTACAAATATCCGCGCGCAATTGAGTTTGTGTCAGCTCTCCCAAAGACTGAGACCGGAAAAGTCCAAAGATTTAAATTACGAGAGCAGTAGATCTGGCGGCCTCAACGCTCATCATTTATGAACCATGCGAGTCAGCTTTCTTCAACTGGTTTCTTAATCATTCAGTTCTTCGACTGGCATCCACTTCGGCAACACCATCTTTTTCTTATCCTGAACTGGAATAAGGAGCGAAGTACCGACAATCACCAAATTGATAACGATCCAATCATTTACGAGACCCCACTGCCTATTGGCCAGAAGCACTCCCAACTGTACGCCTAAGAGGATGAGCATCTGCCAGAAAGAAAACTGCTCATCAGAATATTTTCCCACTACAAAATTGGCGTACCGTTTTATCTCTTCGACACGCTCAGGATATGACTGCTCTTTATATCGAAACGGAATAAACGAGAGGACATAGAAGACATTTGCCGACAAAAAGAGCATCGCCATCCCTGCGCTCAATACCTGTATCAAGGAAGCAATCGAATCAATTCCGTTCTCATAATAGCGAGAGAGATCACTTGCAACGAATTCTGATACGACGAACGCTATACTCACAAGGAGGTACCAAACGTAGGCTCCGAGCCGTTGGCGAAACGACAGGCGAAGTGGGGTGCACGTTCCAACGAGAATACCAACAGCCGGCAATCCAACAAAGATCAGCGCGACAAAGGGATACCCTTCAACGTAGTGCCAGTAAAATCTTTCAACGAGATACAGAAACGTAACGGTGTGTAGCAGCAAGACACGTTCGTTAATGACTGGCATGAGCCAGTGAACAAACACAATGGAAAATCCAATGTAGAAGAAAAGGAGACACGTTTCGACGTGCTTTGCGAGAACGTAGGGTGTCTCTTCATCGCCGCCAAACAATCCCACCAGCGAACAGAGAGCAATTCCAATCATGATCAAGACTCGGTCCACGTTACGCAGCAACAGCGCCCCTTGAATCAGGGACCCGAGAAAGACCAATAAAACAACTCCCAACGCCGGTGTCATAGTTTTTTAGAAATCGACCTTCCAAATCTACCCTATGATTCGGCTGCTTGGTACCGTACATTCAGGTGC
>JAGRAO010000210.1 GCA_020434565.1 Bdellovibrionales bacterium
AGCATGCCTCTTAGTCCAGTGACGACTTCGGAAACGAAGATTCTTTGCCTGGATGACAACGAAATGATTCTCCATATTCTCCAACATATTCTGGAGAAAGAAGGATATAAGGTTTTCACTTCGCTCGATTGCTCTTCGATTCATGACTATCTGTTTAATGAAAAAATAGATCTTTTGGTGAGCGATGTGCAGATGCCAGGTATGCCAGGGACGAAGATCTGTCGACTTCTCAAAAAATCGATGAAGGACCTTAAGGTGGTGTTGTTCTCAAATATTCCTGAGCGTGAGCTTGCAAGACATGCTGATGCGAATTTCGCAGATGGTTGGGTGAGTAAGTGCACAAAGCCTGATGAATGGCTGTCTACTATCCAAAAAGTACTTGCGGCTGAAGTTCGCCTTCCTAAAGCAGGAATCTCAGAATCCCCTGATATCGACAATGTCTAAATGCTTGAGAGCTGTTTCCATTCTTGCTCAAAAAAAGCACCGTCAGACCTCCTCTCTTCATAACTCTTGAACTAGGCAGCGAACGCAATCGACGGGACGAGAAATGACGGATTATAAATTCATTTATTTTCAAGAACATACCCGGAGAGGCCTCAAAAAGCTCTCTGCGCAGATTAGCTCCTGGCTCGAAAAGGAAACTTCCATTTCGATTGTCTCCACAAACCTCTCCTTGGTGGGGGACTATCTCGTCTACACAGTGGTCTATAGGGATCTTGAACAGGCCGTTGGCGAGGCTCAACGAGTTCCTTCGAATTCGACTCGAGGTTCTGCTCCTGTTCTTCACGGGTTTACAGGTGATTCGGTCGATGAGGAGGAGGAACCTTCGGCTCCGGAACATCCTGAGAAAGAGATAAGCTCAGCAACTGGTCCCAAAGGCCTTTCTATACACTCACTTTTTGGTGGTCCAATTAAAAACGGTTAGCAAATGCCTCTAACCATCTCTTCAATCGTTTGGCTCAGAAGAGTCTCTCCACCAAAAGTCATCCCGAATTTCCGTATTTTATGAGTATCGATCTGGTGAAGAGGAGCAGTCTGAACACCTCTGACTACAGAATTACTGTGTGAGCATTCCCTCGCGAGCTGAGCGACTTCGAATTCTGAAATATATCGGTCGTAACAGTTAAATGAACGACCGCAAATCTCATCCTCCCTATCAGTTTCGAGGAGAATACGGCACGCCCTTGCCACATCAGATGCGTGTACCTCCTTTCCTCCACGAGAGCAGGAGACTTCTCTTCCCTGCACGACATCTTGAACGAGCGAATACCATTTCGAGGATTCGATTGGCTGTGCAATCCCATAGATGCCTGTGGGACGGAGAGAGCAAAAACAAAGCTTTTCTCCCAGTCCATAAGCATGAATAAATTTTTCAATTGCGGCTTTGTGAGCTCCGTAGAAGCTCGCTGGCCAGAGGGGATGAGCTTCGTCCAGCGGTCGATCGTCTAGAATTTGTTCATGTACTGCACAGGTCGACATGAAAACAACTCTCTTTACCCCGATCTCTTTAGCGGCCTCAAAAAGTTGAAGACTTCCAAGAACGTTCTTTTCAACAAAAGACAGCACATCACCCTCTGCCCCTCGAAAACCCGATCCTGGCCGATAGAGAGCAGCATGAATCAAGAAGTCGCAATTCTCGAGGAGTTCATAACAACTCTTTTTTGAACCCAGCTCTCCGTGAAACCAAGAGAGAAAAGGAAAGTCCGAGTCTGGCTTTGTTCGATACCACGCCCTCACCTCGCTATCGACTGAAAACTCTGAGAGAAGATATCTCCCGAGAAAGCCGGTCGCACCAGTGATCGCAATCGTTCGTTTAGTGGTCATCTCGAGTCGGAAAATTTCCAAACAACTCTTTGGTCGTCTCACGTTCAAATGGAATTTGTTGGTACCATGCCTTTAGCAATTCCTGCCACAGGAAGCGGTATGACGCTCTGTCATGAAGTCGGTTCTCAAATCGAATGGGTCCCCAGTTCGCTCGCTTTGCCTTGAGGAGAACTTGCTGAGCGAAATGGAGCTCGTCGGTTTGAGGAGTAAAAGCTCGAACAATAGGTTCGATCTGGTTTGGGTGAATACTCCACATCCGTTGAAATCCAAACTCTTCTTTCGCTCTCAATGCATCAGCATAGGCACTTTCAGGTTTCTGAAAATCAGTGCTCACGTTGTGAGCGGCTACCTTTCCGGCCCCTATCGAAGCACAGACTATTGCTCTCTTTATTTCTGCGACATGGATATTTTCAAACTGATCAGGAGAAGAAATCGCGGAAAATGGAATAGATCCTCGGTACGAAGAGACAAAGTCCATCAATCCAAAATCGATGCCGCGAACACAAGGGAGCGATGCAATTGCTGCGATATGGGGGATAGCAGAGGGAGTCTCAATGAGAAAATGAATGCCAAGAGGCTTGCTGAGGCAGTGATTCTTGAGGGTTTGAAGTACAGATTTTACAGCCTGCTGAGCTTCTACAAAATCTCTGACTTTAGGAATCGTGATATAGGCTATTGAGGAGTAGATTTTCGGAAGCAGTTCCGTAGTCTCTGTATAAAAAAGAGGATCAGAGACGGGATGAAATCGAATTCCGCGCCGTCGGGCGTAAATATCAGGGGAGTACTGGTTGAGGTAGCTCGACACGAGCTCTCGTTGCTCTCTTGGATTTCCTAGCTCGGCTCCATCCTCAAGATCGAGTGTGACGTCAAAGCACAATTCGGATTTGATTTGAAGCGCGAGAATCTTTCGAATAAACCTCTCTGAACCAGCGTAATGATCACAACATGGGACGTACTCTGGAGGTACATGGCTTCCAAAAAGTGCTTCCGAAGGGAACATAGAAATTGGCTCTTTGACTAAACGTGTTCCCACAGTACACACAATGAAGGGGAATGAGAAGTCGGGGAGCGCTGCGAGGGTATTTGAAGCAGCAATCGCGATTGTCGAGATACTTTACTATGCGCCGTTTGTTGAGAACTCTCTCTCATACAATTTTTCGCTCGAAAAAATTCTAAGCCAGCGAGCCAATCAATTGTCTGTAAAAGTTAGTCTTGATGAGGAAAAAAGGAAATGCTCAAGCCCCCGCCCCGAAAAACAGAATGGGATGCCTTAGGAGTCTGACAGCAAGGGAAGCTCTTTCTCCTTAGGAGATTGGGACTTGGTTGGAATTTTTCTAGGATACCGTTGGAGTCGAAGGTGCTTCGAATCCCTCTTGAAGCCTTTGGACGAGACTCCTGACCTCTTGTGCTACGTCTGCATGCACCTGATCTCGAAGCTCATCAAGGAGTCGCTCGGTAAAAATTTTGCTTAACTGGCTACGCTTTTGTCTATAGTAGGAAAAATCTGCGGCACTCAGCTCGGCCTCCGCACGTGAGTCAGTGGAGGAGAGAATATCGAGTGCATTCTGGGCTTCATCTTTGCTGCCGTCAGCCAGGCAGACAAAATATGCAGCTAGGCACTCGAGAGATTGCTGAATAAATCGCTTCGATTGTTCACTTTGGCTCATAATCATCTCTGGCTGATCCCTGTTTTGAACATCTTCATAGAGAAAGAATACGTCGTCTTCTTTGGATACCTTCTTGGCAGTGATGGTTTCTTGAGATTGAACAGAGACGGCAACTATTTGATAGGCTTCGGGAAAAGGAGCTGTTTCTCAGTGATTCCGACCAATTATTGCTTCCTTCTTCCTCTATTGAACCGAAGCAAAGGAGAGCACAACTTCGTGGGGATCCGTTTAGTGGCTGCCTTATTGTATCCGCTCTCTGGGGATTTACATGGAGGAGTGAGCATCTTTGTGGGAGAGCTCAGAACGGACGCTTCAGTCGAATTTGAGGAACCTGTGGAGCTTTAGAGTTAGAATGTCGATCTGCTTGATGAGCTGCTCCCGGTTGATTCATCGAGCCCGGACCTCCACGGGACGGCTGAGGCAAGAGTTTCTCGTTGTTCGGGCTTGCTTGAAAATCACCGCCAGGAAGTCCAAATCGTTTCAGGCGGGGGAGCTGCTTTTTGGGGGCGCTCGCTGAAGCAGCGCCTTCACGACTATCTCCCATGAGTTCGCGCATCTGTTCGTCGACATTTTCTTGAACCGCTTTCCGCTTTTTGTCGAATTCCTCGCGCTTTTTCTGTTCCTTTTTCTTTTCGATATCTCGCTGGCGGCGAGCCTCTAGTTCACGCTCGAGGTTCTTTTTGGCGGCAACTCGACGCTCCTCTGCCTTTTTCCTCTGTTCTTCCAGGGCCCGTTTTCGCTGTTCGTCGCCAGAGTTGTCTCCAAACATATTGGTATTCCTCAAAATTCTCCAAAAGGGTTATGACCCCCGAAGCCGGCCTCGACTCATAAGCTTTCACTTGCTTTAAGATGGTGGAGCGAAGTTTGATATCTCGATATTCTCTGAAAGGTTGGCGTTTGACTGAGGAAAAGACGCCACCATTTTTGTGAACTGTTGAATGAGGTCTGAGAGAGGTGAATAGAAGATTGAAGAGTGCGAGAGAGGAGTTCCTCAAGGGAATCTTCTTCCTTCTTTTTGCATTTTTCGGCACGTGGCCGAACGTATTCGCTTTCGCTGAGATGTCTCCAGTTTGGTCTTTTCAGGAAGGCAAACTTAAAGTCGATATACTCTTAGGAGAAGATCAATTTGAACCGCGGCTGAATCTTAGAGCCGAAGGAATTAATGTCGAGGGAATACGTTCCTCACGAATTGGACGCGGCCTTTTGATCGAACTTCCAAACCAGCCCTTGGCGAAAGCGAGAACGTTCGCGCTTGGGTCGTTCCCTGCAGTGAGAGCCGTTCAGTTTTTGAAGCATGGGACTGGTTCGAGGATATCGGTACTTCCCGGAGCCGAGGGGAACTTACGACTCTCTCTAAAGCAAGAACCGCAAAAATTAGATCTGCAGATGTCCGATGCGCAGGTTATCGCCCAAGCGCTTCCACCTCAGCAGCCGCTCTTTCGCCAGTGGGGAGTCGAAACAAAAGAGCGGGTACTAGGTCAATTCAAAGGTGATATTGAAAAAGAATCCCCGTCGTCTGAAATCACCTCTCAATTACCTCACCAAAAGGAGAAGGTGAACCCAGAGAAGTTTGAGCCACCTCAACGAGAAATCGAAACGTTGAAAGTTGTGCCAGCCGAGGTGGTTGTGGGAAAAGGAGTTCCAGCCGGGGCGCCTTCTTCTGAAGAAGTTTTATGGCGGGTGGGGTCCCGACTGGTGTATCACACGCCTTCGTCACCAGGGATAATCGAGATAGATAATCCCGGCGACCAAGAAGTCACTCTCTCCTTGAATGTATCTCGGAGAGAGCCTACTGGAGAATTCCGTTCAACCTCGTTTGACCCTCTCCTGTCACGTGCGAGTGTAAAAGTTCCGGCTGGGGGAAAGGCTCGAGTCGCGCTCTCTTCGAGCGTACTAAATGCGCCTGAAGAGAGAGCATTTCAAGTCGCGATCCGAGACAAACAACGCCCAAGTGAAAAGGCAAAAGAATCTCCCTACTCGCTGGTTCTCGTCCAACCCGATGAAGGGTTAGCGAGGATTCGTTGGGAAAGATCGAAGGGGAAGATAATTCTTGCGAACGAAGGAAATATCAGTACTTTCTTCCAGCGCGTAAGGGTTTGTCAAAGACCTGACAGGTGTCACCCGCTTCCTTCCTTTCGACTCTATCCAGCTATGAAGAAGACTTTGGATCTGGCGAAGAGTGAAGAGCTTCGCTTTGAGCAGAAATTACAGTATGTCGCCCGCGAAGCAACTATTCCTGCTGTTGAGTGACTAAAGAAGGACTGCTACTTCGAGTTCCAGTTCTGGCCGTAAAATCGGTTTCCGCTGTCATCTTCAGATTGAGAAACGTCTACTTTGATGCAGACGTCTGAAGCGACGGGATGATCTGTGTATTTCCCATTGCAGTTCCAGAGAGGACTTTGCTCACCCGTTGTTTCGGAAGATGAAGCGAAAGCGTACTCAGGGACTGCTTGAAGAGTTTTCTCTGACATTCCCTCAAGTGAGCTCAAAATGTGCTCAACGCTTGCAGGAAGCGGGATCTCATAACGACGAACGAGAAATCCAGCCACTGCGATGTATGAGGCAAACAAGAGTGTTCCGAGAAGGCCGAGGGAAAACCCCAGCAATCCCTTTTTGAGTCGCGAGCTCTTTTTCGGGGGTTGCTTTTTTTTGCCCCCTGGAATGACCGCCAAAGGAGTTTCGCCCGAATGGCGCTCTTGCCCACGGAGATAGAGATCGTGTCGATGAACTGCTGATGACATTTCCGGACTCCTGATCGTCACGCAAAACCCAATTGCGTGTTGCGAGTTTCTGTAAAAGTAATCGAGGCTTCTCGGTGAGATGCTTCTTTGAAATTTCAAAGCAGCATAACCACTTAATATTGCAAGTTTTTTTACTGGGAATGGAGTAACTTTGACGAAGGAATCCGAATGCTTTTCAGCGCATCGCCCAGGGGAAACGAAACCTCAGAACATTGAAGCTGTAAGGGACCATCCACGGACTCCTTTCCAAACAATCGGTCTCCAAGTATTGCGCAACCTGCTTTCGCGAGGTGTTTTCTGAGAGAG
>JAGRAO010000211.1 GCA_020434565.1 Bdellovibrionales bacterium
GACCTTCCGAAAGCGAACCAAGAGTTGCGTGAATCGCTTGAAAAGCACGATAGCGAGTCTCTTCATTCAATGCTTTCGGAGCTCGATCCAGAGACTTCCAAGCGTCTCCATATTCAAGATCGAAATCGCGTCATTCGGGCCATCGAAATTGCCACAGAGGGGACTCACAAGCTCTCAGAGATTCATGAAAAGGACCGAGGCGTGGCGTGGCTCCACGGAGCAGTTGTCCTCATTCTCTGTTGGTCGAGGAGAGAACTCTACCGCCGAATAGATAGCCGGGCGCGGGATATGGTTCAAAACGGAGCAATGAGAGAAGTAGAGTCCTTGCTAAAGCGATTTGGAGAGGAGTCGGCTCTTTCTTCAGCAATTGGATTTCAAGAGATAGCCAAAGCTCTTCAGCAAGGAGGAGATCCTACGGAGGAGATTGCCCAATCGACGAGGCGCTACGCGAAACGGCAACTGACTTACTTTCGAAATGAACCGAAGAAGCGCGGATGGCGCGAGGCCAAGCTCTCTGCATATCCTTGTCGTCTCCTTGACTCGGAGCCTACTCAACCTTCGCGCCATTCCAAGGAAAAGAGTTTTACTGCCGTTCAGATATCAGTTGAGGATCTGTGTCGGGAGTTGCAGAATGTCGACGTCCCCTCTCATGCCGTTCTTTTCGTCTATCTTGACGCAGAATATCTCTTGGCTGAGGCGAGTGCGTGACGCGGTGAAGAAAAGCCGAACCTCTCGGACTGCCCATTCTCGGGCTGCTTGGAGAAGAAGAGTCGTCGCTCGGCATGAAAACGCCAATTAATCCGATGGATTGACAGGACTTTTTCTCCTCGTTTCTCTGTGTTTCGGAGAAAATTGGGGGAGATCGGGCCTCGGGGGAGTCGACAAAAAGCTCAATCATCGTTAGCCTCCGGGCTCCCGAAGTTGGGCGCTATTCAAGTCCGGTCACCGATGAGGGTGATTCAGAAGAGTTAAAGAAGAGATATGTCAGCAATTGAACATCCCCTCGATTTTGAGCAGCCTCTTGTAGAGCTCGAGACTCAACTTGAAGTTCTCAAGGACGAAATAGCGGGAGGGGATTCGAGTAAGACAGGTGACTACGAACGGCTCGAATCTCGAGTTGAGAAACTTCGAAAGGATATCTACGGTAAACTCTCTGCTTACCAACGGGTGCAGCTTTCTCGTCATTTTGATCGCCCCTTCACGCTTGACTATATCCGTTTCCTCATGACGGATTTTGTTGAATTACATGGAGATAGGCTCTTCGCTGATGATCAGGCGATTGTCGCTGGAACGGCTAAATTTGGTGAAATGCCAGTGATGGTTGTGGGGCACGAGCGGGGTCGCACGATGAAAGAGCGCCTGGCAAGAAATTTTGGGATGGCTCAGCCGGAAGGGTATCGCAAAGCCCTGCGGATGTTTCACCTTGCCGAAAAGTTTGGGCTTCCGATTATTACGTTTATTGACACTCAAGGTGCCTATCCTGGCATGGAAGCAGAGGAGCGAGGACAGGCAGAAGCAATCGCCAGGAACTTGCAAGAGCTTGCTGAACTCACCGTCCCGGTGGTGTGTGTGGTGATTGGAGAAGGTGGAAGTGGCGGAGCGCTTGCTCTTGGAGTAGCTGATCGAATCCTTATGCTTGAAAATGCTTGTTATTCTGTGATTACACCTGAAGGTTGCGCTTCTATTTTGTGGCATACAAAGGGCGATGATGTGAGCGCTATGGCAGCAGTTGCTGCTGATGCTCTCCAGTTGACGGCTGATAAGCTGAAGAGTTTTGGGATCGTGGACGAAATTGTGCTCGAACCTGCCGGTGGAGCGCACTGGAATCACAGAGAAGCTGCTGAGAATCTCGGCGACGTGCTCGAGCGAGTCTTAAAAGAACTCGGGGCGCTTACGGTGTCTGAGCTGCTCGAGAAGCGGTACGAGAAGTTTCGAAAAATCGGCGCATTTACCGGGGAATAGAATTATCTCCTCTTGGCTGGCTGAGTGTCTTCTCCTGTAAGGGGTGGGGCTTTGTGGCCTTGGAACGACGGCAATCTCTGCTGAATTGAAGGTCGGGCATTTTCGATGCTAGACAGTATAAAACACTCAGCCCCTTGCTGTTGGGGACTGATGAGAGGTAAAAACGGGTGCTATGGGAAAAGATGCGATAGAGATGTTTGGTGTGGTAAAGGAGTGTTTTCCGAACACGACTTTTCGCGTTGAGTGCGACAATGGCCACGAACTGCTGGCATACCTTGCAGGAAAAATGCGCCGCTACTACATCCGAGTTCTCCCTGGTGATCATGTTATAGTTGAGATCTCTCCGTACGATCTTACGAAAGGAAGGATTACCCGACGGCTCAAAGAGGCTCCGAAGCCCGGTGAGAAACCAGGAGATCGCTTCGGTGACTCCTCCGACGATTAATTCGCGTCGAATAATTTGTTAGCGGTCCAAAGTGTTCCTCTTCCGTGCACGTGCGAGACGGTATCCCAAAGAAACCGCCGCTACTTTTGTGCGAGTGTTCTGAGGTAATCAAAGGTGTAGATGCCGTCGTTGTGACCATCTCCCCACGAGATACCGAGTCCGTAGTTTCCAACTCCCCAGATACTTTCAAGTGTAAGTGACTCCTCTCGAGTATTCTCTACCACCCGCAGGAGACTCTTCTTTTTGGTTGGCGAAGCGGTGAGTGGAGAAGAGTGAGACGCTCCTTCGCCACGTTCCTCCCGACACTTTGCGCACGGACAATGAGAGCGCAATACCGTGCTTGCAATGGCATCGTGTCGGCCATCCGTCCAGGTGATAGAGAGTTCATGAACACCGTTTCGTCTAATCTCAGTTGGTTTTACATTCATCGGCAATCAGTGCCCTTTCTGAAAAATTCGGCTTTATGGCGGAAATTCTCCTCCTCTGTAAAGAGACCTCTCTTCCCACCGAAACCGCATTCTACGAAAAGAACGAAAAAAGGGCACACCTCAGATGAGCCCATTCACCTGGGATCGCTCCCTCAAATGAGCGATTGCGCTATTGCTAAGAATTCTTCGTAATGGGCGAGATTGGTTCCTTCAGCTTCGCGAACTGATGGGTCGATAGCTGAACTGGCTTTTCTGGCGAAGGCTCCGTCAGAAAGTGTGCTTAAAGGGTTCTTCAGAGGCTGGGGAACAGCTCCGAAATCTTCCTCTTTTCAGTGGCTTGCGAACCAGAAAAGGCGGGACAGGAATGAGAAGGAGAATTTAAGAGGTGGTGGCTGGAACGGTTTTTGTAAGAATATTCAAAGAGTAGGGTAACATTCAGAAGTTTCGTTAGGCGCATGGAAGGGACTCAAAACCTCCAGACAATTGGAAAGTATATTATCCAGGGGACCCTTGGTCGAGGGTCTATGGGTGTCGTGTACAAAGCGCAAGATCCAGAGATCGGACGAACTGTAGCAATCAAGACCCTACGAAAGATTACGGCGGCGCAATTCAGTGACGCTGACGCCGCTCTTGAACGATTCAAGATTGAGGCCCGTTCTGCAGGAAACATTCGGCATCCGAATATTATCACGATCTTTGAAGTGAGCGTTGAGGGAGATACCCCGTACATCGTAATGGACTATGTCGAAGGAGAGAGTTTTGAGGGCATTCTCGCTCGCGATGGCAAGCTCCAGCCGACTCAGGTCATCAACTATCTTCAGCAGCTGGCTGGAGGTATCGACGCGGCGCATTCGAAAGGAGTCATACACCGAGATTTAAAGCCGGCAAATATTATTCGAGATGATAATGACCAGGTGTATATCCTTGATTTTGGTGTTGCCAAAATTAATCAGAGCATCTCTGAGTCAGATAACCTCGTTCAAGCAGAGCCGGTCATGGGGACACCGGGATACATGTCTCCAGAGCAGATATTGAATGAGCGGCTCGATGAACGGAGTGACCTCTTTAGTTTTGCGATTGTCGCTTTTGAACTGTTTTCGGGGAGTCGTCCATTTCCAGGAACTACTTTTAACGAAGTAGTGGGTGGAATTCTCAATTCACGACCGCTTTCCCTATCTGAAATTGCTCCAGAACTTCCGCTAGCACTTGAGGAAGTCTTTGAGCGTGGCCTTGCTAAAAAGAGAGAACAACGATTTGACACCGCCAAAGAATTTGTGGCGGCACTCAAGCGGGCTGTCGGTGTCGGTCAAGATCTTCCGCCGATTTCGCAAGAAGGTGATCATCCAGAGATTCGACGGCGAAAAGTTTCAGAGTGGAAGTCTCTCGCGGAAGATTCGGCAGCTTCGGCACGTGAATCAAGAGAATCTCAGACCTATTCGCGTCCTTCGAAGGGATCTCATGTTCCTCTCGGGTTTGGTGATCGTTCGAGTGCCGACTCCACTCGTCAGGTTCAGAGAGGATTCGAAGATGGGTTTTACTCAACTCCGTCTGAGGAGCCAGCACCGCCTGAACGGACCGGTCCAGGAGCTCTTTTTGCTCATGCTGAGTCCCCGCTTGGAACTCGCGATATGTTCGGAGATCGTAGACGCGGTCGTCTCCGATTTTTTACCTCGATCGTGGCAGTTGTGTGCCTTGTCCTTGGGGGAGTCATACTCTTTCTTCTCTCAGAGAAGGAAAGTGGGCCGAATATCCTGACCACCGAATCTGCATCTCAACCAGTGGCTCAGGTTTCCACGGCGACGCTTCAGCAACCAACCCTTCCGGTAGAGCCAATTCCCGAAGGAAAGTCAGTATCTGACATGACTGATGGCGAATTGCGGAGTGTCTTTCTCACCGATGGGGTTTCTGAGAAGACTCTGATTGAAGCCCTCCAGGAAGTCAGGACGAGAGCAATCGCGGATATAGTCCCGGCTACCGCTCGAGCGTTGAAGAACGATTCTTATGTCGTTCGTATCGAAGTAGTAAAGTTTCTCTCGGAACTCGGTACTCAGGGGGATAAGAGCATCGCTCCACTTTTGGTTACGCATCTTGATGACCACGATCCACTTGTTCGAGCGCATGTCGCAAAAGCGCTTGGCCAGTTGGGAAGTCGCGCTTCTGTCGCCTTTCTGCGAAATCGCTTCATAAATGAAAAAGATGACAGAGTGAAGAACTCAATTCGTGAAGCTATCGAGAACATCAACGGCTACCCGATGGAACCGCTGTCTTAGCCCGCCGATAGGCCGAGCGTTGAAACGAGGTCTCAGTTCTGGGTGGAAAAATATGTGTTAACAACCGAACGAGTCACCGTCTCTCAGACTCGACCCACGCATTGTACGAATCTCTCCCGGCTACAAAAGGGGCGCTTTTATTCGAGATCTTTCTTTTTGAGTACTTCCGAAAGATGGTGAGCAAATTCCTCCGGAGGGAGGAAGCCTGTGATGGTTGTATCGGAAATCTGAGATCCTGTGCTCCTCAGGAAAACTATCCATGGGAGACCCACAACCTCAAAACGGTCCATGATCTCCTGGTCTGCCTCTGTCGGAGAAGTGAGGTCCAGTCGAATGAGGGTAAAGCCTTTCAAGAGAGACATAACCCTTGGATCCCGAAAGGTGATAGCATCGAGTTCCTTACAAGCGGCACACCAGTCCGCGTACATGTCTATCATGAGCGGAGTGTCTGTCTTTGCTGCGACTTCCGTCCCCTCACTGTACGCGCCATACCAGTGAAGCTCTTTCACTGCCGGGTGAACAAGCACGAGCACAAACAGGCTAAGGGCCAGGACGAGACTGGCGATAAGACGGATGCTCTTTAATTCGCGCTTATATGAGACCCACGCCAGTCCAAGGCAGAGAATGAGTGCTCCAAAGAGAATTGGATTCAATCCCTCGCGAATTTCCTCGATCAACTCAATTGGCAAAATTGGCTGAAGGGTAAAAAAGACTGCAAAAACAAGTGCAGAACCGATCAAGAATTTAACTCCGTACATCCAGGTTCCCGAACGGGGAATTCGGTTCACCAGCCCAGAAAAGGTTCCGAGCACCAAAAAGAGCACTCCGAGGCCAAATGAATATGCGAGCAGGAGCCAAAATCCCCGCTGGAGGTCCCCGGTGTTGGCGACGAAAGCAAGTATCGCGACAAGCGGGGGACTGACGCACGGAGCCGCGACAAGGCCCGATACGCTTCCGGCCAAAAAAGCTCCTGTAAATCCCACCCCACCGATCTTTGATGCAGCGCCCTGTACTTTGTGGAGAAATGGGAGCTCAAAGATCTCAATAGAATTCAATGCGAGTACTAAAAAGAGGCACGCGAGCGCAACAAGAACGAGGGGATGAGAGAGAGACGAACCGAACAGAGCTCCAGAAGAAGCTGCGAGCAGTCCAAGTGAGGTAAAGGTAACTGAGATTCCAAATACAAAGGACAGCGACAGGAAGAAAGCCCGAATTCGCGAGGACGAGCCGTCCGCCCCAAAAAGCGCGAGTGTGATAGGTATCAGGGGATAAACACACGGAGTGAGACTCGTGAGAAGTCCAGCCGAGAAAGAGGTAAGGACCTGTTGGAAAAAATCATGTTGCTCCATAACTCTATCGGACTCGGTTCCTCCTTCCGCTGACGATGAAGGGCACAGTTGGGATAAGCGATCTAACGAGCCGAC
>JAGRAO010000212.1 GCA_020434565.1 Bdellovibrionales bacterium
TTTTGCAAAAGTAGAGGCGCGGCACTTTTACCATTTTTTATTTCTGACTTCTCAACTCTCTTCTATGGCCGACTCCTCGTCCAAAAATAGAGTTCCGAATTCAATTTTGGCGCGAACGCCCACGAGAGTCTCCGCAGCCTTATCGACAGCAGTGAGATAAGCTCGGTACTGATTCACTGCCGATTGAATTGCACCCTCAAACTGCTGGTCTCCCGTAATCGCCACCAGGCCTTCCCCTGGACGATCTTGCATCAGCATCGCATTGAGTATAATCGGCCCAAAATCCTCCCCAAATTCAGGATGAGCAAAATGGCCAGACTGAGAGTCGTACCTACATGCCCAAAAGAACGCTTCGTGGTAAATAGTGCTCCTTTCAACGACATGTTCGCAGAAGAAGTCGGCGATGAATGAGACAACCTTTGCGGCAGAATTTCCTCGATTGATTGAGGTCAGATCTCTTTGGGTATAACTCGGAAAAGGTGCGTTGAGCTGATCGATCTTTCTCACAAAGGATTTCCGATCTGAGATGGTTGGTGGGTCATCTGCTCTGCGGCGAGACAGCTCACGAATCAAGTTCATGTACAAACTATTAGCGTCGAGCATTCGACTACCAATTCCAAGACGCCGAAATGCGTCAACTCCTGCACCCAGATTGATTGTGGGCAAGGCCAGAAGAAAATCTAGGATATTCTCAACGACGCGAACTCTGCTTTTCGCAAGTTGTTCCATCGCTACGGGCAATTCTCGCTTAGTTATGGCGTGAATTTGATTCGGTGTAAGGTGGTCGGACCTCGAGGGTAGCCGCACACTCCGTAGGTCGGGAAGGGTCTCTAAAAGTTTCAGCATGGCAACCTCCGATTTGTCCCCCTTCGAAGGCAGATGTGCAGCCGATTTACCTACCAATTATTTTCAGATGACAATTTCGTTATGAGAATAGTAGCGATTTTGTCTCCTGGATGAGGTTAACTACCTAAAAATCTTGCGTTGAGCGACTGGCCTAGGTGGCGGGTTAAAATCGCGCGGACCACGCTTCACGCCTTCTATCCCCAAGGACGACTCGTAACCGTCACGCTTTTTAACGAGAAAGTGGAAAAGTCGTAACCGTCACGCTTTTTAAAGAAAGTGGAAAAGTCGTAACCGTCACGCTTTTTACAACACCCCCTGTTGCACGAGCATCTGGCGGTAATCTCGAAGCTGCTTGCGGTATTCGATGAACTGACTTCTCGCATTCGAAACCATATGGAGCACCGAGGGCACGTCTTTCTCAGCTACTCCGAAAGCGTGATTGTGGCGCACAAACGGAATAATCAGGAGATCACAAACTGTCGCGAGATTGTGGGCCATCGTCTGGAGGGTAAGATCGATCCCTGTCTTCTCCCCCACTTCATTTGCAAGCTTTTCCGCAAATTCCTTGCTCTCTTCAAGAAGGGTTAAGAGAGTCGCCATGCGAACTGGTGGTTCGTCCGTCTGGGGTTGATTGAAGCCGATCTTCCCTCGGGCTCGTGAGCTGTGCTCCGAGAGAAAAGCGGTCATCTCCTTTGTGAGGATCTTCATGACCTTTTCAACCGGCAGGTCCCCAAGAAGGATCTGGCTTCTCGAGCGCGTGCGGCTTTCGAGTGTTTGTGGAAGAGCTTGTACCGGAACTGGGCCGGACGTTCCAGTTGGCTTGAGCGCAGGGACGGCGGAACTCTCCATCTCGAGAAGCTCCTGAAGTTCTTGGGCTCTGATGTTGAGGTTGAGTTGGGTGAGGTTTGACTTGAGGTCAACGAGCGCCAGAAAGAGTGCCTCTTGATGGGCCTCTGACACCATGCCGCTCTGTGATGCGGCTCGAAGCTCTGGAAGAAACTCGTTGAGCACGTGCGCCCCAGCTTCGGCAGCTTGCTGATAGATTGAGCTCGGATCCATCGGCGAATCCTCAGCCGCTTCACTCATGAGCATAAGACGGATTGCTGCTTCTTCCAACTCCTTTTTGAGTACCGTTGCGTCAACCTCTTCAACCGGTTCTGCCGCAAATCCAAACTTTGAGGGTGCACGGAGTGACTCTGTAACAAACTGGTCGATTGCGTTCCGCAAACGCCACAGGTTTTCAGCCACTGGTGGAACAGGTGCAATTCGGCCTGCGATATCAGGATCTGGCTCTTCGGCTCCTCTTTGAAGCCGCGCTATTCGGCGTGAGAGATGTTGGAGAGGCTCAATACTCTCTGCGGGAGCAACCTTTGATGGAGCGGGAGCGAGTGTGAGATTGTGTACTTCGACGACACAGTCAAGGTCCTCTCGGTTCGGTTGTGGAGAATCCGAACGACGATGCGATTCAGGAGTCACGTTCAGCATAACCTTCCTCAAAAAAAACGATACATCTGCATGACACGGGAAAACCGATTCAGGAGAATACCTGAAGAAAGAAACCGCAGATGGGTGAGGAGGAAAAACCTGAAAAACGAAAACCGTTTTCGTTAAGATGGAATGCCCTAGCCAATTGATTCAAAGCGGCGAGTATTTTTTTGGAGATTCCTGAAAACCCTTCAAAACCGCCTAAAAGCACAAACATTTCAAGAAGTTTGCTTTACAGCCTCACTCGCTTAGTGCTCTACTTCGGGGTGTTTTTGAAGACTTTCTTGGCAAGCTATGCAGATAGGTTCACCACTTTCAGATCTCAGCTTTGACCTTTCAAAAAACCGGAAGAGCTACCTCGCTCTTCTTGAGCGCCACCGGAGCCTCCTCTCTCTGGCTACCGAGCCTACTGACGACCCTTCAATTGTGCGTCATCGGAAGCGAGGCAAACTGTTTGTGCGAGATCGAATTTCGCAGCTTCTAGATTCAGGGAGTCCGTTTGTCGAGCTGAGCCCACTGGCTGGCTTTGAAGTCTACGAAGGGGTTAGAGCCGGTGCCGGAATAGTCACCGGTATCGGCATGGTTTCGCATCGGCCCTGTATGATCGTAGCAAATGACGCGACCGTAAAGGGCGGAACGTACTTTCCACTCACGGTAAAAAAACACCTCCGTGCTCAAGAGATCGCCCGCGTTCACAAATTGCCTTGCATTTATCTCGTCGACTCAGGCGGAGCGTACCTCCCGCTTCAAGACCAGGTCTTTCCCGATCGTGATCACTTTGGACGGATTTTTTATAACCAAGCGACCTTAAGTGAGAAGGGGCTCCCTCAGGTAGCCGTAGTAATGGGATCTTGCACTGCGGGAGGTGCCTACGTTCCTGCGATGAGCGATCAGACCGTTATCGTTCGTGAACAAGGCACGATCTTTCTCGGTGGGCCACCACTTGTGAAAGCTGCGACGGGAGAGGAAGTGTCGGCTGAAGAGCTCGGTGGAGCTGAAGTGCACTGTCGTATCAGCGGAGTGGCGGATTATCTCGCAGACGACGACTATCATGCTCTCGCCCTAACCCGTGAGATCGTCGCTCACCTTCCTGCATCCACATTAAAGCCTGCGAATTCCTATTCCGAACCGCTCTTCTCAGGAGACGAAATTGAAAGTCTGATTCCCGCGAGTACTCGCGAGTACTTTCCGATTCGAGAGGTCGTGGCGCGACTCGTCGATGGGAGTGAATTCTCGGAATTCAAGAGTGAATACGGAGCTACTCTCTTGTGTGGGTTCGCTAGTATCTGTGGAAATCCAGTTGGAATTCTTGCAAACGATGGAATCCTCTTTTCTGAGAGTGCGCAAAAAGGGGCTCACTTTATTCAGCTCTGTAACCAACGCCAGATTCCCCTCCTCTTTCTCCAAAATATCTCTGGCTTTATGGTCGGCAAACAATACGAACACGGCGGGATCGCAAAAGACGGCGCAAAACTCGTTACCGCTGTTTCTTGCAGTAAAGTACCGAAGTACACTCTTATCGTTGGCGGATCATTTGGAGCTGGAAATTACGGGATGTGTGGGAGAGCGTACGAACCGAACGCACTCTTCATGTGGCCGAATGCGCGGATCTCGGTCATGGGTCCCGAACAAGCCGCGAGTGTTCTGACTGAAGTTCGAGCTGAATCATACCGGGGTCAGGGTAAGGAGTGGTCAGAGAAAGATCACGAAAAATACCGAACAAAGATTGAACAGCAGTATTCGCAACAGGCTTCTGCCTACTACTCGTCAGCCCGCTTGTGGGATGACGGAATCGTAGAGCCCCGTGATACGCGAAAGCTTCTCGGATTTTTCCTCTCTCTTTCAGCACAGCTCGATGTTGCCCCTCCTTCCTACGGGACTTTCCGAATGTAGATGATTTTTTGCGGAGAGATATGGATTCGATACTTGTAGCAAACAGAGGAGAGATTGCACGCCGAATCTTTCGAACGGCTCGTCGCATGGGCTTGAGAACCATCGCTGTGTATTCCGAAGCCGACCGTCTGGCTCCGTTTGTTCGCGAAGCACACGAAAGTATTTTGCTCGGGGCTTCAGAAGCGAGTGAATCGTACCTTAATCAAGAGCGCATTCTTGAAGCAGCGAAAAGCACCAAGGCTGAAGGTATCCATCCCGGCTATGGATTTCTCTCTGAGAAGCCGGAGTTTGCCGCGGCTGTTGAGTCAGCCGGCATCTCGTTTATCGGACCAGCTCCCGATACTATTCGTTTGCTCGGTGACAAGGTTCAGTCCCGGCTCTTGGCTGAAAAACTCTCCATTGCAACAGTTCCTGGAACACACCTCAAATCAATCACGATCTCTTCAAAGATACAAAAGGAGATTCTTGAAAAAGTAGGCCTGCCTTTAATCGTAAAAGCTGCGGGTGGTGGTGGTGGGCGCGGGATGCGGATTGTTCGTGAAATTTCTGAGCTTGAGTCAGCCCTTGCACGAGCATCGTCTGAAGCAAAATCTTTTTTCAATAATGAGGAAGTATTTCTCGAGCGGTATGTCGAGGGCGCTCGGCACGTTGAGATTCAATTTTTTGGCGACTCGCACGGGAACGTTTTCATTTTGTCGGAGCGGGATTGCAGCCTCCAACGGAATCATCAGAAGGTTATCGAGGAAGGCCCCGCTGTCATGCTTTCGGAGAGCCAACGCAACGCACTTCATTCAGCAACGCGACGTCTTGTTCAGGAGACTCACTATAGAAACGCGGGGACAGCTGAGTTTCTCGTGTCACACAGTGGTGAGCACTACTTTCTTGAGGTGAACAGTCGACTCCAGGTTGAACACCCGGTAACGGAGAGTATTCTTGGAATTGATCTCGTTGAAGCCCAGATTCGCGCTGCACGAGGCGAAGACCTCTCCACGTATCTCCCTTTTGATGCGTCTCCCCGGGGTCATGCGATTGAGCTAAGACTCTGTGCAGAAAAACCTTCCAAAAGCTTTCAGGCAGCAACCGGCCGTATTGAGAAATCAAACTTGGACGAACTCGCTCTGTTGCCGGGTATTCGAGTTGATAGTGGGGTTGAAGCAGGCAGTACAGTTTCGCATTTTTACGATTCGCTGATCGGAAAGATCATCTCGTTTGGAAACTCGAGAGAAGATGCTCGACAGCAAGCAATCATCGCCGTACGCAATCTCTCTTTCGGAAAAATTGAAACAAACGCTGGGCTGCTGCTCGAGCTTCTGAGCGATGCCGATTTTCGCTCGAATACGCACTCGCTCTTTTCTCTTTCAGATATTGTCCATCGCTATTCAGAATCGGCCTATAGTGTACACCTCGCAGCTCATCTGCGCAGTTTCGTTGAGATGACAGAACCTCAGAATCTGCCGAGCTCGCTCTTAGCCTTCTCTCTTACTCCGCTTGGAACAAAGGTGAAACGAGCACAAGTAAATGGTGAACCATTTGAATGGCAGGAACGCGCGTTACGCGCCTCATCTCTTGAACTTGAGACAATCTCAGGGGGTGAAACCATTGAGAGTTCGCTTATCGACCGAACAGAGGACTCTCTCACAGTGTCATGCGGTGGAGAAACTCTCGTTGCTCACTTTCCAAAGCACGCATCAAGCGCTTTTCTCACTGTGAACGGAACGACCTATTCGTTTGAGGATTCCCGGCCCACTATCGAAGGAAAAAAGCCGAAAGGTTCTGCACACTCCGGAGACATTCGGTCGCCACTGCCGGGTAAAATCCTTGAAATCTGCATTCCGTTCGGATCGGAAGTTTCATCCGACACGGTAATCTTCCGTCTCGAATCCATGAAGATGGAGCACCCTATCCGAAGTGGAGCAACAGGTATCTTGGCTGAATCGAAGGTGGCAGCTGGGGACTCCGTCGTTGCTGGACAGCTCCTTGCAAAAATTTCCCCCGCTTCACCGTGACAAGGTCTGACACGGCCTATCACCGAGCGATTCTGCAAAACGCAACAGAAATCCGTCTGGATCAAGAACGAGAAAGTTTTTCTGTCCGTGCTCAATCTCGTGGTTTCGATACCAACACTCCTCTACCGGCTTTCTCAAGTCATGTCCTGCTTTTACAATTCGATCAGCAAGCGTTTGAGCATCGGGGCAATCTATCGAGAGATTGAGACCACG
>JAGRAO010000213.1 GCA_020434565.1 Bdellovibrionales bacterium
GGGTTTAAGTGGGGTTCGCCTCAGCTGCCAGATGCTCGTTGAAAGTGACATGGAATTGCGCGCCATAAGTCGCTTTGAAGGCTCGGGGAGAGCTGACTGTGGTGGACTTCCTGAGCCAGGCATCACTCCTGAGCCAGAGTGGGTGAATCGGTAGGGGAGCGCTGAGCAAGTCGCGATTTCTTGCGGAGAAAAAATCTCGGGAGTCTTTTTCGCGTTTTTTTGCACCGAGATTCCGTGTACTTCAGCACAGCTTCACCTTGAGCTAACAAATTTCTCCTGAATACTCGCCAAGCTCTTTCTCCTCGCTACGACGGTACTTATTCAGAGCTTCCCGAATATCCCTCGCTCGACTGTTCGAGTTCGGTGAGTTGCTCCTCGAAGAGTGTCCTGTGCCTCTCGAGTTCTTGAGATTTTACATCAAGCTGCTCAAAGAGGGATTCGATCTGTTCTTTGTGTTGGGCAAGGAGCCGAGTTACCTTGACAGCCCTGTCACCGAAGCCATCTTTTGTTATCTCCAGAAGTTCGTTCTGGAGAACCTCTACTTCTTGCTCACGCTTCATAATTTCTCTCTCGAGTCCTTCAACCTCTTTTTCAAGTGGACGGAGCGCTTGAGACCTCGCTTGGGTGATTTCAGCTCTCTTCTTTCGAAGCTCTTTCTTCCCGAGTGTGCCGGTTTGAGAGGGCGAATCAGAAAGCTCTCCCTCATCACTCCATCCGACTTTCCTCAAGAAACTTGAATAGCCCCCTTCAAAGATCTGGACCGAACCACGGTCGAAAACGATGAGGCGCTCAGCGATTCGGTCGACGAGATCTTCATCGTGAGCGACAAAGACAACAGCGCCCGGAAATGTTTCGATCGCCTCAGTCAGGGCTTCAACAGAGTACATATCGAGGTGGTTGAGAGGTTCATCGAGGAGAAGGAGATTTGAAGGGCTCGCAAGGATCTTTCCGAGCATGACCCGAGCTTTTTCTCCTCCAGAGAGAACTTTTGTCTCTTTGAGAGCGAGGTCACCGCCAAACATCATCGCTCCACAGATCGCTCGAGCTCGGGTCCGGTGCTGCTGAGGCATCGACTGGAGAACTTCTTGTTCAATCGTCCACTCTGGATGAAGCCGATTAATGTTCGTTTGACCAAAGTATCCTTTCACGCAGTCTTGATGATATGAGAGGTTTCCTTTCAGAGGCTTTCGCTCGCCCGCAAGAACTTCGAGAAGAGTTGATTTTCCTTTACCGTTGGGACCAATAACCGCGATTCGATCATTCGGTCCGATTGAAAAAGTGAGGTTTTGAAAAAGCAAGGTGTCAGGAGAGTAGCCGAAGCTGATCTCTTCGACCGTTCCGAGCCGTTTTCCGTTAAATGGAAGAGAGGGAAAAAGGAATTCGAGCTCTTCAATATCAGCCAGCTCCTGGAGTTCTCCCTCTCGCTCAAGCGCTTTTATACGAGATTGGACTTGGCGAGCTTTGCTCGCTTTTGCCCGAAAGCGTTCGATGAACTTTATAGTCTCGCCACGCTTTTTTTGCTGGTTTTGAACGGTTTTTTGATAAATTTCCTCTTCTTCAGCGATCTGATCGTAGATCTTTGACGTATTCCCCTCAATTTTACGAATCTTCAATCGGTGAATGAGTGCTGTGTGGGTAACAACGGTATCCATGAACCGCCGATCGTGAGTAATGAGCATCACGGTCGCGTTTGAGGTTGTGAGAAATGATTCAAGCCATCGAATGGAGACGATATCAAGATAGTTCGTTGGCTCATCAAGGAGCAACACATCAGGCTCAGATACGAGGAGTTTTGCGAGCTGGATTCGAATTTGAAAACCTCCGGAAAAAACTCCAGGGGCTCGCTGAAAATCGGCCTCTGAGAAACCGAGTCCCATGAGAATTTTTTCTGCTCGAAATTCTTCTCTATATCCCTCTATGACTGGGAGAGACGCACAGACCTCTTCGTGAACAGTCGAGTGCGTAAAGTGGAGGTGCTGTTCGAGATGCCCGAGCGAGACACCCCGTTGGAGGGAGATGTCGCCACTATCCCAATGCTCTTCGCCCAAGAGCATCCGAAAGAGAGTAGATTTCCCGTGACCGTTTCGGCCAACCAATCCGAGCCGCTCACCACTGTTCACGATAAGAGAAGCTCCCTCAAAGAGCTGCTGGGTGCCGTAACTTTTTGAAATATTTGAGATCGTTATCATAAGAGTAACCAAGGGCGAGAACGTACCATGTTGCTGGGTCGCTCTCGAAGAGCCTCCCTCGAAAGAAACGCCCGGGAAACGGACATCTCTTTCGAGGACTGCTCTATACCAGCTGACATTCGCTTTGTCCGGTTTGGACAGCAAAAAATTTAGAAGTTTTCTCCATTTTTTGTGCTTGCCTGGGAGTAGCCCTTGGGTTGGAGTCGATGCTGGCCTTTGTGCCTTATTGGATTCCACTCTACATTAAAAGGATGATTCGAATTCAGCTCCTTTCATTTTTCTTGTCGCTGATATTTCTCGGTCTCAATGCCCACGCTGAAACTTGCTCTCCTGCCAAGGTATATTCGATTGGCGAGATTGATCCTCGTTTCCATCTTCAACCGTATGAGGTATCAGCGAGTGCTGCTCAAGCGGCTGAATATTGGGCTCACTCTGCCTCTTTTCAGGAGATCTCAGATGGGGGAATCACAGTTGAGCTGAAATGGGATCACCGTCAGGAACGTTTCTTAAAATCCGAAAGGGATAAGAGGGATATCTCCCGAGCTCGAGTCGAGGTCCTACGAAAGAAAGAAAAGCTTGAACAGAAACGCGTCGTGTATGAGGCGTTACTCCACGGGAACAGTGATCTCTCTCGGGCTCAAATTGTGGGATTCCTTCGTGAGATTGAATCCGAGAGAAGCTCGCTGAATCGAGAAATCGTCGATTTCAACGAGACCCTCCTCCTTGCCGAAAAGGTCTATTCCCAGTGGAAGACAAGTGATGTCGTCGGTGAGTACCGGCAGGATACGTCAGGAGAAAAGATCAATGTTTTCCTTGTCCGATCCAAATCACACCTCACTGCTGTCCTCATTCATGAGTTTGGGCATGCTCTTGGGCTCTCGCATATTGAAAAGCCCAGTTCCGTGATGAACTCCTCCTTGCCAGACGACTATGAACGATTTAAGCGGGTTTCTGAGGTCGAAAAAGAGGCGATAGCCGCTCTCTGTCCTTGATTTCATTAACCTCTTTTCCTGTGCCAAGTGGGGGCGAACCGTCCGATAGCGTCTCCCAGCTTGTCGCGAGTGGTCAAGAGTCCGCCAGTCTGTGCGCGCACTCTGCCGTTCTCTGCTTGTTGCCACGAAGAAAGCAGGTCACTCCGAATAACTATTCGGTCGACTTGCAAGTTTGTTGTTTCGAAGCCATACTCCAAAAGTCGGTTTTATGAGAGGATTTGATTGTGTCACTCCGTTGTTCATCTGATCCCGGTTCAACTTTTCTTGAAATTCCTGCATTTTCCAGGAGTGGATTGCTGTTCGAGCAGCTGTGTCTTGAGGTCGCCAACCGGGAGGAGCACTCCGAAAAGCCGGTCTGGACTGTGCCCTCTCCACGAATTCGTCGTTCGGCTCTCTCGATTATTGGTGGGAAAAGTGATGTTCAGTATTCTGAACGATTTGATCTCAGGAGAAGATCGATCGAAAAAGCTCCGTTTTATCTTCGAAAACGAAACACCTTAGTCTTTCCATTTCGCGGTATCCGTGCGACGCCGATACGGATATCGGTAGATTTTCGTCGACCGATTCACTAACAGGGAGGTTCTTCTCTCGCTCCAAAGATCTAATTGAGAGAGACGAGACGAGTGATAAAATTTGAAATCCGTGGTTCTTTTTGAGAGCCAGGAAGGTGCTGTCGAAGGAGGTGCCCGAGCCGCAAAACCGCAACGCTGGTGTTACCGAGAATTGGTCCATTGCTGATACACACCGTGCCAACCATCTTTCTTTCATTATAGATTCGCTCAAAGAGCTGACTATTTGGATCGGTGCAAGAATCGATACTTGAGATTCTTTGGTCACGCGAGAGCTCTTCCAGGGCGAAGAGCTCCAGGAGATACCCAGGAGAACAGTAGGAGTATTCCTCGTTGTAGGCCGTTTTAAACGAGAACAGGATCCGATTCGCAATAAATCCACAACGAAGAGCTATTGTTTTCCCGTCAACACGGAGGCGAGTCATTACCAATCGTTCCTCCGCAAGGGCTCGCTCACAGACGGAGCGAAAAAAGCGTTCTTCATGCACTTGGTCACCGAGCGCGCTTCCAGTCGCTCCTTTCCATCCAGAACGTTCGATTTCTAAAAACTCAGAACACCACTGCCCGAGATCGCTCTCGGGTGTCAGCGTCTCAACAGAGATTTTTCCCACTTCCTGAAGGCGCCGCAGCTTTCGTCGAGCTTCTTTCGACTGCTTTTTATTCAGTCCTTCTTTGAGGTACCGGTCAAAAGGAAGAAGCTGCGATGTGGTGGCTCGCTCAAAAATGTCGAGAAAGTGAACCGCACGGTGGAACCGCTTTGAAGTCTTCAAGAGGGACCGAACAAACTGAGAGTTGAGATCTACCCGTGAGAAGAGGAAGCACAAACAAAAACGTTGACCTCCGAGCCAGGCGAGTAGTTCAGAGCACACGAAGTCTCCGAATCCATCGCGAATGAGGGGGCTTCGATAAAAGCAGTGCCGATGTGAAAGGACTTCAACATGTGGAAGGAAGAGCCCTCGAATGGCATGTTTCTTTGAAAAGGGGACAAGCCCTACCAAACCTCGCTCTGGATGGGATATCAGGAGAAATGAAGTCGAAGCGGCCAGTGTATCAAGCTCCAAGAGCGGTTCGAGAAAAAATGGCTCAAAAAATGGATTTCTTTCTGAACTTGATTCGGAAAGCTCTTGCAAGTCTTTGAACTCTCGCGGAAGGTATTCCGCAGAAATCAAACGGACGGAAGAAGAGATTGGGCGCTCAGGAGAGTTTGTCATCGAATTTCGTGATTGAGAGTTCGCTATCTGAGAGAGACCTTCCAATATGATAGGGAGTGCCGAATGCTAAGCAATAAAATGTACGCGTTTCCGTGAAAGGGTAAAGATGAGCCGAAAAAAACTCGCGATTTTCAGTATCTTAAGTATCTTTCTTCTCCTTTCAGCTTGGTTCTATTGGGGTTTTTTCTTCCCTGATCCTCAGGCACTCGGGCCGGGGGGACTGGCATCCGGGGTTCCGCCGCTCCTTTTGCTGATTTGGATTGGAGTTCCCGCTGTCGCTCTGACTCTCTTCTTACTTATGTTTTTGGCTTGGAGTGGTCGGGTTGCGACTTCGTCTCTTGTCATACTCTTTCTCGGAGGTGCAATAGCATTTTTCCTTGGTTATCCGTTTGCGAGTGAGTTCTACTACCACCGCTTGCTCTCGAAAGATCTCTCGCAATTTCATTCCCTTCTTCAGCTCAAGCCTCCACAGTATTCTCCAGCACGAGATGCATCAACGCGTATTGTGTTTTTAGGAGGTTCTACCACAGCCTGGGGTGATAGTGCAGGAATTGGCTGGACCGATCGGGTGAACGAAAAACTGAAGGACCAATTTCCGAACGA
Organism: Bdellovibrionales bacterium; assembly: GCA_020434565.1. GTDB lineage: Bacteria > Bdellovibrionota_C > UBA2361 > UBA2361 > RFPC01 > JAGRAO01. Next base: position 5,565 of record JAGRAO010000213.1, read on the forward strand.
GAAGCTCGACGTTGCGAACGAAGCAAAGGAGTGGTTCACCTCACAACACTCTCTTACTCATTTCAGCGCAAATATTAGACATCACCATCCGAACATTGTCGTCGTCATGCACGCAATTAACGATCTCCTTGTAAACGCCGACTTTAGTTCATTTAGTATCGGACCTTTTCGGGAAGATTATGGGCATTTTCTTGGGCCTATGAGGGACATAATTCGACCGCACACTCTTTTAGGATACTTTCGAACTAAGATGGATGCATTCTGGTATCACCAACCACGAGAGGTCATCACCCCAGAATTTTACCCTGGACTTACTCCTTTCCGAAGAAATCTCACAACTCTTAACGAACTGGTTCGCTCGTCTGGAGGAACATTAATTGTAATGAACCAGCCTAATCTCTATCGTGGAGACCTGAACCCGGAGGAGTTAGAAAAGCTCTATATGCTCAACGTTGAAGCCGTGGGCGAAAATGAAAGATGGAGCTTTGCCGCAGCTCAAAAGGGGATGAAAGCCTACAATCAGGCGAGCCGAGAAGTGGCCGAGCAGGAGGGAATTGTCTTTATTGATCTTGAGAGCATCGTTCCAAAGAGTCTCGAGTTCTTCACCGACGATGTTCATTATACCGACAAAGCCTTCCCGCTTATCGCGGATCGGGTCTCTCAATCCGTGGCACAGTTGATTCCTCGCAAATAATAGGGACTGAGAAAGACATCCTTACGGGAAATACGAGCGAGTGCTTCAACCGGAAATTTCTTTTCACACTCGGAGACAGGGGGGGAGCTTGGCCGGGAGAGAGCTTTCTCGAGTGGAAAAACCTGCGATTTCTCGCCAGTTTTTCTTAAGTT
>JAGRAO010000214.1 GCA_020434565.1 Bdellovibrionales bacterium
AGATGATCTTCTCGATTCGCCAAGGGTACAGAGGACCAGCGGTTTAAGTTCGAAATGAGGAGAGCATCTGCAATCGGGAAAGATTCAGCCAAAATCCCTGGGAATAACTCAGAGAGCTCCCTTACTTCCAATAGGGGCTCGTCACGCTGAATGAAGTTACAACTACCTTCGCTCCAGCGAGGGATTCCTCACGTTTTGGCGTGACATCTCTGTCTCTCTTTGCGAGGAACTCTCGAACACGCTTCTGAAACTTTTCGCCCTCGACTTGAAGCCACTTTCGGATAGCGGGGAGCTCTGCAACATAAACATTATCGTATTCGGTTCGAATGTGGTGGTTGGTAAGCGGCTGGCGCTCAAGGGTATTCTCTTCAACGCAGCGTATGAGCGCTTCGCTATCTTGCGAGAGGAGCTCGAATGTTTGGTCGGGATTCGCGCCGATTCTCGACATCGGAGAAGTCAGCTTTAATCCAGACTTCGTTCGCTCAACTACTCCCATCCGCTCCAGTTCAAATTGAACAGTTGATGGATGAACGTACGTGCTCACTGTAGTCACAAGTGCTCGAAACTCACTCGCCTCTCCGTCGAAACTCAGGCTCCTTGGGCGACCAGATTTGCTCTGAAATCTCTTGTCGCTCTGCCACTGTCCAATAACCCGAAGAGGAATGCTGATTGTTTCATTTCGCGAGGGTTCTTGGTCCTTGTAAATACGTGTTACTTCACGTCGATTGAGACCTGTGAGAACACTGATTCGGCTCACATTTATCTTATCACTGAGCTTTTCGATTTCTTCAGCAGCAATCTCTACAAAGAGCTCCTTCATGACGGTTGAGAGATCTTGATAGGTCTGGGACCGTCGTAGACAGAACCGTACAATCGGACGAAGGAGAAGTCTTGTCCATCCAAGTTGTTGTTTTCGGGAATCGGTATTGAGTTTCACCCGCCTGTCCTATTTTTCCATCGAGATCACCCGAGGGATCACTCGTCATTTCTACCGTCAAGCTCATCAAAAATGTGCATTTTAGCAATGAGATTGTGAAATTTTTCGCGCCCTGAAATATCGAGAGAGAATTAAATGATTTATTACAATAGGTTATAATGAAATGGGATCTCCGATAGAACTTCCCGTTATCGAAGAGAGAAAGGACAGTAAAAAAATGTGCTATTTGCTCATTTTTAGGCAACGCCGTGCGTTCGAACCGCATAATGAAGATAAAGTCAGCAGCGAGGAAGGTGAAGGGCAGATGTTCACGGTGCTAGCGTTAGGACAAGGGGTGATTTTGCTTGTCATTCTCGTAATCCTGCTCGGATTGCGAAATTGACAAACGAGGAGCCTTACCTCCTGCCTGACTTTTGAGACGATAATAGAGCCCCCGTGGTTTGAGGTCGCAAGCCACGGAGAGGAAGAGAACGAAACAGGTGTCTCTGAAAAATAAACTTACTGACCGCCTCTCAGAGGTACATTTTTTCCATCACCTTCCCAGAAGGTTGGTCGACGAAATGTACCTCTTTTATTTTCCCATCCGACTTCTCCCGCAAAGCAGCAAAAAACTTCTCCTTCGCAAAGGGCGGCATGGCCTGCATCGGAAAATCGTGAAAGAAGAGAATGAGAATCGAATCATGTTCCTCAAATCCCGCAAACTTTGAACCAGCAACGGGGTTGGTACGAACAGCTTGAACAATCGCCGGCTCAGATAATTGAGTGACCTCTTGGGAGTCCGGCTGGGTTTCAGAAGGAGGCAGGCTCGAACGCTCCTTCACTGAGTCCAAGAACTCTTGAAAACGAGCCCGAGCCTCGTCAGAAGGAGCTTTTTGTATGGCGGCCTGGCCAACCTCAAAGCTCTTATCAAGATTACCTTTCTGGGCATACGTTATCGCCAGAAAAGCATGCGCCCGAAAGTCCTCGGGGCGATTCTGAACAACATCTTCGAGTATCGAGAGCGCTTTATCGATTTCTCCGAGAAAGGAGATAGCGCTCGCATATCTCGCTTTTGTTTCATAATCATTCGGATGTTGAGCAAGGTATCGCTCATACAGCTCTTTGGATTTTCCGAAAACTCGGCTTTCGAAAGCGACGTCAGCCAACATGAGGACCGCTTTCCACTCGTCAGGATTAATTTCAAGCGCTCGCGAAAGGATATCCACGAGCTCAAGAGAACCATTCTGTTTCGGAATCTCTCCTTTGGCAATTCGTTGCTCGAGCGCCTCAGCGAGAGCGATGTATCCACTGATGTCTTTCGGGGAAGCAGCCACCGCTTCTCGTAAACGGTTGAGCACCGGGTCATCATAGACCGCAGGCGATGGGGCCTCGGCTTGAGGAACGTACTCCTCGGTAGGTCGCTTCCCGATGAAATTGTCTTGCAGGGAGTGTACAAAAGCTCCAACTCCAATCCCAAGGACGAGTATAAAAGCGGCAGCCCGCGAACTTACATGATTCAACATAGTGAAAAGCAAGATAGGGGAACCGGCTCACGTTTAAAAGCCTGCCATCTTTCAAAATCGGCAATTCAAGCGGCCGATTTCGCTGTGAGATTCGACCAAAAAATATCCTTCAGGAGCGACGTGTTCGCGGCGCCTTTGCGTCACCCAATAAAACGATGGTATACATTCCCTTTGCTTAGGAGCAGCTAGAAATGCCCACAATTGAAAACGCGAAGGTGAGATCGACCTTGCCTTCCTGCAGTCCACAGTCCAGCGAGCATCTGAGAACGCTCTTAGGTGACTCCACTCTCGTGAGTCTCTCAGGTACGGAGTTTCCTCATCTCACTTGGGGCGAGGATCTCTCGCTTGAATCCCTTCCAGATGGAGGGATGAGAGTGCAGGCTCGATTGTTAGTCGATATCGCCAAAGGGACTACAAGAGAGGGGTCTGTAGAGCTTCAGCCCGACGGAGAGGGGAACGCCTTCGCCATTTCAAAGAGCGAGGGACAGCTCACCCCTTCGGAGATTCTCTCTCTCGTCAGCAAGACTCAGTCTTCATAAGAATCTCACGCGTTTTCGCGTTCGATATCGACTGCAAGTCGAAGCCACGAAAAAAGTGCGAGCACCAGCCACGCAGACCACGCGAGCACAAATGCCCGCCAACACCACATTGGAAGCGAAAGCACCCACGGTTGCGGAATCGTGCTCGACGCATGGTCAACAAACCACTTGAGAGTAGACGAGTCCGATTGATTGCCCACAATAAGCATCGGTGGCTCCAAAACGAGCCCGAGTTGTACTATTTTGAAGAACCAGACCAACGCAAAGAGTGATAGGCCGACAAAAAGAATCAGCCTGAGAAACTTCGGCACTCTGAGCCACTGTTCACGAAAGAGCGGAATTAGTTTCAACGTCGCAAGCCACACAAGCGGGATGGTCATCCACACAAGCGGAATACTCGTCAAACCAACTCCAAGAAGGGCTGCAGAAATGAGCGAAGCAGGAATGAGGGAGACGAAGGAGAGTCCTACGCAGAGCGCTACAACGAAGATAAGTTTTCCCCAAAAGAGCACACACGGTCCCCAAGAAATTCCCCCTGTCCATAAGATCCAACGATCTGAAGATGGATGGACCTGCACTTCAAGGTTATGGACGGGTGCGCTCAAGGTCACCTCAGGGGTCCGTTCAAATGTTCCAGCTTGCCACGGGACCGTGTATGAAAGTGAGACCTTGTGCTCACCCGGTCCAAGGAGCACCACCCCTTTGCGCTCATCGATTGTTCCGCTTCCCGAAACTCCTCCAACTTGAAGGTCGGAAATTGTGCTTGTCTCGGGAGCGGTGATTGAGAAGGGGGTTTGCTCGGTAGCTCGTACTGAGAGCTCAAGCGTTCCTTTAAGAATTTGAGCCCCCCAAGAGATATCGTGTGCGAGAGAATCAATCGTAAGAAAGTCGCCTTTCAAACCTTCGAGATCTCGGTACTCAACAGTGACCGATTCCCCGGGAAAGGGGTTCCAGATCGACGACTTTTTTCCACCAAAGACGGAATGGGTCGGTCGCAAGCCCGAAGTCGAACAATTCATAATCGCTGAACAAGAAATAATCCACTGCTCGCTCATATGAGGCTCGCCCATCGCCGACAGCGTGAGATTTCCCTTGTACGAGAGCTCTCCTCGAAAATGAAGCGAGTCTTTTCCAGCGGGAAATCGAACGAGAAGAGAGCTGTTTTCAATCGTTGCAGCCCCCGATGTAATCCGCTCTTCCGGGAGAAGTGGCACCCGAACTTCGACGGCTTTCCCAAGTGTTCCTATCCGGTCAATCTGGAGGTACGAAATTATCTCTTGAGAGATATAGACTGTTCTTTTAACGACGAACCAGGATTGGAGATCTGTCGAAACATCTTTCTGAGAGCCGCTTGTTGCCGCTCCAGACGGAGCATCCTCGCTGCTACTTTTTCGAGTAAACCGCAGACTCTCTCGAACAACTCCAGAACGCGGGAGCCCCTCAACAAACCAATCTTCAGTTTTGACCTGGAGCCAGAGTGGCCGACTTTGAAACTGCAAAGAAAAGGATGAGGCGAGAGGAAGTGCCCCCGTTATTTCAAAGCGGTTTTCTCCCGAAACCGTTTGAATCTCAAGGAAGCCGTCTTTTACTCGGCGAAAACTCGTGGTTGCCTTTCCGTTTCGAATAACTTCGGACGGAACGAGTACTTCCAGAGGTCCTGGAAGTACAATCGAGGACATTCCTTCACTCGAAGCCGTAAATACTAACCGAAAGGAATCTTCCCGAATGGAGAGTTCCATTTCCCCTATCGTCGCGCACGGGAGATCGGTACACCGCTCCTGGTTCATCCTCGACTCAAGTTCACGCAGGAGATTCTCGGAAGGGAACTCCGCCTTAGCATGAGTCGCGGAAAGAGCGGCAGTCAGAAGAACAAATGGAATCACTTTCTTCGCTTCCACACCGAGCGGACGAAGGAGTTCCAGATACCCGAGGAGTTGGACAAGTAGCCCTATCAAAAGAAGTGCCGTAAGCACCCGAATCCCACTCAATATTCTCGTAAGCCACGGGGGAAAGAGGCACAAAGACAGCTGATATTCTGGTCCTACCGGTCCTGGAACCACAAACGAGTATGTGCGCCACTTCCACGAAGGAAGCGCTGGCCCGCTAAGAAGATTCTTCGATTCAAATGAAAAAGCTTCCTCTTTGAGAGGTTCAGCGACTTGGGAAAACTTTCGACCTACTGAAGACGGCATTCGAGAGGCCAGTTCATATGCCTGGTCTTCATAATACGCCTTGTTCTGACCGGCATAGTACTGAGGGGCCGGGGCCATGTTCAGGTAGCCCGCGCTGAACGAAAACGGACCGACCACAACACAAACGACGATAAAGAGCACCCCAAAGAGAAAGAGCCTGCCAATAAAGTTCCAGAATCCCGTAGCGGCCCGAAGAGCACGTATACCGAAAAAGATCACAACGAGAAGCAGCAAGATAAACGGCCAAATCAGCAAAGAGGATTCGATTGCATTGAGTATAGTCTGAATAAATGTCGTGTAACGGGTACCGGACTGAAGCTGTGGAAAGAGCATCTGAATAAATTGTAACTTTGCAAATGCCAAAGCCTGAAGGGTTAACGCAGCAAATGTCAGTCCGAGACACAGTTTGCTCGAAATCTCCCATCCCCGTCCTCTATTCTCGGCGAGTCGCTGCCACACAAAAAACACGAGCACATAAATGAGAAAAATCCGTGGTGCGACAAACTCATTATGGCTGAGCAACAAAAAAACTCCGACAAGTCCTGCGAATCGAATACCAAAGAGTTTAAAACTCCCAAGTGCTATTAAGAGCGCGATAAAGATATCGAGAAGCGACCACGAATCTACCCAAGTCTGATAGTTTGCATCCGCTCCGCTGACGTGAAAAAACTGCCACGAGGGCGGTAGGTGAAGATTGTAGGTAAGAGACTCAACCGGAGTATCCCAGCCGACTGCAGAAAAAGTCTTTTCACTCGCTAAACGTGAGACCCCAGTCACATTGACACTTTGGCTCCTCAACTCGACACCAAGGAGGTCGGTGTTTGGATCCTTTGTAACCAGAGCGGGAGAGCCATCAGCTGTTGCACGACCAAGCTGGGTTTCTGACAACACATTCAATCGAAAATTTTGATTCATCGTTCCAGAAAAGACATCTTGAACGGTGAACCCTGATCCATCGAGATCGGTCCAAAGTTCTCGACTGAGCGAAATCGAGTTTCGAGGAGGGGACTGCTCACCGCGTCTGAGCTCCTCAAAGGTTACCTCTGAATCAGACTGAACAACGTAGGTTGACCCTGATTGCCATTCAGAGGGGAGCTGCGTTAGAGCAGCCTGAACCGGCGAAGCTCCCTTGAGAGCAACTGACCTGAGATCGGGAGAAGCCTCAAAGGACCACACTTCCTCCTTTGGCCACTCAGGAAGAGAGGGAGCGG
>JAGRAO010000215.1 GCA_020434565.1 Bdellovibrionales bacterium
ACGTGGTGTGGAAAAGGGGATTGAGAGTGTATAGCTCAGCTTCGTCGTGACTCTATTTTTTCTTTTTTATCTCAAATGAGCGACACGGCTCTTTGCAGAGGACAGCGATCTGAGCGACATCAATAAAGAAACTATTTCCGTCCAAGTTAAGTTCAACAATAGAAGACTCTTTTCGCTCCTTCATAAGATCGCGCATGGCGTTCACGAGCTGCTTATAGCCATCTCGCAGAGTGGCCTCCCCTCCGTCTTTAAGTACGAGATAGGCTGGATCCGTTGCCAAGGCCGGCGTGGAGGGCGAAAGAAAAAGAAAAATGACAAGGATAAAAAACGTCATAGCTCGCATAGAACTCTCTCCACGAAAATTTACTCTCACCCTCGTGCGACCAATACTCAAAAAGGAGCAAGGCTACTCTTCCTGATCCGACTCATGCTTGTCTCTCGAGCGAGCTATTCGCTCAGCAACCAAGTTGTTGTGTATCTTGCAAGCGCCGTCTTCTTTTAATTCGAGAACTTCTCCCCATAAGTCAGCCGGGAACGCCTGTTTACTTGCCTTGATAGCGTCTTCTTGAGTAGGAAACGGTCCGACACACTCATCCCGACAAATATAAAGAAATTGACCATGAGCAGAACGGTGGAGTTCAGCAATAAGAGCAGGTGAAAGCTCCTTTACTTCGATACTCTGGTCACGCTTAAACTCATCCCCAACCACCGCTATCATAAAGCGCGTCGGCTCAAACAGCTTTGTGAGTGTTGTTCCGAGATTCACGAGGTTTGGAATGCAATCATGATGGAGCTCTATCCGTATGCGACCTTCCTCGTTTGAGGTAACTGATTTCAGGGCACCTTGAAGTGGCGCATCAAGGATCTGAGAGAGCTTTTCAGCTAACGCTTTACTTGTGCGCCCTGGCGCTTTAAGCGGAATAAAGGGCTCAATCTCTGCTCCATGATCTGATCGAAAAGCGTGGGTAAGACTGACCTCTGGTGTCGTTCCGAGACGAATCACTGGAACCCAATGATCCTGCTTAAAATTTCTCAGAGCATGTCCAGCCGCTTGTCGAGACTTTTCGAAAGGCCCAAGAAAGTCATTGCAATCAATGGAGATGAAATGGTCAGGTTTTTCGTTGCAAAGCTGTTCTAATATTCTCTCACTGAAACGCCGCGGATGGTAGATGTCACCGATATATCCTTCAAGGGTATGCGCAATTCCAGACGCTTCCAGTTCGAGTGGTTTAGGAGCCGCAAATTTCCGAAGGAGTGTCGTGAGTCCGTCTCTGTCGGGCGTGAGGTCTTCAAGAATGGAAACTCGGATTTTTACCTCTCTGTCCTCTCCTCTGACTCCTATCCCGATTCCCTGAGCAAAGTCACAACACTCAAACAGCCCCGATTCCTGGACTCGATCTGCGGCTGCTCTATACTCTTCAAACTCCCGCCTTCGAGCCTCAAGGATCGCGGGATCTTCAGGAGCGGGAGCCGGAGAGGGTGAGCCACCCAACATGCGTCGAATTGCTTGAAACATCTAAAGCACTCCGTATTTGGATACGACGCCGAGAGCATACTCTATCCCTGTGGATCGTCAAACAAGAAAGAGAAAGAGTTTCACGGAGCGAGATAAGGCAGTTAGGAGTCGCATTTCTTGGAACAGCAGCACCGCTGATCCAAACTCCATATCCCAGACCCGTATGCTGAGATAAAAAGGAAAACGAAACAGTAAAGCGCTGCTGGCTCGCCTTTATTCACGATAGGAAGAACAGCCTGGGTACCGTGCGCCATCCAATAGGCAAACGCCATCAGCCCGCTACACAAAAAGGCGCTCCACCTCGTAAAGAGTCCGACCATGACAAAGAGACCGCCAAGGAGTTCTATCGGGCCAGCGACGTAGGTAATATGAAAGGGCATTCCATCTGGCATAGCGCTCGGATACCCCAAGACTTTTTGACTTCCGTGCCACAGAAAAAGGAAGCCCGTAACAATTCGAAGGAGCGCGTAACAATGAGGAGCAAACTTTTCCATGAACATAGGGACTCCTTGAGAGGTCAAAGATTCGTTCGAGCTTCAGCTTCACATCAGTCAATCACACCTTGTTGCGGAAGGGAAAGCGCAAACGCTACTCTATGACCCGCTTCTCTCGCGAAATCCGGCACTCTTCGATCCGTTCTGCTCTCGAGAAGCGACAGAAAAGGGCATCTTGAGTCGTTCTCCCCTCTACTCTCAAAATGAGCCGTTCCTTTCGCGCTATCCCCTTCTCCTCGAGAAAGTACGGAGGTGGCACTCCTACTCGAGATCGCGTCTCCTCTTCGGAGAGCCCTCTAAACATCCCACAAGAGTTGGCATATTCGAGGGCCTGACTTTGGTCATACTGAGGAGATCCGTTTGATTGACATATTGCTTGTGCATTATAGCTGAGTCTTGGAAAGGCGCATTTAAAAAAATTCGTTGCTGCCGCTTCGTTCATTAGGCTCTTACAAGGAGGACCATAAAGTGCAAGTTCAAAGTGTCGGTATACCCCGTATCCAATCAAACAAGCGGTAGAGAAAAACATTACTCCACCGAGAGCCCACCCCAGAACCTGATATCGTGAACGAATGAGAAGAACCGGAACGGATGTCCAAGAGAGAGCGGCCCAGTAGATATACAATTGCTCAAGAACAAAGAGGTCGACGGTTAGAATCAGATAGGCAAGATATCCGTGCAGTCCGAGATAAAGGGGGACGAGCCAACGGTCCTGCCGCCTACAAACCGCTTGAACGATAAAAGCGAGCGGCGCTAGAAGCGGAAAGAGAAACAAAAAGAAAAATAGAAGAGCGCCCATAGGAACCCAAGAGTGATTGAAGAGACCAAATCGTCTCTCTTCTGATTATGGCGGGTCTTCGGAAGGGCGAACCTCACCTGAGAGACTATTTCATCACATTGTAACTTTGATATTATTTTCGCGACGGTATGTGTCCGATTCGATTCACGACGAACTAAGAAAAATAACAATTTATGAAATCAAAGAAATCTTGGTCCTCAACGACTCCGTTTCTGTTCAGATCCGCGCTTAGTTCTTCTGTGAAAAAGGCGTTAATAAAGAGAAAAAAATCCGTATCGTTTACCGCTCCGTTTGAGTCAAAATCGCATCCGGTTGATGGAGGAGTGAGCGACACCCCGAGAGCCGTAGCGCCACTTTCAAATGAGTTCTGGTCGGCAATATCCACAACTCCATCATCATTCACATCAGCACAGAGCGGGGCATCAGACACGAGAGCGTCGAGCAGCAACTCGTAGTCCTCAAAAGAGACCAAGCGATCATGCCCGAAGTCAAGCCGAGCAACCTCGCCCTGGGCCGAATCCAGAAGATACCCCCGTGCAGCACTGCGGATTGCGTTGATAGTGATACCGTTTACTGTTGTTGAAACGAATCCGACTAATGATATTCGCTCTCCACAAGTTTCAACAAAAATCGCAGCACCGGAATCGTGTAAAACAGGTCCTGTTCCACTTACACAGGCGCTCGGCCAGAGAACGGATGTCTCGGTGAAATAGGCCATTGGAATCTCTTCAGCTACTTTGAGTTCACCGGTTTGCGTTCCGGTGCTGCAGCTTCCGCTCACAGAATGAGATGGACCCCAGCTCGCCATCGTGATGGTTGGGAGACTAAGAGTGGGATGGGATTGGTAAAACTCACCAGGTGCGAAAGAGAGAGAAGCCGGCTCAATATGTGTTACCGGCTGAGCCAGGGTGACAAAAGCAGCATCGATCCATCCCGGACCACCCATCTGCCCATTGTTGAGCGGAGCGAAGAATTGGATGCTTTCAACCTGTGCCAGAAAATGGTGTCCCGGGCCGGATTGTCCTGAAAGATCGCGGTGAAACATGACCGCAAAGTTTCTTACGCCGGGTTGCCCTCGCGTACCCTCATCACTCGCTCTGACAAGGTGAGCCGGCATGATCATCGTCATAGGAGAGATCAAGATTGCATTTCCCCACGGTGCGCCACCAGAGGAGAGACCAAATCCAGCAACGCAGTCAAACCGATAGTCGGAAGGATCGGGGAGTGCTGCGTTGAGAATTCCGTAGGCTGGAACTTGAAGAAGAAAAGAAAGAATGATGGCAGAAAAGAACCTCTTAAACATGGAATGCCCCGGTCGTATTCGCCACCCGTCCAGTGATATGCAGAAAAGGCTGTTCACGTGTGGTTAGGAGGCGAGCTGATCCACCCTAAGGTACTGAAAAGGCGAGAGGAAGCGAGTGCCTTTTTCAAACTCGAAAGGTCGAGGTCCTCGTGTGAAAGGTGAGGTTTTAGGAGAGTTGGTAAATGAGTACAGTAGGGACTTCATCTCCAATTTGAGAAGAAGTCTCAATGTTTTTTTCTCACAACCCTTCCGCCCCTGGGCGGCAGATTCAAAACGAAGCTGCAAAACCGCTGTATCGTCAGGTGCTCTTTGCGGCTCTGCTCGGGCTCGTTGTGAATCTCGCGTTAGGAATCACAAAGCTTGTAGCGGGGATAGTGTCTGGCAGCTTTGCGCTTCTCTCTGATGCGGTGAATTCTCTAGGAGATGTCCTGACAACCGTGGCAGTACTCGCGGCGTTGACCTTTGCCCAGAAACCACCAGACGAAAAACATCCTTATGGACACACACGAGCTGAGGCTATTGCCGGATCAAATGTGGCGCTTATTGTGCTCTTCTCTGCTCTGTGGGTCGGTTGGGAAGCGATCGAGCGGCTCCCGCTTGAGCATGAGCTCCCGCCTGCGTGGACTCTCTGGATTGCCGGAGCGAATGTTCTTATCAAAGAGAGCTTGTATCACTATAAAAAGGGGGTAGCGCGAAGAACTCAATCGACGGCGATTATGGCCCATGCCTGGGATCACCGAGCAGATGCATTTTCGGCACTCGCTGCTCTTGTTGGCTTAGCAGTTGTTCGATTTGGGGGACCGGGTTATCTCTGGGCTGATGAGGTCGCAGCTCTCGTTATCGTTGCGACGATCTCTGTATCAGCAACGAAATTGTTTCGAGACTCCGCGAGTGAACTGATGGATGCACAAGCGGATCCAGAATTTGTAGAGCGTGTGCGAGAGCGATCCCTGAGGATCCCAGGAGTTCAGGGAATTGAGACGCTTTGGATCCGAAAATCTGGCCTCGAGTATCTCGCTGATATCCACGTCGAAGTCGATGCTGAACTCACCGTTCGAGAGGGGCACGAGATTAGCCACAAACTACGGGATGCACTGCTTGCTGAGTTCGACTGCTTGAGAGATGTCCTTGTACACCTTGAACCACACGACAGTTAGGATATTCCTGACAGTCGCGTGGTTCTTAGGCTTCATCGCAAGCCAGATTGTTGAACGGAAGAAGTTTTCGTCGGGCGCCAACAACCAGCGAGGGTTCCCGACGATCCATCTGACAGGGTGCATGAATCGCCATTTTTGGCGTTACATGCGGTATAACTCCATGAGCCATAGAAGTCGCGCCGTTCCACTTGTCCCCCGTCCTGTCCATCCGTACAGTCGCAACGGCAAAGGCTGCGATTGCCAGACGCCTGAACGAGGAGGTCTTGAATTTCGCCATCACTGAGTAACGAAGAATTATCAAGTTTGTCAGCAAAGGCTGAATTCGAAAGAACAACAAGGGAAAGAAGCGAGAGAAGAAATAATTTTTTCATTAGGTTCTCCTGTAAAACCACGAGGGGCCAATAGCAAAATTTTTGCCAACGAAAGTTACCGAGAGACTTCCCTCGGTAACAGAACGGAGTGAGAGCCTAAAAAACCCCATAATTCTATACTGCTATTCCAAACAGCTCGAGAAATTCTGGAAGAGAGCATACCGGACGTGCGGGCAACGGTGCGAAAAATTGTCGGGGACCACTACAGAATTTACTGTCTGGAAAACCCGTAACGCGAGAAGAGAGTATTGAGGCGACTCATTGAGTTACCAGTGCTACCGCAATATTCCGTCTCGAACGAGAAGTGCATTTCTGTGAGGACCAACTCCAACCCCGAGAACCGTCGCAGCAGTCTGCTCCTCGATCAGCCCTATGAGTTGCTTCATCTCATCTGGGAGCTTCTCAAAGCTCGAAGCACTTTTGAGCTCAGTTGAAGGAGCCCGAAGTTGAGCCACCTCAGTCGCTCCACCAACGACTTTTAGCACTGGCATCGTCTTTTTCTGAGTTTTTTGATAATCGAGCAGGCAATCTGCTTTGGTGAGAAAGAGAAAGTCTATTCCATTTGCCGCAATAGCAGACCGAAGCTGTTGAAGATCGAGATACCCAATTCTTCGAGGTCTTCCCGATCCCGTTCCGTACTCTCCAGAAAACATCCGGAAGCCGCGTCCGACCTCAAATTCATCGTCTGAGCGGATCATCTTTTCAGGATCAAAATTCTTGGCCTCG
>JAGRAO010000216.1 GCA_020434565.1 Bdellovibrionales bacterium
AACTCCCACGAGTCATGAACTCGTAGATGGCGAAGGTGAGATGGTTTCTCAGCTGTGCCCAAGTAGCTCAAGCGAGCAGCAAACAGTTGTAGATGATGCCGATGTCCCTTCGTCTGTAAAAGACGCTGTTGGAACCGAGCCAGGGAAGACTCCCTATTGGGTCAAGGTTAATATTAGTGGAGGATCTGGAGAAACTGTCTCTCGCGGCTTACGAGTATTTTGTGAGTCCGAGTAGAGGCCCAGCTCATTCCCTTCCCGTGGACCTTGAAAGCCGTGGGAACGACTTTCCCCTGGGCAAACGACGGCAGCAAAGAACTTGTCAATTTATTGCCTTTGAGTTGCAAGACGCTTAACACCTCGGCCAAACTTCAAGAGCTACAAAGGCTAAGCCAATCGAATGGGTAGTCCAAACCGTTGAGCAATTCCAAGCTGCTTTCGAAAGAGGTTTGCAAAAAAGCCAAAAGATTCACTCGCTGGCACTTCTACGACTCGAACTCGCTCCATTTTTTCTCGCTCGAGAAATCCCCCGAACGGATCGTGGTGGTAAACCTGCCTTGCTATTAACAACGCCACTCCACCTTCCTCTCCAGCTCTTTCACTTTCTACTACTTTCTTCGGATAGGTTGACTTCACTGCTTCCTTTGGAAGATCGACAAGCGCTCCGCCGGGTGTTCGGCCAACAAACGAATCTCCTTCACGCCAAATCTCTGTAAAGCGGAGTTCCCCCTCTTCTTTCTTCAGTCGATCAACTTCGGCCATCACGAGGCCAAATCCGCCCTCCTCAAGGAGTTTTCTCCGAAGTGTCAGTTCGATCGAAAAAAGGGATGGGGCTTTAAACTCGACAATCAGGTACGGTTTATCGCGCTCAATCCGAATTCCATATCCAAACACCGAATTTCCCGAGGCCATATCCCCGGTGTAGGGATAGGTCCCTACCACTTCACCATCTGAAGAGAGCGTTTGAAGAGCACTACACGTGCTGTGTCGCAAGAGATGGTCGAGGCGATCAAGTTCTCCGGAAGCTCGCTTACAGACTTCAAGATCGACCTCACCCTCAGACCGCTCGAGCATCTCAAGGAGAAAGGGAAACTCTCCGTGTTCGTTCAAGAATTTTTGAAACGCAGAAACGTGTGTATAGGAAGTGCCTTTGTTGCACCCTGGCGAAACTGCCGGAGGAAGCCCGAACGACTTACGTAGCATCGTCAATTCGTCAAAGAGCATTTTGAGCTCTGGGTCAGCTGCAGCTTCGTTTATAAGGAAATCTAAGAATCTACTGCGTGCCGCATCATCAACAAACGCCTGATATGCAAAGGGCGAACCAGACGCCAAAAGACGCTGACTGGCAAAGTCAATCGCTATCTGTTGAAGAAATTCTCTCCGTGCGAAAGAGTTCGATTCCCTATCAAGCACTTCAATTGCTTGAGCTATCTGAGGATCAGAAGAGGTTCGCAAATTAAGATCGCACCGCACACACTCACGAAGCTGAGTCTCTCTCGATAGCTCAAAACTCCACTCGTCTAACCCATAGATCTCGTCACCGTCATAGCCCTCGCCGAGCTTTGCTCTCAGTTCAGCAAGGCGCTGCTCAAATTCGGATTTTTCAACCCACCGAACAAAGATGTTCTCGGTCAAGGTCACCTTTCCATTTTCGAAAACCATTCCGTACTGAAAGCTGATTCCTATCGGCATACGCGAATGCAACAAACGGTCGGCTACCATCGCGTCGATATACTCTTCTCGGCGATCCATATTCGGGGGAACTTTGGCTTCAAGAAACTTTCGGGATCTCTCAACAATTTGTTGCTCCGAAAGTTCGTGCACCCGCCTTGTATAGAGAATCGCATATCCAGTCTCACCTTCAGGCATGCCAGTAAGGGAAAGATGACTCAAACGAGCGCCGCTTCGCACTATATGGGTTTGGTGATCAGGAGAAATAACTCGGTCAAGCGGAATATCGCCAGGGCGCTGCGGAAAAGTCAGCTCGACAAAGGAGTCTCGGGACGCGCCACACCGCCCGTGCACACGTTGAACGTTCTCTGAAAATGTAAAATCGAGACCCATACCTCCCTCGTTCTGAGTCACTCAATTCGCCCCAAAGTGTAGAGGGATTCGGAGACCTAAGCACATTTTTCTCATTTTTCAGGCTTTCTGAGGGCTGAAGTCTCATGGCTGAGTGGAGGCTACAAAATGAGTGTGCGGGCTTTCAACCTATCCTGCGGCGCGTAAGTCATCAGCAGCACTATCGAAAGGGAAGCTATTTTCTTTGAGTTTTTGATGCACAAAGATCTGCTCTATGCCAATTATTTCGTCGCCAAAGTTCGTCTCAATCTCTGAAACCAACCGCTCGATTATGTCCCCGTCGGCAGCTAAACATTGGACCTCACAATCCCACGAGCCCAGACAGTAGAACATGCTTGAGACGTAGGAGTGCCCCTTAAGAAAATCGAAAAAGGCAGCCGATCCTTTCGGCGAAAATCCACTCGACTTGACAAGCAATCGACAACTCGTCATGCCGAGTGCTTTTTCATTCAGGACATAGAGCCCCTCAAGCAGGACACGTTTCGATTGGAGCCTTTTTATCCGGTCGTCAACCGTCGAGGAAGGCAACCCAAGTCTCCGGGCAATCTCTCTCATGGAACCACATTCATTGTTAGCAAAAAGCTTAAGGATTCGAGCATCGATTGAATCGATCTCACAAACTTTATCGTCCGCAGAAAATCCACGTTCTGCCTCTGGCTCCCGAGTAGCATGAGCAAATTTTGCTGGGAAGAAAGAATGAGCGAGTACAGGAGAGATAGCCTTTTCGGCGAAGACTCCACCGAGCGTCCCTTGAATCATCGATAGACTGAGAAGGACGTCGGATGGAGTTTTTGCGAGAAAGCGGGCGCAATACTGGAAGCTCCCTCCAAGAGAGGCGAGCCAAGAGACAGAGTTGTTACGAGCGAGGCTCTCGAGTACGCACTCTCGCTTCTTTCGGCCGAGACTCGAAAGATTAAAATATACACAATAAGGATAATATCCCAAGGCGAAAGGGTTGATAAGAGAGAGGGGCCTTAAGATATGTCGGTCTATAAGTGAACGAGCGTGGTAGCGAAACGTGGCAACACGCATCTGTGCTCGAATCGCGAGCTCCGTTACAGGCTCCGAAGGACTAAACTCCAGAGCTTGTATTACGCGCCTCTCTTTCTCGCAGAGCTTCCGCACAACTTTAGCCGTATTAGTCGTTATCCACCTACAGCGGTTTTCATGTCTTCTCGAAAAACTTCCGGGTCTTGCATTACCCACTGCGAGACTTTTCGGATACCGGAAACGTACTGCTCGACAATCTCCCGTTCATCAGCAAATGCCCACACAGGGAGTTTTAAAGCAGACTGATAATAGAGTTCTGCGACTGCGAAACTCTCGTTGTTCCTTCCTTTCATGGCATCCTTTTCATACAAGCCAGGAAATGCTCGCTCGGGCTGGAGAAAGAGGGGAAACGCATGAAGTGGGCAAGTAGAACCCGGTCGATCCAATTCTCTAAGCCCCTCTGCTTTGAGGGCTTTTTCAAACTGATCTATTGATACGTCGTTGGCGAGCTCTTGATGAAAATGAAAAACATAGGCGTACCAAGCCGGTTTTTGTCTGTGGGCATCATACAGAGGCGCCTTTAAAAATGGGAATTCTTGTATGACATTGTCAAAGAGCGCCGCATACTTCGTTTTCTGGGCAATCCACTCATCGAGGTGCTGAAACTGCTCAAGCGCAATCGCAACAGCAAGCGGATGTGAACGATGCTTCAATCCAAAGCCCGTAACCGAAAAATCTGCTAACTCATGAGTGCGGGAAATTTCATCCTTACACCGTTTATTGTAGTGGCCGGTTAGGAGCGCTCTAGAGAAGAGATCTGAATCGTCAGTCACAAGGACTCCGCCTTCTCCTCCCGTGACTATCTTCTGCCCCTGCAAACTCCATATTCCGATTGAGCCGAAGGTTCCAACTTTCTTTCCGTCAAATTCGGCTCCATGAGCATGCGAACAATCCTCTACGAGACTGAGTCCTGATGCGTCACAAATGGATTTTATTCGATCCATCTGACACGGTATCCCCCACATATGAGTGACCATTACCGCCTTCGTCTTGGTAGTAATCAGAGATTCGAGTTTATAGGGATCGAGATTTCCATCGAGTCCACAATCACAAAAAATTGGCTTTACCCCGAGGAACATCAACGGCGACGCTGTCGCAAAAAAGGTATAGACAGGGACGATGACTTCATCGCCCGGCCGCAAGCCCAGTGCTATCGCTGCTGCATGGATTGAGTTCGTTCCCGAGTTGTTCAGGAGCGCATGTTTCTTTCCGTGATAATTTGCGAAAACATCCTCAAAAGTAGCAATGACGCCACTTCGATTGTAGAGTGAAAGACTATCATCCATCTGTTCTAAGACAGCATTCTTCATAGCCGGTGTCACTCGAGGCCATACATAGTGAGGAGAGTCTATCTGACAAACGGGCTCACCGCCCACAAGCGCGAGATTATCCAACTGCATATATTTTCTCCTCCAGAGTAAGTTGATCCTGAAACGTCTCCGTTCGACCGTCACGGCACGAACGATAACTCGATTCTATAAACTGAACGTGGGGAACATGATCCTGAAAGTTGGATGCAAGTTTCGGTTCCCCAGCAAACAAGGCTCGGGCAAATGAACTGAGTTGGTCAGAAAAGGCATTCACCCATCCTTTTTGACTTTCCTGCTTAGCGACTTCAATCCCCCGCGAGTCAAGGAGCCGAATTTTCTTCTTTGTTACCTCGATTGCCCCACGGCTTCCGACCACAGAAAGTCGCTCTTCATCAAAGGGGTAGGCTCGGGAAATAATCAGAGAACCGAGACAATTGCGCCTTACGGCAGACGGTCCATTTTGATAGTCAAATCCTATGGAGATAGTATCTTCGACGTCGTAAGTCTGGTTCTCTCGATTTCCAATTGACATCCGAGCAAAGAGAGATTGAGGCAGACCAAAGTACCACATCAACAGATCGATCATGTGATAGCCCATATCGATAAGGGCACCACCTCCCGACTGCTCGAGATGAGCGCGCCATCCCTCATCTAAACGGGCGATGTTCTTCGTATACCTCCCTTCTATTGAATATATCTGCCCAATCTGGGAGCGGAGCTCGAAAAACTGCTTGTAGACAGGATCGAAGCGCCGCTGCACAGAGATTCGAAGTGCTATGCCACTCTGACGCACGATCCTCTCCATTTCGCAAGCTTCGCTAAGAGACACAGCAAAAGGCTTTTCTTTTAAAATGTGTACTCCGAATTCGGCGAGGGTTTGAACTACGAGAAGATGTTGATCATGAGGAACAGCGACTACCGCAATATCGGGTTGAATTATCTCGGCGAGCCGCCGTATATCACAAAATCCAGCAACCGAGTACTCTCGCGCGACACTTTCGACGAGTTCTTGGTTAAGATCACACACCGCTACGAGTTCCACTTCAGGGCACTGCAATATGGCTGGAAGGTGATCGTTACTTCCTTGATGACCGAGACCGAGGAGGGCAAGTCTTAGTTTCCGCATTTCAGACTCCTGTTAATTTCTACTGCCAATGACGAGAAAGAACTGAGAGAATTCGCTCCGAGGTTTCTTCGGGACTCAATCGAGAGACATCCACCTGTACAACCGGTAAAATCTGCGAAAAGTACTCCATGACGGATTCGATGCGCTGGAAATCAGCTTGCTCTTCTACAGATACCCCCTGACCCTCTCGCAGCTCTATTCGATGGGTTCGCTCAGCGGGATCGATACGGAGCCACAGATGGACATCCGGTGGTTGAATTGATTGGCTCAGGGTCTCGACTAAACTTGTAACAAACTCAATCGCACGCTCGGTATTCCATCCCGGTTGTCGTGCGAGTCGAACGGTCTGATAAGCAGCATTCGACAAGATACCTCGATCTGCGAACGTTACAGCTTCGGGAAGAAAAGGCTTTTCAACTTCGCTTCGATACGCAAGATCTGCAAATACTGCAAAGGTGTCAGCGACTGTGCAATCTCCACCTGGGCGAAGAGAAAAATAGCGCTGGCGAACTACAATCTCTGTGATCTTTTGACCGATTTCTGAATCTGAAAACTCAGGAAGAGTTCGTGCGGCAAAACCATGGCGTTCAGAAATTTTTCGCAAGGCTTCAACTTGCGAACTCTTGCCCTCTCCTGTCACTCCATCCAGCGCGATCACCTTGCCTTTAAGACTGGCGAAGAGGCTCTCTAGGGAGAGATTCCTGGTCTCTCTGGGACGAGGAGGAAGGTGTCCTAGAATCTCATTTGTCGGCCTGGGATCCGGATTGAAGGGAAGACTTTGATTC
>JAGRAO010000217.1 GCA_020434565.1 Bdellovibrionales bacterium
ACTTTTTTCGGCTCTGGTGTTATCAGACTC
This sequence comes from Bdellovibrionales bacterium, assembly GCA_020434565.1. Taxonomy (GTDB): domain Bacteria; phylum Bdellovibrionota_C; class UBA2361; order UBA2361; family RFPC01; genus JAGRAO01. Next base: position 31 of record JAGRAO010000217.1, read on the forward strand.
TGGTTCTGATCAGTATAGGCGGGAAAGACACTAATGAAATACTCCCGTCCCGATACCAGTGCGAGTGTCGCTTCGCCATTAACAATCTCTTTTCCAGAGAAAATCGGCTCGACCGTACAACCGGTTTCTGGATCGCCACCTCCGGGAGGCGCTCCTCCGGATCCCCCACCGGAAGGCGGAGGTCCAACAAAGTCGCACTCTCCAGGAGATTGGGCATCGATCCAACCCTGAGTGAGAGGCTGTCCATTCGGGCCCGTGACAACCGCATGAACAAACGCCGTTGCTTCAGTCAGTGTGAACGTCACGACTGTGTTCGTTGTGGAAGTAAACGTCTTCGGGGTTGACGGAAAAACGTAGGATGATCCTCCAGCACGGAGAACACCAGCACCTCGTCGGTGCACTCTATCGAACGGGGCGTCAGAAAACTCAAAGAGAGACGCCTGGTACGTTTGGCCAGAGATTCCCGCTCCCGCAGCTTGCCCGACTCCCGAGACGTCCTCAGCAAAGATAAAATCATCGAGAGACGTTCCCCCTTGACTCGGAACGGTCCAAGCCGAAAATCCAACGTGTAGTCCAGTGATAGTCGCTCCGTTCTGGTTCTTTAAGCGAAATGTGACCGTAGCGTTCTTTTGGTACAGATTCGCGTTAATGGTCTTTGTCTGATTGGCAGCAACAGTGGTTGTAACGTAGCGAGAGGCAAACCCTTCGACATCGGCGCGACAATCATATGTTCCAGCAATAACGGAAACTGTTTCACAAGAATTCGATTCTGAAATGAGCTTATCGAAATACTGTCCATTCTGAGACGAGCAGTACATTACCCCAAATTTGTTCGAAGGAAGAGGAAACGGGGTACTTGTTCCATCACCCGAGTACATACATATTCTAATGTTGGCATTCGTCTGAAGGACTGTGGCGAGCACCTGAATAACGTTTTGTCCAGGGGTGGCGGCTTTCTGTGTAAAGAAGCGAGTAATACCTTGGCCGTAGATATCGAATCCCCAGAGGTCTGAATCGGTTGCTTCAATCCCTATGCGGATCTCTCCGTTTGCATCGGTGACCCCGCTCCGAAACTTATTTGGATCGTCCAGGCTAAATGAATTTACCTGCACCCCAGGAACGGCAGGTCCACTGGAGCTCCCTGGAGGGCCTTCGATCACTTTGACTTTAAAATATCGAGTATATGCCGTCAGTGTTTTCGAATACGCTGTGAAGGTTCCGTTACTATAGGTTCCATCTGACGATCCGGAACTGATGTCGATTACGTATGATTTGTCGCGAAAGAAGGTCGAGTTCACCATGGGCTCACCACAGGTATACCCATCGCCGCTGTAGCTCGGTTTAACGTCCAATCGATAAATGCCTGGAGTCAGTCCCGGAATAATTGCCTGTCCGCCTGGATCACCGTTATTCGGTTCATTTTGAGCAGTCGTACAGTCGTACCAAACGAGATAATCGTTGTCGTCGTAGAGTTCAAAGATGAGATTTCTTGCTGGATTGCTGCCGGGAACATTGATCGGAATGACAGCATTCACCTGGGTCGGAGTACCGCTTCCAAGCTCCTTAACATTAAATGTCAAATGAGTCGGCGGGCCAGTAAAATAAGTCCCTTCTGAAGTCGTAAAATCGGTAACCGTATAAGAGTAAATCTCGTTTACATAGGATGAGTAGTTGGGCATCCCGGTTGGACCACACGCTCCATCCGGTCCGCTATAAGCCGGGAACACGTGTACTGTGAGATTCTCTCCGTTAGCGTATCCGAATGAGTAGTTATTACTCAGAAAACTCCCCGAGATCGTGCAGCCACCATCTATAAAGATGTCTGACTCGTCATATATCTCAACATAGAGATCGGTAATCGGAGCTCCGCCAGGATAGGCAAACTGAAATACAACTTCGTCGACTATCTGGGCCGATGCTGGGGCGACAGAAAGGAGGACAATCGCCAAAATAATACTGAAAATGCCGAACGGAAATCTCATCGATACCTTGAAACCGACACACGGGTTTGCTCTTCCACGGATGTAAGACGGCAAATTCTCCTTATGGCTAAAGAGTGAACAGGTGCGACACCTCACAGAACCCAGAAAATCACCCTTTCGAGAAAGATTACTTGCTCTTGGCTCATCTGCTAAGCGATAGTACCTACGAGTTTTTCGTAGAATTGGTTTCAGCGAGAGCTTCGTTAAAAGACATGAGGGGCTCTGCCCCCTCCGTTGAAACCAGTTCTCACAGCGCTGACGATGTCAATTCAGAATAACCTCCAGAGGAGCTCAATCGTGAACAGGTATCTCCATTCTTTGTTTGTCCTTGTCTTTGCCCTCGCTTCTACTTCTTGCGGGTCGAGCGGAGGATCGAACTTACTCCTGACAAATTTTTCGGGCGTATGGCAGGTCACTTTCAACAATATTTTGGACGATTGTGGCTTGCTCGAGGAGGGCACGGACACGTTTGAGGATCAACATACGATCATGCAAACAGGCTCTGATGTGCACCTCGACGCGGATCAATTGCCGGGAGGAACCTACGACGGGGGAAAAGATGGAGAGAACTCGTTTGTGGTCTCTTCGCGATTGGAGGGGGACCTGTTTGGGACGGGATTTAACTGTGTTCTCACCGAGGACCTGAGATACACTTCGTCTGACACAAACATCGCTGACCTCCTCTATAATATTCACGTCGTCTGCGAGGACAGCTCCTCGTGTGACAGCGCCATCCGGGGCGTTGGTTTTCTCGAGTAGTTCCATTTATAGTCGTCTTAAATGGAACCCATTCCGGAGAGATGGCTCAGTTTTCTCTCTCGACTCCCTTTCTCAGGCAAGAAACAGCCCCCATTTGACGCACATGATTTTTGTGCAATAATTCTCGCCTTCTAGGGGAATTTCACCATGAGTAAACGCTTTTTGTACCTCACTCTCACAGTAACCGCTTTTCTCCTCTTCAGAGGATCAGGAGTAGCAGAACAGCTCTCCGTTGAGGTCCCAAGTGAGAACGAACAACGACCGAAGGAGGTCATCGGTTGGGTCGAACCACTCGCTATCTTGCCGGAGGATATACGAATCGAGGCGAAGATTTCACCGAGCTTCACTACCTCTACGCTCCATGCTGACAAGATTATGGTCTTTAGAGATGGGGGCAAGCGACACGTTCGGTTCTCACTGGAGGGACGTGATGGCCAGATATCGACCATAGAACGCCCCATTCCCGAAGACGTTTCTGAGTCAGCGATCAAAGCAAAAAAAATCGTTGTAAAAATGGCGCTCTGTTTTGGGTCAGAAAAGTTTGAGGTCGATGTCCTCCTGTCAGATCGAAGTGGATTCGAACAGGAAGCGAGAATCGCTCGGGACACGCTCAGTGGCAGATTTTTAGTTGATCCCTCGAAGACGCACACTCTTCGACCTAGTTGTTCGGAGCAGGGAGCTGCACGGTGAACTCTCGCAGGTGGTCTTCGAACATGCATCAGCTATGGTGGAAAGTGACCCCGGGCCGCTCAGTGAAAACATATCTCGGAGTTTTTCTGTTTGGATTGCTTTCCCTCGTTGGATCTCCTGACCGGACACTTTCCGAAGAACGTTATCCTCTTCTTGTACTGGGGTGGCTTGAAGATGCAACCTTGGAAGACGTATTTGTTGGAAAGACGAGTTTGCAAGTCCGAACAAAGCTCGATACGGGAGCTGACACCTCTTCGCTCCACGCTGAGTCAATCACGTTCTTCGAACGGGATAAAAAAGAATGGGTTCGCTTCATCGTTCGAAACCGGGAAGGGAAAGGGATTGAATTGGAGCGCCCGGTTCGAAGGATTACAAAGATTAAGCGAAAAAATGGTCGCCCACAGTCAAGACCAGTTGTTCGACTAAAGATCTGCGTTGGAAAGAGCTCTGAAGTTACCGAGTTTACCCTCGTCGATCGATCGAATTTCTCCACTACCGCTCTCATCGGAAGGAACTTTTTAGCTGGGAAAATTTTGGTCGATTCATCGACCGCATTCACCTCGACTCCATCTTGTATTGAGGACAAACTCCCGTGAAGCGAAGTTCATTAGCTTTTCTCGTGGCATCCATAGCCATAGCACTTGGGCTCGGGATTATGGAAGCACGACACAGCCTCCTAAAAGTTCCGTATTCTCCTAAGAGCTTTACTGGGGTCTGGGATATAGAGCTCCTCCTCCAGTCGGTCGCTTCTGGTCGATCTGCGCGTCTGAGTCTCTATCCCCCTTCAGAAGCGAATCTCTTTTCGGTAACGGAGCGCGACTTTACGAACCCAGGATATTCTCTCTCAGCGATCTCATTGGAAGGAAAGCAGGAAATTATATTTGCCAACAAAAAACCTGCAGAAGGAGAACAAACCTTTTCCCTCCGCTTTCGCCTCAAGAGTGAGAAACTTTCACGACCGCTCGAGGTAATAGCGACATCCCCGTTGATACTTCCGTCTCACGACTTTGAGCGAGAACTTAAAAAATCTCGAAAGAAGCTCCTGACTCGTCCGAAAGCCGAAGTTGTTCAGGAGATCCTCTCAGACCGTCGAGTTCTCTACCCATATCTCAATAGCCGATCTCAAAGGATGCTGGCGCTTCAATACCTGTATCAAGATGGTAAGGAGTTCTTTGGCTTTCCGCTCATGGACGAGCTCAAGGTTAATCGTCTCAATCGGTATTTTCTCTTTCTGATCGAAGAGAATCCTTTCGTCTATCAATTTTCGGACAAAAAGATTTACCCGCTGCGAAAGGTGTTTCTCTGGAGCGAACACCAAGAGCCAATTGCGTCCTGGAAGGGATTGAGTGAGCCGTCTTGGCAGCTCTCAGCAACTCCCGTGCGGGCCCTCCTTCCACGCACACGTGACCATGACGGCAGCACCCTTGGTAGGGCATTAGCATGGTTCTCATTCGAAAGACTCTCCTACGGTACCCAGTTTGGTTTGAGACTCCTGCTGCTCCTTCCAATAGCATCACTCGTAGTGGCAATTCTCCGAAATGTCGTGGGCCTTAAAACCTTTGGAACATTTATGCCCGCGTTGCTCGCCCTTGCTTTTCGTGAGACTGGCCCGTTATTCGGAATAGCTGCTGTTGCTTCCGTTGTTGGACTGGGCGCTGTTCTGCGCTTGATTTACAAATATCTCCGCCTGCTCTTTGTTCCCCGGATGACCGCATCTCTCTCCGTTGTTATCCTCATCATCTGCTTAGGGAGCCTTGTTCTTCATGACAACGATTTTCGCCCTTCGTCTTCTCTCGTAATCTTTCCTGTTATTATTCTCACAATGATGATTGAGCGGTTTAGCGTTTCATTGGAAGAAGTTGGGGTTAAAGAGGCTCTAAAGCTCAGTACAAACTCTGTACTCGCTGCGCTCCTCTGCTATGCAGCGATCTCTTCTGAGTGGATCAACTACCTTGTACTCTCATTTCCCGAAGTGACTCTCTTGATTCTCGGTTCAGGAATTCTGCTGGGACGCTATACTGGATATCGATTGTTCGAGCTCGTAAGGTTTCGCGATATTGTGCATCCTCCAGAGGCTGGCTAACCGTAATCGAAGGTACTCTTCTATGAGCAGAGTCTATTTGAAAACGGAGATCGCTTCATGAGGTGGCCTCCCTTTTGCCTCCCGTCAGAACTCCGAAAGGCCGGTGTCCTCGGCATCAATCGGCGCAATATTCAACTTGTTCAACGGTTGAATTCCCGGATGGACTACCCAAAAGCCGATGATAAATTTCTCACCAAGAGTCTCGCCAAGAAATTTGGCATTCCCACCCCGAAGCTTCTTGATCGGATCGAGTCTGTCGGGGCAATACGCAATTGTATCGCTCGCCTCAACGACAGAGATGAGTTCGTGTTAAAGCCAGCCCACGGAAGTGGTGGAGAGGGAATCGTTGTCGTTACTGGCCGCTCAACAAAGAATGAATTCCTCCGCGCCAGAGGTGACACTATCTCGTTGGCAGAAATACGTTATCACCTCGCAAGCATTCTTCACGGACTGTACTCGCTTGGGGGATTACCAGATCAGGTCCTAGTAGAGGAGCGCGTGCATTTTGATCCAATCTTTAAGGATATCTCGGTCCAGGGGGTGCCAGATATTAGAATTGTCGTTGTTCGTGGCGTCCCGATCCTTGCAATGCTTCGACTTCCGACAAGAGCTTCTTGCGGACGTGCGAATCTCCATCAAGGTGCGATTGCAGCTGGTGTCGATATCGTTACTGGGCGAACTCACCACGGCGTCTGGAAAAGCAGAGCAATCGATATTCATCCAGATACCGGGGCGAGCA
>JAGRAO010000218.1 GCA_020434565.1 Bdellovibrionales bacterium
AACAGAAGAGATCCAACGAAGACAAGGAGAGAGATAATAACGAGAGCAACCACCAACACAGAGATGATTTTGGGAATTCCAATCCGTTTCAGATACCTCGCTGGTGGAGTTCCCAACGTTGCAAGAAACAGCGCAAAGAGGAATGGGATCATAAAAGTTTGCGAGGCTCTCAGCCCAGCCGCAACGATCATGAGAGAGGCGAGCCCGATCAAGAATTTAAACCCAGGAAATGTATGTTCACTCTTTGACATGTCTTAAAAAAATTTCTCCTACAATCGATTGCCCCTCAACAACCCTCCGAGGGAAGTTCGCCGAGTATACCGACTTCGCATCGGTGCGCACCAGAAGCTATGCTTGGCTCTTTCTGAGCACTCAGTGGCGACTCTTCCGGAAGAGAATCACAGGCCTAAAGTAAGTTCTGAGATTCATCGGAGAATACTCCATAAAGGCCTGAAATGACGCTCTCCCACTACCCTCTTCTTCCTGAGACTTGACTTTGAGGGCCCGTTTCTCTCGAATGCCCCGAAGGTGTTCTGTTTCTGAGGTTTTTACCAATACCCTGTCAAACCGGGGTAGGAGGTTTTCAAATGAGTGCAAAGCTCGCTATCGGGTTCGTGTCAGTGGCCTCGGTGTGCGTGGCAGGGCTTGCGATTTTCCTTGTGAACGCGAGTCAGATCAACAGCAAAATTAATCGGGATTTTGGCGCAAACAAGGTGAAACTTGAGCAGCTCCAAGGAGAGCTCGAGGAGAAGGCCAAAACGATTGCTTCGCTCTCTTCTGAGAGAGATCAATTGGTGACAGAGCGGGATCAGCTCGTTGAGGAGAACGATGAACTCGTTGCACTCAACGCCGAGATGGAGATCGAGATCACCCGCATCTCTGTCTCTCGAAGACGCGCGCTCGTTCGGGATGTGACCCGTGATGCCGGCTTCACCCAGTTCGAATTGGTCGAGATTGACCAGACTGACAATCCAGTCGGTCCCCCGATTCGTCACAGGATTGAGGGAGATATCTTAAAGATCGACTGGTACGAACTTCGCTGGAGGTCAACTGTCGCTCGAAACGATCCGGACAGGAGTTTCCCTATCTTCCTCTTACGGGGACTTTATGGAGACAAAGAGAGTCCGGCTCAAGCTCGTCAGTCTCTCGACCCGAACACCCCCGAAGTCACCCTCGACGCTCGAGGAGTGCCGCCGGAGGTATACAATCGAGATGGGCGAGTCTCTGCACGAGAAGCGGTTATTTGGGAGCGCTTCTGGGACGTCAGTCACGACCCAGAACTCGCCGAAGGCTTTGGAGTCGAAAGTGCAAGCCTCAACTCTGTGGGCCAGCAGATTCGACCCGGATACGAGTACGAGTGGGTAATCACTGGAGGCGGAAGCTCTCACGTGATCTCTCGACCGATCCAATCCGATGCTGAGCCGGCCTCCTGATCAAAAATGGTTCGACAGACACTCCTCTATTGGCTCGACCCTGTTCGAGCCTTTCCTTTTCCCCTCTCCTGCAGTCCAATTTCGCAGGTGAACATACGTAAAGATCCGAGTCACTCATTCCTTCAAACACGTATTTCTCCTCAAGTACGAGAATACGGCCGACGACCCTCAAGCCGACCACAGAGTCTGCCGTCCTTAACCGTTATGTGAGGGAAACTCGATGAAATCTCGATCCAGTACTGGGGCTTCAACACTTGAGTACGTTCTGATCGCTGCGTTTCTTTCGATCGTGGCGTTTCAAGCATGCGATGACCTCGCGTGGTCTAATTACGACTCTGTCTGTCGAGCATCAAATGGTATGGGCACTGAGACTGAAAGATCTCCTAGAACTTTCAAGCGAATGACGAATAGACCTGATGGAAGTGTTAATCAATCAGGTGGAGCAGTGGATAACAGATGTCCTTCGAACATTGGAGCGGTTGGCGGGTGCGACGACAAGGTCGACCTCGTATGCGACGAACTCCGAAATCTCTGGGAGTGGAATGAAGGTTACGAGGATGAAGGTCTTGGTGCGAAAAATGGTGGGGGGCTTTCCTTCGCCTCGTAGGATTTTTCTGAACCCATGATTTCCTGCTCAACTTCCTTCCTACAGACATCGCTCACTCTTAGTATGCCTTTACGCAAGATCCTCCCCTAGCCTTTTGTAATCTCTCAAAATAATACGCTATAATGCGACCGGCCAATCGCTCGCTTTTTCTCGCGGAGACTCATGAAACAACCTGAAAACTCGATTTGCGCTCCAGTTCGCTGCCACTGGGTCAATCTTAAAAATCCAGTTTATGTACGGTATCACGATAGGGAGTGGGGAAAGCCAGTTGTGCGAGACCGGAAACACTTTGAGATGCTCACCCTTGAAGGAGCCCAAGCGGGGCTCTCTTGGGAAACCGTACTCAAAAAAAGAGAGGCGTATCGCACTCTTTTTGAGGGATTCGATCCGCGGCGAATAGCGAGATTTTCTGATAAAAAACTCGAGCAGATTCTCAGTAACAACGGAGTTATCCGAAACCGGAGAAAAATTTATTCAGTGCGAGAGAACGCCAAAGCGTTTCTTTCAATTCAGAAAGAACGAGGAAGCTTTAACCGCTATGTTTGGGAATTTGTGGGGGGAGCTCCTATCGACAATTGCCCGCGTACCTCCGCGGATTTTCAAAGCTCATCTCCGGAGAGCGACATCCTATCACGTGACCTTAAGAGGAGAGGTTTTTCATTTGTAGGAAGCACCATTATCTATGCATACTTACAAGCAGCTGGTCTCGTCAATGATCACTCATATGACTGTTTTGTTCGAAGGAAGCGCTAGTGCATTTTACGTTCTTTCCCCAGAGTCTCGTTCCTTTTGATGCGTTTACGTTAGAAGAGAGACCTCTCGGAGGTACCGAAACGGGGGTGATCCGCCTTGCGGCAGCTCTAAAACAACTCGGTCATGAAGTAGTTGTCTATACATCAGAGCGAAATCCTCGCGAATCGTCTCCAACCTACCTCCCAATTCCTGAAGCGCAGAAAATGAGACCAACAGATGTTTTCATCTGTATTCGTGAATGGATCCCACTCGCGGTGCGGATCCCCTGCAAACTCCGATTGTATTGGACCGGGGATGCCGCAGATCAAGTTCATAGTTTTGGGGTAGGCGATAAGAGGGTACAGAATCTCTTCTCTCGCCTTCTTACCGTCAGTGATTGGCAAACTGACACCCTGTGCGCCGCTTCGGGACTGGATCGAGCAAAGTGTTTTACCCTTCGCAATGGAGTGCACTTACCACTTTTCACCTCACATCAAAAGCGAGACCCTTTTCGACTTATGTATTCTTCCACGCCTTTCCGCGGACTCGCTCTCTTGAAACACATCTTTCCAAGAATTCGGGCTCAAGTGCCTGAAGCGACCCTTCACGTCTTTAGTGGTTTTGAGGTTTACAATGGGAAAGCCCCATATGCACCAGATCTGCAGGAGCAGTTTCAGAAAGAGTTTGACACTCTCAAATCAATAGCTGGGGTCGTGTGCCATGGAAACGTCCGCCAAGATCTTTTAGCTCAGGAATTTCAAAAATCTACTGTGCTTGCCTATCCGAGCAGTTTTGCGGAAACGAGTTGTATCACAGCGCTTGAAGCAATCGCTGCTGGGTGTATCCCTGTGACCTCAAAGCTCGGAGCACTTCCAGAGACCTTGGGAGACTGTGGTATTATCGTTGAGGGAGATCTCTCGTCAACTGAGTTTATCGAACGCTATGCTGCTGAAGTGGTCGAACTCCTTCAGAACTCCGCGAGGCAGGAGGAAATTCGAACTCGTTGCAATGCGAGGAGAAACACCCTTGGGTGGGATCATATAGCCGAACGACTTGTCGATTGCGTTCGAGAGATAGCCTCAGCCGGCTAAGCCTTTTTAATTCCTTGAGTTTTCGTAGCTTTTCGTGCAAACAACGGCCGAAGAGACGCATCTTAATCATATTATTCTCGCAACGCGGTTCTTAAGAACTGATTTGATCGGAGCAAACGTGACTATCTCTCTTTGCATGATCGTAAAAGACGAAGAGAGCTATCTTGCTCAAGCGCTCACGTCTGCCAAGCCAATCGTTGATGAGATTATAATTGTTGATACAGGCTCGACGGATCAGACACCAGCAATTGCAACTTCTTTTGGAGCGAAAGTCTTTTTCCAAGAATGGAAAGACGACTTTAGTTTTCACAGAAACTTTTCTATTGACCGCGCGACCGGAGACTGGATCCTCGTTCTCGACGCAGATGAATGTCTCTCCTCATCGAGCCACGCCAAAATTCTCGAACTCGTGCGACAACCCCAAAATGCCTACCTCTTTATCCAGCGCCACTACTCAAATGACTCGCGCTTAAGCAATTTTATTCCGTGCAGCGGAGAATTTCCGGAGTGGGAGAGGAGCTACGGAGGATACTTCGAATCGGCACTGTGTAGACTGTTTCCTCGGCGAAAAGACATTCGCTACAGAGGGAGAATTCACGAACTCGTCGAGCCTTCGCTTCAAGAACTCTCTGATATGAGCGTTGTACCAACTGATATACGACTTCATCACTACGGCCATACTCCAGAGGTGAAAAAGAACAAGAACAAGTCAGCACTCTATACACCACTCGGAGAGAGGAAAGCGGAAGAAGAGCCAAACACGTGGAAAGCTTTTTATGAGCTCGGAGTAGAACACAACTGCAATGGCAGAAAGCTCGAAAGTGCCGAGGCATTTCGAAGGGGCCTTAAACTGAACCCAGCATATGTTCCGATGTGGATTAATTATGGCTACGTGCTCACCGAACTTGGATCCCTCGAAGAGTCACTTAAGGCGCTCGGGAAAGCTCTTGAGCTTGAGCCCAAGAATCCAGAAGCTCACTGTAACATCGCTGTAGCGTATCTCCGAAAGAATCACCTGCTTTTTGCCGAAGCCCATCTCCGACGAGCAATAGAGCTCAAGCCAAACTATGTAAACGCTTATTCCAATCTCGGAACAGTGCTCATGCGGATGGGGAACATCCCCGAAGCGAGTGCCATTTTTCAAAAAGCTGTCGAGCTCGCCCCAAAGAACGCCGCGCTCCTCACAACATTTGGACACCACCTCTTTGAGGCGAAATTATTCGAAGAATCTGAGGTCGTTCTTCTTGAAGCACTCAAGCGCGATCCGGAACACGAGATGGGGTGGTACGCGCTTGGCGAGGTCTCATGTGCTCTGAGAAACGCTCAACAAGCGCTTGCAGCCTTTGAAAAATTTCTCATGCTTCAAGATAGGAACGAACGCCACACTGAAGCCCTTCATGATCTCGTCAAGCAGAGAATTGCACTGCTTCGAAAGCATCAGGCAAGCTCTTCTTCTACTTGATGCGGTTTGTTCACTGAGTCGAGCTTTTACTGGGGGCTCTCCTGTTTCCCCTGTGTGGCGAGGGAATGAAGTTCTCGAAGGCCTTGATCGATTCCTGCTCGAATCGTCAGCTCAATGAATCGAGATATATCAAAATGCTTTGTTGAGAGAGAATGAAGAAGAGCGAGTTGCTGATCGGGCTGCAACGTCGGATTGTTCACGATACTTCGAAGCATCTGCAGCGCAGAGTCCCTGGTTCGATCGAGATGAAACTGAAGCTCTTGTTCTTTCGTTTGGTAGGACATGAATACCCCTTTCGTAGAGGGTATCGACATGCACCTTCAATTACTTCAGAGGTCTTTTCTCAGAGATACTCGTAGAAGTGGCTTTAAAGATGCTCCGTCGCGAGAAGCGGCAGGACGTACTTTTGAAACCGTTTCTCGTTTGAGTTCAAGAAAAAATAGGGGGAGGTGCGGAAACACATCTATTTGCCCTTTTTCTCGAATGCCTTTCGAGCTTCACGAATCAGTTCTTCCGCTTCTTTCTTCCCCTTCCATCCGCGAATTTCAGTTTTCTTATCTTCAAGATCTTTGTAGACCTTAAAGAAATGTTCAATTTCCTTGAGAAGGTGAGGAGGGAGCGCCGCAAGTTCAGTTATATGGTTCCAAAGCGGATCTCGGGTAGGGACACACAATATCTTCTCATCCTTCCCCTTTTCATCACTCATTTCAAATACACCGACCGGCATTGCCTGAATAAGACACCCGGGAAAGGTCGGCTCCCATACTACTACCAGCGCATCGAGGGCGTCACCGTCATCACCGAGCGTCTCTGGGATAAAACCATAATCACAGGGATAATGAAGCGACGAAAATAACATCCGATCGAATCGGATCGCTTTGTGGGTCTCGTCGTATTCATATTTATTTCGCGATCCCTTGGGGATCTCTACGAATACATCAACA
>JAGRAO010000021.1 GCA_020434565.1 Bdellovibrionales bacterium
GAGTACCGCACTTCTAACGAGGTACTGATCACTTCAAGCCTTGGAGTCGTTCTCGTCGATCTCTCAACCGGAGCGGTTTCTCCAATTTATTCCACCAGCTCCAATGAAAGCCTGGTAACGATTGCGCCCGACGTGAACGGTGACAGACTCTTTCTGCTTGTTCTTGAGTCTTCGTTTTCGATCAAACTCCTGGACATGACGACTCTCTCCGTTTCAGAGGTCACGACTCCAAGTGGGGCTGGCTTCGACTCAAACCTTTACTTTGACGAGGCTTCCGAACATCTCTTTATGGGCGAACACAGCGCAATAAAGGAATTCGACCTCGCTGGGAACGTGATCGACCGGGTTATCGTTCCACACCAAGGCTTTTGGCTTGAGTGGTTCGATCTCGGACCGACTCCAGGTTCGTATATCTTTGCGACAGGTTATCCTACTCAAATTGGGCTTTACGATCCGAGTAGCTCGAATGAGGCTTCGATTCTCGTTAAAGCCAAAGCTGGGATCTCCGATGTTGAATTCCATAGAGGAGAACAGTCACTCTACTGGAGGGACCAGCGGCGCTCAGAGATTGCGAGAGCTTTCCTGAGTGCTCCTACCGACGTCGAAGTACTCCGCCATTTTACTTCTGGTAGCTCGGGGGCGAGAGGACTCGCCCTCGATGAAGCGAATGGTTTTCTGTATTGGAACTATTCTGGTGTCTTACGAGGGCTCTCCTTTTCTCTTCCCTCTTTTGATCTTGTACCTCCAGAAAGTCCTGCTCAAACCTACTATGGCTCTTCAACTTGTCTTTTATCATTTGATAAAAAGAGAGGGGCTATCGCTTGGGCACAGTATAGCAACTCAGAGTCTATCCTCTTCGAACAGATCCCCTCTTCGGGAGAGTTTTCTCCGATTCTGAGTGGAGAGCTGAGAGTTACCGATATCGCCGTGGGGCCGGTGAGTGGGAAGACCTACTTTCTCGCTCGGGACAACAATACGTCCGCCTCTTTTCTCGGTGTATTTGACCCCGCGACTGGTACTCTCACCACACTCTTTTCAGATCTTCACACTTCAAAAGGACTCACCATCAGCGATGATGAAGAACTAATATTTTGGACAGACTCTTCGGTCAGGACGGTAAATATGGGGAGCACAGAAGGGGGAGATGTGCACGAACTCCTTCGACTTCCGACGGGGGAACTCGAGGGAATCACGTTTGCCCTGGAGAGAGTTTCTCCATGAGAAGAGCCTCTCTTGAGCCATTGCGTTCCAACTCACAACTCTCAGCCTCTTCCTCCTCCGCTTGGAGCAGGACAAGGAGCAGACGACTGAAAAGATCTCGCTCCGTTACTCTTTGGAGTAATCCATTCTAAAGTGCAGTTCAAAGGGCCGTAGAAGTTCGACAAAATCATCATAAAGGCTATCCGTTAGCCAGAGCGCTTGTTCAGCATCAATTTCCTTCGATCGACCCACGGGAGTTTTTAATTCGAAATGAATATACGCTTGCGCATCATTTCCCGGTACAAGGTTTGCGGCGAGGGAGCCTCCAAACACTCGCGGGTCCCCTACCTGCTCGGAGATAAATCTATTGAGATCTCGAATCTGAATCTGAATATTCGAAAGGACTTCTCTTCTTTGATCCTCGGCAATCCCTTTTTCGAAAACAAGCCTTAGGTTTGCTCGACCAGGGACTTCGGTGAGGATAGGTTTCGCATCATAGGTCAGCGCCTTCGGACCCAGTTTGAGAGTGAAGGCTTTCTGAAGCTTTTTCCAGAGTGAATCAAACTCCTCTTGCGGCAAGTCCATGTTTGCCCACTTCGCCACGAGATCCTTGCGATACTCTTCCTTCTCTCGAAAAAGGGTAAATCCCTTCTTTGAAATCAGATCAAAAACATCGTTGAGCCTCCGGATGGCGTGAGCAAGCTGACTCGTTCTTGGCTGGGGATCGGGTTCTAAACGAGTAATCTTCCAATTAAAACAGAGATAAGGAACGTTATCGAATTCACCACCACCGCGTGGCGTGGCTCCTTCAAAGGGGAATACTTGAATTCCGCCATCCCTTAAAAGAAGTTGAATCCGACGAAGAAAAAAATCGCTTTCAGAGGGATTGATGAGAGCTCGTGCGAGAAAATTCCCGAGCGGAACGAACTCCCCCTCTGTCACTCCGACTTCATCCGGAACTGCCAAGAGAGCCAATTCCCGGCGGGTCATATTGAGCTCCAAGTGGTACCCTGAATCTTTTGGATCAGTTGCAAAATGAAAAGGAGTTATTCGCGAACGACTTAACGAGCTATTTGGGGCAGGGAGATTTCCAGCCACCTTAATTCGGTCATCATTAATACCTACTCCAACGGTAACATTTCCACGAAGATACCGAGCGGCACTCTCTCCATACTGGGGGACTGGCTGATACACGATGACCTCACTTCACTTCCCCAGCAGCAAGATGGGGAACCAGAGAGTGTAACACGTGCAGGACGCTACACCATCTCAACCGAGGGAAAAGGACGAAGCAGGAAGAATTTCAGGAAATCAATGAGTTAACCCAGGCAGCTCCCTCAATCAGCCGAAGCGACCCCGGATATAGTCTTCGGTGCGCTTTTCTTTTGGCTTTTGGAAGAGCTGGCTTGTGTCACCCACCTCTACGAGTTCTCCAATATGAAAAAACCCGGTTCTATCTGAAACCCGAGCAGCCTGCTGCATGGAGTGAGTCACAATCACAATGGTGTAGTTTTCTTTAAGCTCAAGCATAAGATCTTCAATTTTGGCAGTCGCAATTGGATCAAGCGCTGAACACGGCTCATCCATAAGAATGACCTCCGGGTTCACCGCTATTGCTCGAGCGATACACAGCCTCTGCTGCTGCCCACCAGAGAGCCCAGTTCCAGAATCATGGAGCCGGTCCTTCACCTCTTCGAAGAGACCTGCTCGGCGAAGACTGTCTTCCACAATTTGATCAAGCTGATCCTTTGAATCTGCAAGACCGTGGATACGGGGCCCGTAGGCGACGTTGTCGTAAATTGATTTTGGAAACGGATTTGGCTTTTGAAACACCATACCGACCTGCTCCCGAAGCTGAACCACGTCAAGTTTCGGGTCATAGATTGATCGACCGTCAAGAGTGATCACTCCTTCGACTCGACACCCCTCGATAACGTCGTTCATCCGATTGAGACACCGGAGAAAAGTCGACTTGCCGCACCCAGAGGGGCCAATCAGAGCCGTGATCTCACACTTGCCGATCTCTAGCGAAATATTAAAGAGCGCCTGTTTGTCTCCGTAGTAGACACACACGTTCTTTGACGCAATCGTCGTTTGTACCTGTCGAGTCGGTTTCACAGACGCAACCGAGCCTCCCTTCGCCTCAATTGCTATTTCAACGCTTTCTTTACGTTCTCGCACATCCATCGCCATAGCCTCTACCATCTCCTCTCAAATCTCGTTCGTAAGAAAACGGCAGCGGCGTTCATCAGCAGAAGGAACGCAAGGATAACCATAATAGCTGCCGAAGTCTTTTCCACAAATCCCCGTTCTGCACTCTCAGCCCAAAGGTAGATCTGCACTGGTAAACTTGCTGACGGTTCCATGGGAGATTTCGGGACATCGACGATAAACGCCACCATCCCAATCATCAGCAGGGGGGCTGTTTCACCGAGCGCTTGGGCCAGCCCAATAATCGTTCCGGTAAGGGTTCCCGGCATAGCCAGCGGTAAAACATGGTGAAAAATAGCCTGGGTTTTGGACGCCCCCATAGCCATTGCTCCTTGGCGGATTGAGTCAGGCACTGCTTTCAGCGATGCCCGGCAAGCAATGATAATGGTCGGAAGGGTCATCAACGCCAGCACAATACCCCCAACAAGGGGAGTGGAACGGGGTAGCTCAAACGTATTGAGCAGAATCGCGAGACCAAGGAGGCCAAAGATAATTGAAGGTACCGCTGCAAGATTATTGATATTCACTTCAATAATCTCAGTAATTCGGTTTTTTGGCGCAAACTCCTCAAGATAAATAGCGGCTGCAATTCCCATCGGAAAGGAAATCAAAAAACAAACCAATAGGGAATAAAACGAGCCAACGATAGCTCCCCATACTCCCGCCTGCTCAGGATTTCGGGAATCTCCCGATGAGAGGAAGCCGATATTAAAAAAAGACTTTATTCGCCCTTCTCGGAGCAAGAAATCGTACCAGGAGACCACTCTGTTTGAGATTCCTCGGTGGACCTCATCGAGCTCCTTCTTGATGTTGCCCTTATGTAACTGATCGAGGTTGCTTTCGGCGGTGAGCCACAGCGAGGCTACCTTTCCAAGCGAAGAGGGATTTTCGAGCAGATAGTCCCGCACCTCATCCGGTGCTCCAGAACTGAGCATAGATGAGAGGTCTCGCCTATCACTGCGATCAGTTACCGCAGGAAAGAGATTATAGATAGCTTGCTTCGTAATTGAGTAGTAATCCCCCTGAAGTACCTGCTCCCTACTCGCAGAAGTAATCCCTATAGCTTCTTTATCGAGCTGAACATCAACTAACATCTTTGTTCGGAAAAACGCAGTAGTGCCAGTCGAGAGTATTGTCGTAAGGAGAATAAGGAGGGCACACCCGGAGGCGAAGATCGCAAAGCGACCGATCCACTGGAATCGAATTTCAGCCCGCTTCCGCTTCAAAAGTCTTTTATTGCCATTCTCTCCCATCGAACTCTAAACCTCTTTAGTCGTACTTCTCTCGGTACTTTTTCACCGTATAGAGAGCGATTATGTTGAAAATGAGCGTGACGACAAACAGCATTAGGCCGAGCGCAAAGGCGGATAAGGTCTTCGCACTATCAAACTCTTGATCTCCGATGAGAGTTGTAACGATCTGGACCGTAACAGTCGTCACATTCTCCAACGGATTGAGCGTCAGATTCGCCGCGAGTCCAGCCGCCATAACAACGATCATGGTTTCTCCAATCGCACGAGAGATAGCGAGGAGAAACGCTCCAACAATTCCCGGAAGGGCTGCCGGAAGAATGACTTGGCGAATGGTTTCAGACTTAGTCGCGCCAAGCGCGAGAGAACCATCTCGAAGCCGCTGAGGGACCGAGTTGATCACATCGTCTGAGAGAGAAGAGACAAAGGGAATGATCATCACTCCCATGACTACCCCCGCCGCCAACGCACTTTCAGACGAAACAGTCAGGCCTATAGACTGACCCACCTGCCGAATAAACGGAGCGACTGTGAGAGCAGCAAAGAAGCCGTAAACAACCGTGGGAATTCCCGCCAAGATTTCAAGCATCGGCTTTGCCCACTTCCGAAGCGGCTTTGAGGCATACTCACTAAGGTACACAGCAGACAAAAGACCAAGGGGTCCCGCGACGCACATGGCGAGAAATGCAATAAGCACTGTGCCAGTAATGAGCGGCACGGCCCCAAAAGCCCCAGCACTCGCCACTTGATCGGCCCGCATAGCGATTTGCGGGCTCCACTTGAGGCCGAAGAGAAAGTCAATTGGAGAAACGATTTGAAAAAACCGAAAACTCTCAAAGATAAGCGAGAAAACGATTCCGACTGTCGTCAGAACGGCAATGAGAGAAGAGAGAAAGAGCCCTACCCGAACGGCACGCTCCACGAACTTACGTGCTTGAAGTTCGAAATTGATTCTCGATATTGAGACACCGAAAGTGAGCACAGATACCCCAAAAAACAGAGCAAGAAGCACAGTTCCACTCTTTGAACTCAAATCGCCAAGGGTAGAAACGGCTGGTCGGAATTCTGGGTCGACTCTCTGCACAGAAATTACCCCGGCGGCCGCGTTTTGAATCTTGCTCCACAACAATCGAAGCTGAGATTCATCAAGCGCTTCTAAGCTCTCTCCGGAGACACTCCCGAGGGCAAAATGCCTGAGGACGCTCGGTTCAACAATTCGCCAGAGAAAGAAAAAGAGCGCCGCAGGGACAAAGGTCCAAAGCGCTACATAGTACCCGTAGTAGCGAGGAAGAGAGCAGAGCTTTTGCTCACCTGAACGGGCAAGCGCTACGGCTCGCTTGAGCCCAACGAGATATCCGACGTAGGTCAGAGCGAAAAAGAGAAGCCAAGGAGTTGTTGACACAGCGGGTGGTACCAAAAGACAACAAAAGCAGCGGGAGGCAGCTGGCCTCCCGCTGCTGCTAACGAAGCAAAGAAGAAAACAACTACGAAACGTTTTCCATCGGAGTCAACGCCTGAGCAATTGCTCGTACCTTGTTGAACTCACTCGCATGAAGTGGCACGAGACCAACATCAGCGAGATATCCTTCGTCACCCATCGCTGAACTGCTTGTGAATTCATTGATGTACTCCCGGATTCCAGGAATAACGCCGATATGAGCTTTCTTCACATAGAAGAAAAGTGGTCGTGCGATTGGATACGAGTAGTCTTGAATCGCTGGAAGAGAGATCTCAACTCCGTTGATTGCAGCGGCCTGAATCTTGTCCCTGTTTTGGTCAAGATAGCTAAATCCGAAAATTCCGAAGGCGCTTGGATCAGCTGAGAGCTTTTGAACAATCAAAGCGTCGTTTTCGCCAGCTTCAATAACTGCGCCATCTTCACGGAGCAACTCACACTCTTCCTTGTTCGCGCTCTTTACAGAGGCGCTACACCCTTCAGCCATTACGAGAGCGTTCCACGCATCTCGAGTACCTGAAGTGGGAGGCGGGACAAGTACTTTGATCTTGGTTGCTGGGAGAGACTTATCGATCTGGCTCCACAGCTCAGGCTTCGGTCCTTTCGCGGCAAGCGCTGTCCAAAGCTGTTCTTTTGAAAAATTATAGTGCTTTCCTTGGCGGCTGTTTGCAAAAGCAATTCCGTCGTTTCCAACGGTTACTTCTACGATTTCTGTGACGCCATTGTTTCGGCACATTTCCCACTCAGAAGCTTTCATCTTACGAGAGGCGTTTGTGATATCCGGATACTGTTCTCCCACACCCGCGCAGAAGAGCTTCATTCCACCACCAGTACCGGTACTTTCGATAACCGGAGTTTTCATGTTTGGCTTCTTACCGAGCCTCTCTGCGACTACTGTTGCGAATGGGTACACAGTAGAAGAGCCCACGATTTGGATACGATCACGAGCTGATGCAGACGGTGCAACTGTCAATGCGGCGCACACTATCAGCAGCGCGCACGAAATTATGCGTTGTCTCATACGTTTTTCTCCTTTTGCAGGGAGAGATTCTCCCTAAGTTTGCGCGGAAACCATAATCGTTTAAAGGCAAAGAGGTTAGTGTTATATTGTTAGAATTTAGTGAGAACTGAGGGTTATTTCCTTTTCGGCAGCATGAGGAATCGAGCTTTAAACGAAGCCCTCTTTCGATTTTTTCCGACCTCGCTCAGTGGATTTTCGCGGCGCGGGAAGGTCTCCCCCGATAAATAATCGATTATACGCATATTTGTCGGGTGAAGAGCCTTCAAATCCCAGACTCAAAAGAGAGCTTTCTCGCGAGCGAAGATCTGACTCAGCTCGTGAGGTTTGCTAGACTCTGGCTCCGTTCTTGAGAAGTAGTGAGAGGATCGGAAAATGGCAGTGCAGAGGCCTCAGACCCTTGAGGGAAACGTTGTTGACGTTCAGTCAGGTGAGATCTTTCAGGGAGAGGTCTTGATCGAGGGTGGGCTTATCTCTCGAATCAACCGCAAAGCAACCGAAAACAGCCAGTTCATCCTCCCTGGGCTCATTGACTCCCACGTCCATGTTGAGAGTTCAATGCTCATTCCCCAGAATTTCGCGCGAATTGCTGTTCGGCACGGAACCGTCGGAACGGTGAGCGATCCACACGAAATAGCGAACGTACTCGGCGTCAAAGGAATCGAGTACATGCTCGATGATGCCCGAAGGACCCCTTTCAAATTTATGTTCGGGGTGCCCTCGTGCGTCCCGGCAACTCCGTTTGAGAGTTCAGGCGCAACTATCGGAGTTGAGGAAGTCGCCCAACTCTTCCGTCGAGGAGACATGGGATATCTCGCTGAGGTCATGAATTTTGACGGGGTTCTCGCTCGTGACGAGTTATTAATGGCAAAAATTGAGATAGCACGGGCGAAAGGAAAGCGAGTGGATGGTCACGCTCCGGGCCTGCGGGGAGACGACGCGCGAAAGTATATTAGCGCTGGAATTTCGACAGACCACGAATGCTTCACTGCGGAGGAAGCCCTCGACAAGATCCGCTGGGGTATGAGGATCTCGATACGAGAGGGAAGTGCCGCTAAGAATTTTGACGCTCTGATTGATCTCATTGACGAATTCCCAGAGTTTATCATGCTGTGTTCTGACGACAAACACCCAGACAGTCTCGTTGAGGGTCACATTGACCGACTTGTGCAGCGCGCGCTCGCCCGAGGCCACGACACAATCAAAGTCATTCGAGCCGCTACCAAAAATCCAGTTGAACACTACGGGATGAACGTGGGGCTTCTCCAACAAGGAGACCCAGCCGATCTCATCACTGTGCGAGATCTCGAATCATTTCAGATAACCTCGACCTACATTGATGGCACCAAAGTAGCTCAAGATGGGGAGTCCCTCCTTCAGGTAGCGACGGATGCTGCGCCGATAAACAACTTTACCCAATATCCAGTGCGAACGTCCGACATCGCCGTTCGGCACAACGGAGGAAAGATTCGGGTGATCGAAGCTATCCCGGGCGAGCTCATTACTCGAGAGCTCATTGTGGATCCAACAGTTCAAGATGGATTTATCGTGGGAGACCCTGACCGAGACATCTTAAAACTCGTGAACGTGAATCGGTACGAGAAAGCCCCACCCGCTGTCGCCTTCGTAAAGAACATGGGCTTGAGACACGGAGCTATTGCGGGAAGCGTTGGCCACGACAGCCATAATATTCTTGCAGCAGGAGCGTCGGATGATGAGATCTGCAGAGCTATTGAGCTCGTCATGAAACACCGAGGAGGCCTCGTGCTGTGTGCTGGAGAGGAAGAAATCGTTTTGCCCCTTGATGTTGCCGGGCTTATGAGCAGAGAAGATGGTGACAAAGTCGCAAAACTTTACACGGCGCTTGACTCGAGAGCCAAAGAGCTCGGTTCACAGCTCCCAGCTCCGTACATGACGCTTTCATTTTTGGCGCTTCTCGTTATTCCTGAGTTGAAGTTGAGCGACAAAGGCCTCTTTTCAACGGATGGATTTTCATTTCGAGGATTAGAGGTCTAGCCCGAATAAAGACAAGAACGAGAACAGCCCCCTAGCCGTTCATCTCATCTCGCGCCATAATTTCCCGAAGGCCTGCAAAACCAGCTTCCTTCATTTTCACCTTGGCGATTCGGCTTCCGACTTGCGCAAGCGCATTTGCGTTCGAAAAACTAAAGAGTTGAAACTTTATCTTTGGCCAGCGCTGCTTAAAAAAGGCCGCGGAATCGGGATAGGCTAAGTCAAAAGCTCGAAATCCAAAGTCATCAACAAGCGCTGGAATCGCTCCCATCTGATGCGGAGTCTTGTCCATTCGAGATGGAATGATCACACCGTTGAGCTCTTCGACATTTTTCATGATCGCGTGAAAATCTCGCTGCACGACATACGTTGGATTGCCAAACGAACCTTGCGGCATTCCTATTGAAGTAAGAAACTGCTCGATGAGCGCTCCCCCACTCTCCTCTGGAAAGAGACACAACAAGGTCACATCATTGCACACCGGAAGAGTTGCTCGAATAACAGTACCTGGAATGACAGTAAGACTACTCCCTTTGGCAGCTTCTGCTACCCGATCAATAAATCCACCGCTATAAAAATCAGTGACAGCTATAACATCGAGGCCCTTAACCTTCGCAAGTCGAACCATCGCAGGAGCCGTATCAATTCCCTCAATTCCAAGGTAACCGAGCGACGCAGGACTGTGAATCCTCAAGTCCATTACATAGTTTTTTCCTCGACTGGAGGATTTCTGAATTTTTTGTCTTAGGCCCATTGGGGACTGCTCTTTCTGAGAGCCTTCTGATTTCGCCATGCTCACGTCTTCCTTGTCGCTCAGGATGATGCGCCCGTAAGATTCGCAACTTCGGACACCTTCCTTCCGCCGCTCTTCATGAAGCGACGTTATTTTATTCGTCGGAGGCCGCTTTGGCTCCGTTTGCAGACGGATTTTCACTCGACATAATTTTACTTCCGTCGAGCGCCGGTCCAGTCTCGACCGTTACAGCTTGGGCGATCAGCTTCTCCATTGTGTCTCGGATCATTGTTTTGAGAGAACCAATGTTAATATCGATACGATCAAGGTCAGTACCCGTTGGGACCCGACTGATCGCATTTAAAACTTTTTCCATCCGAACGGTTAGCCCGTTTACTCGGGTTGCGAGGAGATCAATCTTGCCTTCAAGGAGGGAGAGTTCATTTGTTGTTGCAACTCCCATCATTCGAGCAAGCGTTGACACACTCACCTCTCCTCGGTGACCGGGGTCGATACCCTTGGTAATGTCACCTGTCTCCACGACCTTTGTTTCACCGGGAGCCGTTGGTGCTATATCCTTTCGAGCGGCCACCGACTCAAGTTTCTTTGCAACCTTTTCTTCCAGTGATTGAGCATCAACAGATGTTTTTTCCGAAGCTGCTCCCTTTCCCTTCTTCTCCTCTGTGGCTCCTGAGTCGAAGAGGTTGTCTATTTCTGTTTGATCCATGGTGTAACCAGAACTTCGAAAAAACGTTGAACCTATCGAGCCGGCACTCTCTATGAGTAATGCGGGCCAAAACGCCGAGGCTTCGAGTGAGATCTCGTCCTCCTGGATGTAGATGTTGAGGAGTGGTGTTTTGTTTCTTGAAAAAAAGGGCAATTCCGCTAACTACCTGAAAATGCGTCGACGGCCCTCAAATAGCAGAAAAATTCACCAATTTATCGGTCCAGATATATGGACAGACCGGCTCTGGAAGCCGGATGGGTACGTTGAGGGCGATCAGTTAAAGTCGCGCTCGCCCGAACTCCCTCGGGGTTCGCCCACCTGCTTGCCAATTTTCTTCGGGTCTTTTGGCGAATGATGTTCCGAGTTCCCGTTTTTCGCGTGATGGCCGACTTCCCGAAACCGAAGCCGCAAGACCCGATTCTGGCTGACCTCCTCAACACGAACAAGGGAGCCGTTGTAGCGGATCTCTTCGCCCTCTTCAGGGATCCGACCAACCCGTTGAATGACAAACCCAGCAACGGTATCGTACTCGCCTTCT
This sequence comes from Bdellovibrionales bacterium, assembly GCA_020434565.1. Taxonomy (GTDB): domain Bacteria; phylum Bdellovibrionota_C; class UBA2361; order UBA2361; family RFPC01; genus JAGRAO01. The sequence continues at coordinate 11,147 of JAGRAO010000021.1, forward strand.
GGCAATTCGATTCCGTGCTCTTCCTTGAGGTCGTCAAGGGTTACTCCCCCCTCAACTAAGAGATCTCCCGATTTGGTTTCTCGGAATTCCACCTCATCATCCGGGGTATCGGTTTCGTCGAAAATATCCCCCACGATTTCCTCGATCAGGTCCTCCATCGTGATAACACCGTCGACTCCTCCGTGTTCATCGAGAACGACCGCGAAGTGGGCGGCCTGAGCTCGAAACTGACGAAAGAGTTTTCCGATCCGAGCTGACCCATCGATATACAATGGCTTACGCAGATAATCTTCAATTCGAAAATGGGAGGCATCTTTTCCAACGAGAGGAACCAAATCTTTAGCGAGAAGCAATCCCTTCACTTCATCGAGATGATCACCGATCACCAAAACTCGCGAATAACCTGCTTCGCCAAACACAGCAAGTATATCCTCTAGCGAGTCTTCAAGGTTTACGCAGGTCACATCAGCGCGAGGAGTCATGACTTCCTCCACAAGCGTTTCAGAGAAACTCAAGACCCCCTCAATGAGTTCACGTTCGGCCTCTTCGATCTCTCCAGCCTCGGTACTTCTCTGCACTGCTTCGCTTATATCTTCAGCAGAGAGGACGAGTTCACGTTCTTCTGGTGGTTTGAGCCTCAAAATCCGGAGAATCGCCCCTACCGATTTACTTACCAGGAACGTAAGGGGATGCACGAGGGCAGCAAAAGCCACAAAAAGACGACCAAAGATACAGAGACAAAACTCAGGACGTCGATAAGCAATGACTTTGGCAAACTGAACTGCCGCGAGCACAATCACACTCACAAGAAAGAGGGAGGCAAAGAGTCCGATCGCTGTAACAAGTGGCCCGCCAGCTGGGGACTTAAGGCCAACCGAGAACACCGCGACAAGCGGCTCAATAAATCGAAGGGTCATCATCCCGAGGAGGAGCCCGGAGATGAGCTTTCCGATCTGCGCTACAAGAAGGTATCGCTCGCCGTTATCGAGAATAAGCTGTGCCGTTTTTGGACTGGAGAAGAAGGTATGCTCCATCTCCTCCATTCTGCTACGCCGGCTTCGGAGGATAGAAACCGAGAGAAGCACGGACCACGCGTAGCCGATAGTGGCTCCGATAAACGCAATAATAAATGCCCAAAGATTCAGGTTAACATTCATAGATGTATCAGTTGAGGTACCCAACAGAGGTAAAGGCAGCGGTAAGCGAATCCTGTACAGAAGTGGAGAAGGCAAGCTTCTCAAGAACTCTCAACCACAAAGGCGAGAAAGGTTCAGGCTCTGGGTCCAATCTTTTAGGCCAGGCTGTAAACACCTAGCCCCTTTAAAAAATCTGCAGCTCCCCAACGAGTAGCGCGTAGCGCTCTCTCTTCATTCCACGGCCCAAGGGCTCACCGCCTCCTGTTCCGATACGACAGCTGCATTTTGTTATCCCCCGGCGACCTCAAAGAATCCCAACGTCTGCCGGTACACGCTTATCTCTCTCTAGTTGATTATGTGGAAACCCCCTAAAGACGAGACATAAGCATAGTTTCTTAGTGTAAGGTGTTCTCACCTATTGTCAATGAGATAGGATACTTATCCGAATGGCCCTTCTATCTGAGAGGCTTCGCCGTTTCGTAATTCTCTATTGGTGATAAGGAGTTATCACGATAACGTAAGCCTCAAAAGCGCGCCAGGTTGGCGGATAATGAGTGGCATCGTCTATGGAACAGGCAACCCGAGAGATCTTGTGGAATGTAGGCTCCCCCCTTACCGGGGTGATTATGTATTCGCTCATGACAGTTTCGCTCATCGTTGCAGCGATCGGCGTGGTGAGCCACATCGAAGGGATAGCGTCCGGCAAGCCCGCACCTTCTGCTTCAAGCTCTGAGAACTTTTTTGCCCGCGTCCGCTCTCTTATCACCAACGTGCTTTTTCAACGAAAGGTGCTCTCAAAGCCTGGGATAGGCCTCACCCACACCCTTATTTATTCTGGATTTCTGGTGTTGCTGTTCACCACAACCATGGTTTTTATCGACCACGACCTCGGCATTCGAATCTACGAGGGGTCCTTTTATCTTGCCGTAACAGTTATGAGCGACCTGCTCGGATTTGCGCTCATCGTAGGAATCGCGCTCGCTGCTCACCGCCGGTTTATTCAAAAACCTGATCTCGTTCACAACCTCGCTGCCGATTCCTATCTCCTCTGGATGCTCGCTCTTTTGTGCGTGCAGGGATTTCTACTCGAGGGGCTCCGTATCCATGTAACCGATGACCCTTGGCGTACCTACTCGCCGATTGGAAATCTCGTCAGTCACTTCTTCTGGGGACTTTCACCTTCGTCTGCAAGCTCTCTTCACTTTTTCACCTGGTGGTTTCACACAGTAACCGTTTTTGTTTTCGTCGGGCTTCTCCCCTATTCGAAGTTCTTTCACGTGATAGCGAGTGCTGCGAATCTCTATTTTGCTCCACGCTCCCGACCCAAAGGGAGGCTTCAGTCCCCTGGAGACCTTGAAAAGTTAATGTCAGAAGGAAGCGAAGACGATTTCCGAGTGGGCCTCGAGTCTCTCCGTGACTACTCCTGGAAACAACTTCTCGATCTCGATGCCTGTACGAGTTGTGGGCGTTGCCAGGAACAGTGCCCAGCGTACAATTCAGGAAAACCGCTCTCACCAAAGTGGATGGTGCTCGATACGAGAAACCATTTCTTGAGTCTTCTTGCTCAGGGAAAGCTTGGACAGAGCAGACTCCCCACTTTAGCGACAGCACTCAATAGCTCGCTTACCCTCAATTACCTTGAACGGAGCTCAGGCGTTCGACCCGCCGAGGAAGGGGAAGGGTTTCTCGGAAACGGAACGTTTCGCGCCCGAAATGAGGAGGTCCAACATTCGGTTCGAAAGATCGGAGAGAGTGCCGAGGCGAGAATCTCGGGTGATGTGATGGATCCAAATGTGTTTTGGACTTGCAATACCTGCTACGCTTGTGTGGAAGCCTGTCCGGTTGGAATCAACCACGTCGATCTTATCGTGGGAAATCGTCAGAACATGGTACTCATGCAGGGTGAAATCCCCTCCGAAGCGCAGGGAACTCTGCGCGCCCTTGAAAATCGAGAGAATCCGTACGGAGCGCCAGAAGATCGTGCCAACTGGGTTGCAGAACTGGACATCCCGCTCCTTACTGCCGGTTCAAAAGTAGACTACCTCTACTGGGTTGGGTGTGTCTCAGCGTACGATCCGCGAAAACAGAAGATTGCTCGAGCACTGGTTCAGCTCATGAAGAAAGCTGGCCTTAACTTCGGAATCCTCGGGACAGCGGAAGGGTGTTCAGGAGATCCTGCGAGACGACTTGGCGAAGAAAACCTCTTTCAAACTTTGGCGAAAAAGAACATCGAAACGCTGAAGAGCATTTCTTTCAAGACACTCGTTGCGAACTGCCCTCATTGCTTTAACACCATCAAAAATGAGTATCCCGAATTTGGAAACCTCGGTGAAGGCAGGCAACCAGAGATCATCCATCACTCAGTTCTCTTAAAGCGGCTGGTTCAAAACGGCACCCTGCAGATCCGCGAATCAGCAGAACAGATTACATTTCACGATCCGTGCTACCTTGGGAGATACAACGACGAATACGAAGCACCCCGTGATGCGCTCAAAGCGAACTCGCGGCTTGCTATCCTTGAGCCGGAGGCCAGTAAAAACAAAGGTCTCTGTTGCGGAGCAGGCGGTGGACACTTTTGGATGGATCTTAAAATTGGGGAACGAGTTAACGTCCAGAGAGTCAATCAGCTCGCTGCAACTGGCGCAAAAAAAATCGCCACGGCATGTCCATTCTGCATGCAGATGATTGAAGACGGGGTCAAGCTCACCGATCGAGAGGAGACCCACTCCGTTCGAGACATCGCAGAGGTCTTGCTGGAGTCACTTCACGACCCGTCAGAGAGCGGCCATCATCACTGAGTAGAGCATGGAGATTGACGAAGAAGAACGCTTGTCATCTGGAGAAATAGACTCAACTGATCTTGCGCCGTCCGAGCCTGAACCTGAGCGGCCATCTGGCCTCTTTTGGCGCTTCTTTGCTCTCCTCCTCGATGGGAGCCTCGGAGGAATCGCTATTGGGTTGCTGCTTGGCCTAATGATTTTCTCTGTGGCCTTTGGTGTTTCCTCTTTTGGTGGCAATCTTTCACAGTTTCTTAAAATGGGAGAGGCCCTCGAAAGCGGCCATCAGCTTCCGGGTGAGACTCCGGGAAAGTGGCTCTTTCAACTTATTCTTCTCCTCCCCTCCCTTACCTATGTCGCATATGGAGCGCTCTTTGAATGCTCTGCACTTGCAGCAACCCCTGGAAAACTCATTATGGGGCTACGAGTAAGGACAGAGGAACTCGCGCCACTCTCACTTTCGGAGGCATTCTCAAGGAACGCCTACAAAAACTTACCTTTCCTTGGACTTGGATTAGCTGGTGCACTTGCGCTTGGAGGTTCACTCGCACTCGCCTTGCTGTGTGTTTTCGGCTCACTCTGCTTTTCTTTCGTTGATCCTCTTTATCGATTTTTCTCCCTCGAGCGCCAGACTTTGCACGACAGACTCTCCCAAACAAGAGTCATGATGATTCCGGGAGTAAACCGGCTTCCGAGAGCAGCCGCAATTTTTCTTCTCACGGTTGTTGTCGGCATTCTCGAGCGCGGTCGAGGCAATTATTCGCAAGATGAGCGACCTTCCTCAATCGAGTTTACAACCGACGTGATCCTTCCGGAGGAACCACTTCCCGAGGAAACTCTGACCCCAGAAGAAACCGCCGCCGAGCCGACGCTCTCGCCTATCCCAGATGAAGAGATACCCGAGGCGACTCCTATCGAATCGCTTCCAGCGATTGATGACGGACTCGCTGTCCTCTCCGGCGCTCGTAAGTCACCTTCCGGAAAGATCCCGACAACACCTATCCCGGAAGGCTTTTCCGGTGAGATTCGGATCGGCAAGAACACGTTTGCCATCCAAGATGTCGTCGCCGTTTTGGATGACACTCGACAACAGGTGGTGCTGAATCTCTACGATCAAGTTCTCACTGGATCTGAACGAGAGCGTTTGCTTCAAAGTTTTCGTGCTACTGAGAGTGATCTCGCTACGACCATTCGGTTCCGCTTTTTCTTTACCTCCTTTGGAAAGACCTGCCGCGATGGACAGTTAAAACGCTACGTCATCGATATCAATGCCGCAAAAGCACGAGTGAAATCCAAGGAGGTCTTTTTCTCGTTCGAGCGCTCGGGAACTCAGATTATCTCCCGTGAGAAGGTTCAGTTCGAATGCCTCCGAGAGCCAGGAGGATTCTTCTCAGCGATCCTTCAAGGACAAACCGCAACTCTCCTCCGAGGACAGAGGATTCCTATTGCCTGGAATGCCAAAATCGTTCAGCGGCTTCAATAGACTGGAAGTGCTTCTCTTAAGAGGCTTCAAGCTAACCTGACACTGAATCGTGGGTCAGCTTATTCCAGTTCCGAAGTATGGCTTGGGCTACTTGAGCCTCGACCTCTCGTGCATCTGGATACAATTCGAGTACTCGAGTAAGAACCGAAAGGTCTACTTTCTCTTGCTCCTCTCTCTTAGTGATCGCGTACGCAAGTCCTTCTTTAAGAGCAACGGCCTCAGGCTCTGTGAGCGCTTGGAGTTCAGAACGGAGTGTCTCCCAAACCGTTCTTCCGCTATGAGAACGAAAAACTATCTCGCTCGGTGTTGGGGCATCAGGATTAGCCGCCAAGGTGGGCGTAACCATGAGAAAAAGGAGCGCCTCCACTCCATATCGCTCCTTGAGATACTCCATTCGTTGGCGAGTCTCGAGACTAGGTTCCCGCTGAATCATATTCCATACTTCTTGGGAAAACGGCTTCTTCGACCAGTGCCCTTCCTGCACAGCAGCCTGTCCCTTCTCCTCTGGAGCAAAAATCTGTCGACGCGCGTCTGGAGCTGAGGCAAGCCACAAGAACTTTCCGCTAATCGCTTTTCTCTCGTTTGCACGACGCTCTCCTTGCGATCCTATCTGCGGATACAAGTTTCTGGCATAAAACTCTATGTGGTGCATCAGATCAGTATCCTCTGCAGTTCCTGGTGCCGGAAGTTGAATTGCCCTTGGAAAACTCCCCTCGGAACGCTGCCCGTCTATCGTTGTGCTGAGGGCGCAACCAGTAAAATGCACATCGTGAGCTATCATTCTCTCGATTCCTTCAGCTCCTACGAGCTGTTCTCTATCCGCTCGCATAACGGCTTCTGCTATAAAGTTCCCGTTGGCCTTCCCTCGCTGATGCGCAAGGATTGCATATAAATGCTGGTCTCGAAGTTCGAGGGGAATACTACTGCCTTTGCGATCAAAGAGATCATAGAGCTGCTTTACGAGATAGAAGCCAAGAACTGGATGGTCTTTGCCAAGAATGCCGGATTCTTTCTTGAAAGACATCCAAGCATCTGGAATGAGTCCTATATCGTGAAGCAAGGCGGGGAGTACAAAGGTTCTTCGAAATCCTTGAAGGCCCTCTTCTATCGAAAAAGCGAGCGCGTCCGTTGGGTCCTTGATCAGGATGTGCCGCAGATCGTGACCGGGATTTCCCGCAAGTGATCCTGCTTGGAGAACCTGGATGACTATCTCTGCAAGCTCAGAGAAGGCCTCTCGAACACTCTGAGATCCAAACATCTGATCGAAACGGGCTTCGTCCTCGGGGGTAGGAGCAGCAAGGCCACTTTTGTGAAATTCGACCTCCCACTCCCGAGCAATTGCTAAGGCCTCCGCTTGAAACTCGAGAGCATTATTGATGTCGATTCCGTCCATCAGAGCAACGACTCTCTCAGCTACCTGGAGACGGCGGCGTTGTTCTGCCGGGGCAGGCCCAAACTCAGCAGAGCTAAGAGAAGTTGAAGGATCAACGAGAACAAGGCGCTTCTCTGCGGGCGCAATTTGACTGCGGACGGTGCGTTCAATTGTCATAAATTCCAGCCTCTCTTCTCGACAGAGATTCTATGGGCTGTTAGGCACTAGTCAAGAAACCAGGTTTCTCAAGCAGAAGTCCCATAGGAAATCCCAAGAGTTGGCCCAACTTCTCCCGTGGCTCAAACAACCCCAGACTCAAGAGGAATGTTTCTGAATTATGGAGATTCAATGCGGCACCTTAGGAACAATTCTCTGGTCTTGCGTTTTGATATCGCTCTGCATTTCCTTACAATCCCAGAAACGACTGGAATGTAAGCTGTGCACCTACCACCCCCTGAGCCGTCGCCGAAGTCAGAGCGCTTCTCGGATCTCTCCGTTCCGACATCCTGTAGCTTGCTTGAGCGTATCTGCGGTCCCGCCGGCTCTCCCGAGCTGTGCGAAGCAGCCAAGCACATTCAGTCACAAATTCCGACCTGGCTCCCTCAACATGAAATTGATTTTCGAGATGGCGGATTCGTCGTCCGTATCACGAATCCTATTCGCTTCAAAAACGTTCATTTTGATCTCCTTGAGAATCAGCTCAAAGAAGCTGCTACTCCGTATCCGCTCACCCTGGAGTTTTCCCAACCTCGAGAGCCGTATGACAATAGGCGGGATGGTTTCGGCGGCACTTCATTCTCTCGATCTCGAGATTTTGATTTTCATTCCTTTTACGAAATGGTGGAACGGACAGCACCTGATGGTGTTGCTCCCATTAAAGTGGCCTTTTCTCCCGCTCACGAATCGTACGGAGTAACGGTTGCAATAATACGTGTCCAAACAAGCTCGGAGGCATCGGGCTCGCTTCGAGAATGGAAAGAAAAGCTCCAAGACAAGTTTGATTGCGTCGTCACCTTTCAAGTTGATTCGTGCCGCGAAGACCTCAAAAGTCAGCTCCGTCCCCTAGCAGACAGAGACGGAATTTTAAGAAACTTTTCACTTCTGCCGGAGATGGAAGAATTTGTTCACGGCGTAAAGCGACCCCTTCTTCGCCCAGAGTATCGTGAGCCGCTTTCTGAACTCGATGTTCCAGACTTTACCGCAGTAGAAGCAATTGCAATTGATAACCTTAAGACGAAGAACCCAGAGGACATCATCGCAGTTGAGCCCCTTCCCAATGGAAACTTTCTTGCGATGACTGGCACCTCTCTCTATCGACGAGTCAAACCGGGAAATGACCTCGCTGAGTACGCTAAACACGCTGGCGAAGATATCTACGCGAACGGGGTGAGCTTAAGTGTTTTCCCGAGAGAACACGTTGAAGGAGAGGCGGCTCTCCTTGAAGGAAAGGATCGCTACGTTATTTTGAGTTCTGCTGAAGTAAGTCCGCGAGGAGAGATTCTCAAATATGATCTCTCGATCGTTCGAATGAAGAATCATTGTCAATTGAATTACGATCAAGCAAACGAGATCCTTTCGGGGCGACGAGGCCACCGCTACAGCGAAAAACTCGAGGAGCTCTCACATTTTGCATCCGTTCTAAAAAGCGGAGAGCTTAAAAATAGATTCTTTGTGGGACGCGGAACGCTCACCCCTGCGGAAGAGGTCGTAGCACAGTTCTCGATTCTCTCTCAGCACATCCTGGGAAAGGTCTTTGAAGATTACAACGCAGAAGCGAAGACACCGATTCCGCTTCTCTACCGCGTACACACTGGCCCCACCCGAGAGATCGTCCAACGGCTGGTTGATGAAATTTCAAATGCTGGGGTGCCGTGTGACCTCGGGATTTTCTCCGATCGTGATGCGATGAGCCAGACTCTTGATCGGCTCTCTCAGATCGGGCGAGAAGATCTACTTGAGGAGCTGCTCAGTGTGTTGTACCAACGGGGATACTACTCAGACGTCAATGATGGGCACTCGGCTCTTAAACTCGGAGCGTATGCCCGTCTCAAAATTCGTGGCCCGGGCTGGATAAATCAGATTCAGGTGCGATCTCTCCTTCTTGGGGAAAAGGGATTCACTTCAGAACAGCTCGAAGAGCTCGAAGACTACTGTAACGAGAACCAACGCCGAACCGACTATAAATTCCACAAATTGCGGTTTTATCTGGACTTAAAAGAGCAGGAGCCAAAGCTTGGAAGGGAGTTCACGGCACGAGTAAAACGAGCGAGGAAATTTGATAACGAGCTGTATGTCTCCGTTCCTGGCTTTCATCGCTGGGGCGTGGTGAAGCTCGAAGGGACCTCAAAGCACGCACGCGATTTTCGTCGCGGCCAAACCATCCGGGTACGGTTCGATGGGCTCGACGTCGATTCCGAGCGGATGAACTTCTCGAAAGCGTGACAGTTACGACTTTTCCCTTTTTGGCCTACCCAACTTCGGCGGCCGAGCATCGATACCATACCTCTGCTCAAGTTCATCCAGAAATGCCTCTGATCCGGTAGGAAGATCGCGAAGTGTCTGCCTCCTCAGCAGCGAAACTTCGTCCGCCATATTTGCCTCCTCAAGCCAACTCAGCCAATCCCTTCGGGCTCGCAACTTTTCACCCCAACCTGGTTCGGTCGTAATATGAGGATCGCATCGCACGCCACAGTGGCCTGCAGCGCTAGACCAACGGTAATCAACCGCTCGTTTACAAATTCCCGCCTCAACCGGATTTCTTTGTATGTATCGAAGGGTAATCCAGAAATACTCTTCATCGACGGGACTAGAATAGAATCTCTGCTGCCAGAGGTGCCCCGACCACCCTTCGCGGCCATTTATTCGGTCCGCATAGCGTTTATGAGTTTGCTGCATTGTCCATCGCAGGGAGTCCTCTCGAAGGGGCACGAGGAGATGATGAATATGGTTAGTCATCAGACAGTAGCTGAGAAGTAACACGCCGTAGCGCTCAGCACTCTCTTTCAGCAAGTTGAGATAGAACAGCCGGTCATCGGGCCTGAAAAAGACGTCCTGCTTCCGGCCTCCCCGTTGGGTGATGTGATGGGGTAATCCCGGGATTACCACTCTTTTTCTTCTCGGCATGCATCAGTAATCGACTGGCGCCGGAGAATGTTTCGTAAAAGTGGAAAAGTCGTGACTGTCACGCAAAAAAAAGCCACCCATAAAGGGTGGCTTCGGAGGTATCAAACTCTCAAAGAGAGCAAGATACTAAAGCACTGAATCCTTCAGAGCCTTTGCTGCTGTGAAGCGAACTCGCTTTTTGGCTGCAATGTGGATGATCTCTCCAGTTGCTGGGTTGCGCCCCATGCGAGCCTTTGACTTTCGGACATACATCTTTCCGAGGCCCACGAGAGGAACACGATATCCCTTGGCAAGTGCGTCAGTGATGAACAGAGACACATCTTCCCAAAGCTCTTTTGCTTGTGACTTCTTGTCGAGGCCACAAAACTGAGCGAGGTTATCGAGGAACTCAGATTGGGTGTAGCTCAATGAGCCACCGTTTCGAGGCTTACTTGCCTTACGAACCTTTGGCTTCTTGACTGGCTGGGCCTTCTTAACAGCTGCCTTAGGGGCGGCTGCTTTTTTTGCGGCTGTGCTTTTCTTTGCAGCTGGCTTTTTCTTAGCAGCTGCTTTCTTTGCTGGTCGTCGGCTAGCTGTTTTCTTTTTTGCTGCCGCTTTTTTCTTTGCAACTTTACGTGCCATAAGAACAATTCTCCTAATGTGTGGGCCGATCTCTCCGGTTCACTCGAGCTCCGATAGGGGCTTTCACAGCGATCTGGAACGAGATCGAATACTGACAGTAACTGGTGATCCGGAGAGAGAGAAACAACTTCTCGCCGAAACGGCTTTGCTTTGTCAGTGCAAAAAGCTCTCAGAACCCCCGATTTAAGGGGTTTCCGAGCTGTTTATAGATGCATTTCGAAAATGAAAGCAACAATATTTTTTCACTTTTTTCTGCTATACACGCATCAAAAACCGCTAAAAACGGGGCTCAGATTAGGTTTCGAGTCGATTCAGCGGACTGTTCTTCGACTCAAGACTTCGATAGCATCAAAAGAAGCAGCAACTCGAAGAGCCTTGCATCCCCACTAAAATGCCAGTGATTGCAATATGTTAAACTACTTCCCCTCGCCTCGTTCCCAGCTCTGTTCTGACGGATTCACTGCACGATCGATCTCTCCCAGAAATCCCTCACGGTCCCCGGAGTCTCTTCGAAACTTGAGCTTTCTCTCATGGAATTTTGCTCTTCTTTTTTTGATCTTTCCGTTCGTAAATGTCTCCGCTCAACAGCCAGAATCGGCTGAGAGTGCGGTGGAACTGCACACAAGGGACTTAACGTCAGTGGGAATGAAGGTCCGATTCGATCGATCTCAGTGGCAGGAAGTGCGACCTCCCTCTCCCGCAGCCTTGCTGGTGCTGGCCAACACACCAGGCGGCGGCTACCCTACGCTCACTATCGTCCTGGAGCCTGCTGGCGATTCCCTGCCGCTTTCAGAACTCTCTCGGTGGCGCGAGAGGCTCCTCAGAAGCTACGCAGGAGTGGGCCTCTCTGGGCTTCAGATCGCTTCGCTCAAAACCTTCAAGCTTCAGGGAGCGGTCGCTGCGCTGCGCGCGACCGTACACTTTGCAAAAGGTGACACGGCTTATCTCGCCGAAGTACTGACACTTTACCGTGGAGAAAACCTGGTGCACATCACCGAGGTCTTCCGTGCGGGTGGTGCTCAAGATACAGAGAGCGCGTTTTCTAATTTTCTTGATGGGTTGGAATTCTCAGACGCGTACAGAGCACTTCGAACGAATACGATGACATCACCTGCCCTTCCCTCTCTCCCCTTTCTGATCTTTGCGTGTTCACTTCCGCTTCTTGGTATAGCAGCGATTGTGTTTTTCCTTCGAGCGAGAAAGAGCAGATGACGTTTTTTCCAAAGGGCGAAGTTCATCTCCACCTTCGTGGCGCTGCACCAAAAGAGTATTTTCTTGCCCAAATCACAAAATACCTCGGGCGAAAAGATCTCTTTCAACCCTTCTCTAGCACTCTCCAGAATCGGCTTTTCTCGAGTCGTTTTGCTGGTCCGATACTTAAAGAGCTCCTCTCCCCTGGCATTGCTTCTCCAGAAGAAATTCTCAACCAACTCTTTTCCTATTCTTCCTTTGATCAGTTTCTCGAGAGCTATATCACCACTGCTTCATTGGTACGGAGCGCCGAGGATTTTTCGAGGCTCCTCTCTCAGACAAAGGCTTCGCTTCGACAACAAGGATATCGTTTTTGCGAGGTGACCGTGAGCCTTTCGGAATACCTTATGATGGGAATCCCGTTGCTCAGCCTTCTTGAGCAGCTCGTTCTGTCACGTTCGAGTTCCAAAGAACCGTATCTCCTCTTTACGCTTGATCCCGTTCGCAATTTTGGTGCGCTTGCTGCCGAAAATCTGCTTCAAGACATCCTTCAGTATTCATCAGAAGTCTTTTCTGCCGTCACAATTGGTGGAGATGAAACGAACTTTCCAGGTGAAGATTTTGCGCACTTCTTTTCGCTGGCTCGCGAGTCGGGATTGAAAATATCTATCCACAGTGGAGAAACATGCGGACCTGCCGAAATGTGGAGAGTGATCGAGAGAATCTCCCCAGATCGTATTGGCCACGGGGTCAGAGCAGCTGAAGACCCCAAACTCCTCGAATATCTCGCCGAACGGCAGATACCACTTGAGGTGTGTATCTCTAGCAATCTTCGCACTGGAGTCTTTCCAGCGCTTCACGCCGTCCCTCTCCAGCAGATCGTGGGAGCGGGTATTCCCGTTACCCTTAATACTGACGACCCGACATTCTTCGCGACTACTCTTGAGAATGAATTTGAGCTTGCTCAGTCTCTTTGTCCGGAGCTTACCCAAGAAGATCTCTGCAAATTAAACTTTGAGGCGAGCTTCCTTCCAAACGACCTTCGAGAGCGACTCCTGCGGACGCCCTGACTCAAACGGGGCAGAAACTCTGCAGAATAACGTTCTGGACGGCTTCTCCCTGCAATTCTCGGGGAATGCTCTAGAACCGGTCAGTCGTTCTAGGATAGCGTTTACCCCGCGATCGTGGCACGTACTCCACAACTGAAATGCTCCGGAGTTGCCACGCCACCTTTTGGAGCTCGGTAACATGAAACAAAGTTGTCTTTTTCTCATCGTTCTCTGGATAGCATCTGGCATCGGATATTACATTCTCTTCAACGAATCACCGTTGGACGAGGTGAAGTATTGGCTCCCTATCGTCTTGGGACTTTTATGGGTGCTTGTGGTCGCAAACTTTCAAGGCATCTGGCTCGCCCTGAGGCAAAAGAGCGCTGCTGGCAAATCTATTTCAGGCGCACGAGATGGTGATTACATCGGAGTCTCTGGGAATATTCGGGCATCCGAGAAACCGCTCATCGCTCCCTTCTCAGGAGAAGAAGCCGTAATCGTTGAATACGAAGTGAAGCGGGAGCAAGCTTCTCAAAGTAGCGATGGCGGAACCACAACAAAGATGGACTTTCAGGGGATGCTCATGACGCCATGTGCAATTAGTGGAAGGACTGGCTCAGCTCGAGTAGTCGGGTTTCCACTCTTGGCTCATATCCAGGCGAAACGGGTCACAGACGAATTAGCCTATGTTCGAGCGGCAAAGTATTTAGCCGCAGCGCCATTCAAAGAGCTGTCAAGTAACCCTCTGACAATCATGAAGGAGCTTAACGCCGTCCTCAAAGATGACGACGGAACTGTCCAAGCTGATTTTAGAGACAAATCACTTGTTATTCCCGAACAAGAAGACTTTCACTCAGATATCGAGCAAGCAGGCGATGAACTCGGAGACCCAGAGAACGTTTCCGATCTTGACGAAGACGAACATGAATGGAGTGAACAGGTTCAAAAGGAGCAGGCAATGCTCTCAACACCACAGGAAAAACAGCTACTCTCTTTTTTGAGGAACCGCTTCTACAAGTTGTACGAAACGACCGTTAAGAATGGAGAAACTGTCACAGTTTTTGGAACGTTTCAGTCTAAGCCTTCGCCTGCTATTAACATCGGCTCCGGCTTAAAGATGTTGAGACACCAGATTCACCGGGGCCGACTGGAAGATGTAATTGGATCCCAAATCAGAAAGAGTGTGATTGCCTTTGTTATTTTTCTCCTTATAACTCTCGGAGCGAACTACGCGGTTGCGTTTAAACTCGGGATAGACCTCCCAAAACTCTTTGAGGAGATAAAAGGACGCGTTCTTGAGCTCGTGGACCAGGGACAGTCGAGTGAAACACCGGACGAGAAAACGACTGACTAGTGGCCTCAGTTTTCTTTGATCTCGATGACACGATTGTTGATCACTCTCTCGCAGTCTCGAAAGGCATCGCTGCTCTTTACGAGAAAGAGCGCTCTAGGCTTTCTTGCTCGCCCGAGGAATTTTGCTCACTTTGGCATAACGCTTCTGAACAAACGATGGCTGAGTTTGCCCAAGGTCTCCTGTCCTTTGAAGAACAGAGGCTAAAGCGGGTAAGGACCGTATTTGGGGCAACGCTGTCCGACTCCGAAGCTCGACCAATTTTTGAATATTTTCTGAAACATTACGAAAGGAGCTTCTCTCTATTTAATGATGTACTCTCGACACTCGCGCACCTTTCTCGAACTCATGAACTTGGAATTATAAGTAACGGAAACGGCAAGCAGCAGCGCCTCAAGCTGAGCTCCACCAAAATTGATCAC